>CAYOJU010000052.1:0-19390 GCA_964404355.1 uncultured Sideroxydans sp. | reverse complement strand
AGCTGACCTGGCAGGAAATGGAACACGAGATTGCGCGCTGGCAAGCCGCCATGGCTCGCGAAGGCCTGCAACCAGGCGACCGTGTCGCCATCATGCTGAAAAATTCGCCGCAATGGGTAGTGTTCGACCAGGCCGCCCTGGGCATGGGTCTGGTCACGGTGCCGTTGTATGTCGCGGATCGCCCCGAAAACGTCGCACATGTGCTGGAGGATTCCGGCGCAAAGGTACTGCTCATCGACAATGCGACGCATTGGCACCCGTTGCACGAAGCCTGCAACGGCATCAGCACGCTGACCCGTATCGTCACGCTGCGCACGCCGCCGGAAGGCGACAACGACGAACGTTTGCGCAGTATGGATGAATGGGTGCCGGATACCCACGAAGGTTTCCGCCATCTGTTGCGCGATCCTGACACCCTTGCCAGCATCGTCTATACCTCCGGCACCACCGGTAAATCCAAAGGCGTGATGCTGAGCCACCGCAACCTGCTCAGCAATGCGGAAGGCGCACTGCAATGCTTTACCGTTTACACCAGCGACATCTTCATGTCATTCCTGCCGATGTCGCACTGCCTGGAACGCACGGCGGGCTATTACGTGCCGGTGATGGCCGGAGCCAGAGTTGCCTATGCGCGCTCGGTACAGCAGTTGCAGGAAGACCTTGCTCTCATCCGTCCCACGGTGCTGATCTCGGTGCCGCGCATTTTCGAGCGTATCCAATCCGGCATCCGCAGCAAGCTGGACAAGGGACCGGCCGCGACGCGCTATTTGTTCGAACTGGCCGTCAATGTCGGCAACCGGCATTTCGAACATGTTCAGGGACGCGCGTCCTGGCATCCGAAATTGCTGTTGTGGCCGCTGCTCAAAAAGCTGGTGGCGGACAAACTGATCGCACGCCTGGGCGGCAGAATGCGCCTCGCCATCACCGGAGGTGCCGCGCTCTCTGCCGACAATGCGCGCACCTTCATCGGTCTCGGCATGCATATTCTGCAAGGCTACGGCCTTTCCGAAACCAGTCCGGTGATCAGCGTCAACCGCGAGCACGACAACCTGCCCAGCAGTGTCGGCCCCAAGGTACCCAATCTTGAAATACGACTGGGCGAACACAACGCACTGGAAGTGCGCGGCCCCAGCGTGATGATGGGTTACTGGAACAATGAGGCGGCGACGAAGGCAATGATAGGCCCGGATGGCTGGCTCAATACCGGCGATGTTGCCAGCATTGATGCGCAGGGCCGCATCACCATCACCGGGCGCATCAAGGAAATCATCGTGCTGTCCAACGGGGAAAAGATTCCACCCAACGACATGGAGGCCGCCATTTTGTCCGATCCGCTGTTCGAACAAGTGATGGTGGTGGGCGAAGGCAAGGCCTATCTGGGCTTGCTGGCTGTGGTGAACCGCGAGCGCTGGGTCGCTGCCATGCACGAACGCAACTTGCCTGTCGAATGGCCCGAGAACCTGCATTCTTCGCAGACCAAAGCCTACGCGCTGCAGCGCGTGACGCAACAACTGCACGCTTTCCCCGGTTACGCCCGTATTCGCAAGATCGCACTGCTGAGCGAGCCGTGGACGACCGATAACGGAACGCTGACGCCCACGTTGAAGATCAAACGCGCCAAGGTACTCGAACTCCACCTGAAGGAATATGCCGAGTTGTATGACGGGTATTGATACGCAGAAATAACGTGGCTAGCCCGTACGGCTAGTGGTAGGCTGTTACTCCCATATGCCGTTTTCAAAGCGAAGCCTCGCACCGGACAGAAAGGAGTGGAAAATGAAGCCCCGCGTTCTGTTTCGCGCTGTTCGTCCATTCGTTTCTGCCCTGGCTGTCATAGCCACTTCTGTGGCACTCGTTTTCACGATTTACTTCACCCAGCTTGGCCTGCAATGGGTCACCTTCCTCGGCGGTGTGCTGGTGGCCGCAATTCTTTCCGAAGCTGTCCGTGTTTCACGGGCGGAGTGGCTCGCGGCAAGACGTTCGGCACAATTGTCGGTTATCCGGGACAAGCTCGAACATGAGAAACAGCTGCGCAAATGGGCCGAAGATGCGCTTGCTGCCAGCAAACCGCGGCTGCATCTGATCGACGAAGTATTGCCTACAATGGTGGCTTTCATCGATACCGAAGGGCAATGCCGATATCACAATCATGCATTCCTGGATTGGCTTCATTTGCGACCGGACCAGATCGACGGCCAGCATATCCGGAAGATCCTTGGCTCTCATGTCTATCAGGAAACAGCGACTTCGATCCGCCAATCCCTGGATGGACTTCACGTGCAATATGCCAGAACACAGGAAATGGCGGATGGCTCGCTCTACCGTTTACACGTCGAACATGTCCCGCAATTCGGCGAGGATGGCAAGGTAACCGGGTTCTTCTTGTTGATGAATGACATCACGTCACCCGGCGACCTGCACAAGCCGACAGTTGATATCAACGCAGCCGCTCGCGCCGGCGACGAGGCCGGAATGCATACGCCCGTGCACGATGAAAAATCGAGTCAGGATGCGTTTGTGGAGTCATTCTCCGAGCAAATTTCGGGACAGAAAAACGCCAACAATATCCGGGTTGCCATCGAGAAAGGGGATTTCAGCCTGTACTGCCAACTCATCACTCCCGTGGCACTTGATTCCGGAGAAGCCGAGCATTACGAAATTCTGGTTCGACTGATTGAAGAAGAAGAAGGCATGATGCCGCCCGGCGCATTTTTCCCTTTGGCCGAAAAATACGGCCTCATGACGCATCTGGATCGCTGGGTTGTGCAACACGTGACGGAATGGGCCTCCAATCCAAATTCCCTGGATGAAAAAAGGAAGCGCTCGATATTTTTCATCAATTTGTCGGGAGCAACAATACGCGATTCCAGCTTCCCGGAATTCCTGCAGTTGACACTAATGGAATATGGCGTACCAGGCGCCGCACTGTGCTTTGAAATACCGAATTCCGAACTCACCTTGAGGCCTGACGCCGTTGCCGAATTTGCACAGCGGATCAGACAGTGCGGTTGCCAGCTTGCTATCAGCGGCTTCGGTCATGACCGGATTTCATTCGATCAAATTCGCGGCTTCCGGGTGGAATTTCTGAAAATCGACGGCAATATCATTTTCAACATTCTGCGCGATCCGGTGGAACTCGCCAAAATAATTGCCCTCAACAGGGTGTCCAGATTGATAGGTGTTAAAACGATCGCTGAGTTGGTAGAAAACGAAGAAACCATCGCCAAGCTTCGCGAGGTGGGCATCGATTATGCGCAGGGATTTGGAATCTCGCGACCACAGCCTCTAGCCAGGCAAACGCAGTAATACAAACAGGCTGCGACGAAATCTCCTTGCAGCCCACACCCGGCCTCAACATTCTTTCGGCAAACAACTCCGGTCAGAATTGCAACGCTTTGGACAGAGACCCGATCTCTTCGGCCGCTTCATTGAGAATGCGGGTAAGCGTTTCTTCGCCGATCTCCATTTCGATGCTTGCCTTCATGCTGGCATCCGTATTTTTGCTGTCCACTTTATGCAGAGGCGACGGCACTGGAGCAAGCTCTTCTGCCAGCAGCAAAGTATCCGCCAGTGTCGTGGGTGGTATGTCAAGAAAACCGTCCCAGAAAGTCTCCATGACAGCGGTCACCGAAGCGGGCACCTGCAGTTTGCCAACGACTGCCCTGCCCACCTTGATCTCCCCTCCTTCTACCCACTCGTCAAAGTCCCCCTCCAGCAACCCCGGGAACTCTTCTGCGCGCGAAAGCATGTAAAAACCGCCAATCTCGTGAATGATGCCGGCAAACAATGCCGTCTCCGGATCCTGATGCGTAACATGGCGGGCAATCGCATGTGCAAGCGAAGCAACATGTGCCGAGTGCTCCCACAGTTTATTGACCAATTCATGCTGCAACGGATTGTTCGATTTCCCCGCCATCTGGCGCGTAACCAATGCCATTGCCAATGAGCGGATCGTTTTGAATCCGAGCAGGGACACCGCCATTTGCACATCGGCAATTTCCCGCCCTGACCGGTTGTAAACCGCCGAGTTGGCGATCGCAATCACCCGAGCCGAGAGTAACGGCTCGGCCCGTATCAGCATGGTCGCGGTATTGATAGGGCAATCAGGGTCGTCAAGCGCACGGTGCAGCTTGAGCGCAACTTGAGCTCCGGTCGAGAACACCAGTTCGCCCTGGGCAGCCTGGTTGGCCAGGGTATCGAATATTGCAGTTTTATCCACGTGCTGAGTCATTCCTGAACCTCCACACTGATTGGTGCAATTCATGCAATCCGTCATGACCACCCGGATCGTCTTATCTCTTGGGATAGCAATTCCCAAGCTGCTCATCCTGCAAGATACGCGCATGAGACTCAATACATCGAGTTAGAGCGGCACTTCGGTGTTGCACCTCTATGGCTGCTGAAAATCACCAAAGACAAAATAACTGAAGACAGGACATCTGGGAGAGTAACGCCGAACATTGCCAATAGCAAAAGATACGTATTCTTACGTAAGTATTCACCTGTATTTATTTGATCGCAATGTCTCGGTAACTTCACACTTCCTCATTAGCCACCATTTCAAGGTGTTGTGTCCAGGGAGTGAAAAATGAACTTAAACATCGATACTGACTCGGCAAGCCAAATCAAAGCTCATTCCTGCACCAAGCACAAGATGGCTGATGAATACTTGACTGAATGGGATGAGCCTCCCGCTCTATCACTGGACGAACGGGGCATGATTCAGGAATGCAGCGAATCACTGGAAAGGCTGTTTGGTTTCAGCCAAATTGATTTGGTATGCCAACATTTTTCAATATTGTTTCCGCAACTCGCCGGGGTAGAGATAGTCCATGCAGGTCAAATTAACCCCTTACTAAATTACCTATGCCGTTGCGGCCACCTCTTCCTCACACAAAACCGGCAAGGTGAAGTCTTCTCAAGCAATTTGAGTATCGCTCATATCGGATATGACGGGAGCCGCCTCCTGCGCATACTAGTACGCCCTGTTGGCGAGTAAAAAACGGCGACTCACCAACGCCCGTTGCTTGCCAAACAACGACTCGTTGACACGAATCGTGTAATTGCTGCCACTGCACTTCGCCTGCTTGCCTTTCTTCATTGCAAGCCGGATTCCGCATTTTGTTTCCAGGCAAGAACCAAGGGTTCATTTCTTCTGGTTGCAGGAGTTTCTTCACTTGGCACTCCCACAATGATGGGAGCGATAGCCGTATAAGTATCCGGAATACCAAGCTCCTTTTTTACTTTATGAATATTCAGGACAGAAGCCGAAGAACCGATTACACAACTACCCAACCCCATGTCACATGCCGCCAGCATCAGATTTTCAGCCGCCAGCCAGCAATCCGCAGTAACAAAGGGCCCCAATGGCCTGGCACAGATAACAATGAGCGTGCTGGCACCGTGGAAAATATCGAAATCAGTCTGATCAAAATGTTCAAAAGAGTGGCTGGAACCTTGCGAATTGCGGTGACGCATTTCCTTGATAAATATCGGCTTGGCGCGAACTGAAAGCTTGTTCAGTATCTGTTTATCCTGGATCACGACAAATGCCCAAGGCTCCTCATGCATTGCCGTAGGTGCACGCACGGCCGCTTCCAGCAATGTGTTTACCGTACTGAAACCAAGTACAACCGGTGCATATGTTCGAACCGAACGTCGCGCGAGAATGGCTTCGAACACACTTCGACCCTGTGGCTTTTCGTAGGCTTTCGATTGCATAGTGATTCCCTGAAATCCCGGCCATCAAGCTTGCATCAACCTGAGGCGAGATTAAATCAGTACGAATACGTATGCAGCATCGAAGCCTAATGATGCGCTTCCTGCGTGATAATGCGTGCAAGCTCAAGCATGTTGGACGCACCACTTTTCTGCATGAGGTGTGCGCGGTGAATTTCCACTGTCCGGTAGCTGATATCCAGTCGTTGTGCGATTTCTTTGCTGGTGTGCCCCTCAACCGCCAGCCTCATGACTTCTCGCTCGCGCTCGGTCAGCGTTGCAAGACGTTGCGTAATTGATTGGGAAACTCTGGCTTGTTCCTGCAGATTGGCGCACTTCTTCATTGCCTCCTGCACGCGTTCGAGCAATACCGACCCAGCCACCGGCTTGGTCAGAAAGTCCACTGCGCCGGCCTTGATGGTGCGTACTGTCAACGGGATGGTGCCATGCCCCGTCAGAAAGATAATCGGCAGATGCAGGCCGCGCCGGATCAACTCTTCCTGCAATGCCGGCCCGTCCATGTCCGGCATGTTCACGTCAAGAATGATGCATCCCTGGGTATCGGGAGTGCAGATCTCCAGAAAATCTTCTGCTCCATGAAACACTGCAACTGCATATCCGGCAGCTTCCAGCAGCATCCGGATCGAATCCAGTACTGCAGCGTCGTCATCCACAATGTATACGTAACCAAGATCGCTCATGATGCAAAAGGTAAAGTTAGGTGAAAGGTAGCGCCGGGGCCTTCGGACGGATCAATCCAGAGCTGTCCGCCGTTGGCCTCGATCAGGGAACGGCTGACCGCAAGTCCCATGCCTATGCCCTTTGACTTGGTAGTAAAAAACGGCTTGAACAGCAGATGCAAATATTCTTCCTTAACGCCCGGCCCGTTGTCCTGTATGGTCATTTGGGCGTAATCAGCCCCGATTTTAGTAAGCACTGTCACCGTAATGGCAGGTAGTGGCACTGCAGCTTCATGCATGGCCTCAATACCGTTTCTGAGTAAATTGAACAACACCTTTTCGACATGGAAACGGTTGGCAAAAACCAGCGGCAGCCTGTCTTCCAACTGGAGGATGAACTCAAACTGCAATTCATGCTCCGATCTGGCAGCCTTGACGACTTCATTGATTACCCGGTTAAGGTCGAATGCCTCGATTGGAACTTCCTTGAGGCTCAGAAAATCGAGCAGTTCATGGATCGTTTTCCCCGCGCGCTGTGCTTGTTGTTCGCTACTATAGACCGCTTTGGCGATTTTGCTCATCTCGGGATTCTCGGCCATTAATAACTTGAGCGCCGCCTCACTGTAGGTGGCAATAGCCAGCAGCGGCTGGTTCAACTCATGCGCGATCGCGGTAGCTGTCTGAGCTGCGATCTGAATTTTTCTCAGCTCAGCCATTTCATTTCTCCACTCCATCAATTCCTTTTCGTTACGTTTCTGATCGGTGATATCGGAGATAACAAAGATTATCGCCGACACACCGCCAACTTTTACATGCCTGCTATCCAGCCTTGTGTGAAAGGTCGTTCCATCAACACGCTTAAGAACCAGTTCGCAACTCCTTTGCTGACCAAGCTGTTTCGTTTGCCTGAAATACTGAACCCAAAGATCAACATCTTCGGGCGCAACAAAGTCCGAGAAAGGTTGATTTACAAATTTATTGTATTCCCCACCCAACATGACTGCACCGGTCAGATTGATCTCATCTATTGAGCCTTTGCTGTTGAGTGTGAGATAGCCGACAGGGGCAAACTCGAAAAGCTCCATATAGCGATCGCGCACTTGTGCCAAAGCAGAGTGTTCGCGCATCAATTCATCGTTCCGAAGTTTAATCTCGGACAGTTGCTTCTGAAGTTCTTGCAATGTTTTCTCGGATGAGTGACTTGGTACATCTGAGTGCTGAACTTGAACTATTGGTGAAGCGGCTTTCAGGCGCGATGAGCCCTGAGAACCAAGCCCGGAGTTGCTCCGCCCCTGTTTACCCTTCGGAGGTACCAAAATTTCCCCTTTGCCAGCGTCCGTCCACATTTTGTGTGGTGACGTCATTCCACGATATTAATCTTAGGAACCCTGCCTGGAATCCCTCTAGCTGCTTTTCTTGAAATATACGCAAATCAGCAACAGCCATTTCCTCAAAAATTGTAAGTAACTGTTTCAAACATACAATCGAGCCACAAAATATCTCTATAGCTTTCTCCAGTCGCCTTGTATATAGGAAATCTTCCTACATTTCAAAAAATACGTATTTATACGTATAAGAATCCCACCCAGTTTCTAACGAAATATTTACTGTACTGACCGAGGACTTGGCGAACCAAGTGAGCCAGTCGCAAGGAAAGATTGAGGCAGCCAAGCCCGCCAATTTCCAGCCAGCCTCAACTTGTCGTATCCTTATGATGACATGGAAATGGTGTGCGCACTAACACCGCCCTGAAACAGAACCGGTTCCAGGCGAGTGTTATTAGTGCGAGGAGCAGGGCGAGACGCCCCAGGAATTATGAAAGCCCACGCATGAAAAAATATCACTCACGCCGTGGGCATTTGTTACATCAGGTATAGTGATTATTCCGGGGCCAAACCCAGACTCTGTGCATCGCCATCACATTTCGCGCTAGCGAAGGGGTGCACTATCAGTCTCAGGATACCCTTCCCATTGTGTTCAATACGCACGAAACTCAAATTGGTCGAAAAAGTATCACCTTGACGATTCTTTGCCTCATAGATCTTTCCACAGCGGGAAAGGTAATTTAACAATGCATTCACCTGGCCGGCCTGCACCAACTCAACGCCCTCAAGCTGGGGAAACAAAGTCGAAACATGCTGCCAGACCAAGTCGCTGCGCCGAAAGCCGAATAACTTCCTGAAAGACTTGCTGCAATCCTGAATCATTCCTCTTTCGTCAAGAGACAACGCAGGAGGCTCATGTTGATCTGCCAAATGCTGCCTGAGCTCCTCGGTTCCTATGGCCTTGGCAAAAACATACGTTCCTCTGGCAGCGCTCTCTTCACTCTGCAATTTCATATTTTCTCCCCTGATGGCGCCTGAAATTCTGACAAATCCGTTGAGTGGAGATTACAGCGGCAGTGCAATTGGATATATACGAACGAACACTTACGTATAAACACGTATCTTGATGAAAATTAAATTGAATTTACCCATCCTGGAATCATTCTCGACAATCACTTCGACTTTGCCGACTGGTTGAAAACCCAGATATTGCCGAAATTTATTCGGCTTAATCAGGCGCTCCATGCTGATCCGGAGTCACTGCAACAACCATGTGAAATTTTTAAATCAACAGCAATATCCTCAACATGTTGTAGCACTTAATTGAAAATAACCATAAAATTAAGATGGTCAGTCCTCATAAGCATGTTGCGAATTGATTCTTCATCATCGCCTGAGCGTTTTCTACAGGGAAAGAACACGCTGCGCTTCCGGGCTTATTAATAGCTTTCTGTGGAAGGAAAAAAGAATGCAATTCCGCTTCAATATTTTGGGGTTGGTACTGATAGGTTACTTGATAACTTCGCCAGCCTTCGCTGCCGAAACGTGGAACTCAGCTCTTGTTCTTAGTGCTGGATATGCCAAAGAACAGGGGGCTTGCAAATCAATATTGGCCTCAATTTATATTCCAGGAGGGAATTGTTCGGAAAGGCATAGTGCTTTCCGATTGGCATACGATTATCAATTTACTCCTCTATGGGGACTTGAAATTAGTTATGGCGACCTAGCAAAAGCTGAAATCAATGGTATGTCTATTACCGGGTTCTCAGGGGCATGGAAAATGAAATCGACTGGATGGGCTATTGCTGGGACCGGAACTTTTCCTATGGGTGGAGGAGTTTCCTTATTGGGGAAAATTGGCGCCGTTCGAGCTGAATTCGATGAAAGCTTCTCTGCTTATTGCACTATTTGCAGTGGTGCTCCAGGAATCTATGAAGCCGGGGATAATCTGCGAATTAAAACCGCAAAAAGTAGTTTAACCTATGGCCTAGGTCTTCAATACGACTTCAATAAAACCTATGCGCTTCGCGCCCAATATGAGAATTTCGGCAAATATAATCTCAATCGACCCTGAAGGTCAGTCTGGCGCAAGTTTCTGCCGGTTTCGTGTTCAAGTTCTGACTGCGCTGATGTTGCAGAAAAAACAAAAGGCCCCGCGTATACGCGAGGCCTTTCTTATTGGTGGGTCGTGCGGGGATCGAACCTGCGACAAACGGATTAAGAGTCCGCTGCTCTACCAGCTGAGCTAACGACCCGGAAGAGGCGCGCATTTTATGCGAGCAGCCGGAATTGTCAAGGAATTTGTACCCGAGCTCACCACTCGGAATGCTGTCGCAAAGCCCATTCGACGTGCTCGCGCACCAGGCTGGACGGGTGTTTCGAGCGTGTCTGCAACGCAGCAACAATGCCCGGCGTTGAACTGGCGTTACCCAGTGCCACGGCAATATTGCGCAGCCAAAGCTCGTGTCCGATGCGGTGGATGGCACCGCCGGCCAGTTTGCGGTGGAAAGTCGCTTCGTCCCAGGCAAACAACTCAGTCAGCGCAATATCATCAAGGCCGTTGCGCACGGCAAAATCCGGCTCGACGGACTTCTGCGCAAAACGATTCCACGGGCAAACCAACTGGCAATCGTCGCAGCCGTAGATGCGATTGCCGATGAGTGGGCGCAGCTCGATGGGGATACTGTCCCTGAGTTCAATCGTGAGGTAAGAGATGCAGCGCCGCGCATCCAACTGGTAAGGTGCCGTAATGGCCCGGGTGGGACAGATGTCGATGCAGGCACTGCAGCTTCCGCAATGGTTGCCATGCGTCTTATCCACGGGCAGCGGCAGATCAATGAATATTTCCCCCAGAAAGAACCACGATCCCTGCTCCCGCGACAGCAACAGCGTGTGCTTGCCGCGCCAGCCCAGATGCGCCTTCTGCGCCAGTTCCACTTCCAGCACCGGGGCTGAATCGGTAAACACGCGACACTGGCACTCGACTTCATCCCGTATCTGTCGTGCCAGCCTCTCCAGGCGGTTGCGCAGTACTTTGTGGTAATCGCGCCCCAAGGCATAGCGTGAGATAAAGGCACGGCTGCCGTCAGCCAGTACCTCATGCGTATCCTTGGTTGATTCCGGGTAGTAATTCATGCGCACCGAAATGACACGCAATGTGCCGGGCAGCAGTTCTGCCGGACGCGCACGTTTGGCGCCATGTTTTGCCATATAATCCATCGCGCCGTGATGACCGTCCGCCAGCCATTGCAGCAGATGCGTTTCGGCTGCATCGAGGTGCGTATCGCTGATACCCACCGCCTGAAATCCGAGCGCATTGCCCCACGCCTTGATGCGCGCGGCAAGTGCTGCGTAATCCGATTGAGGTATCCCGTTTTGCATGAACCGAATCATAGCCGAATTAACTTGCCCGATGAGGCCGCCACTACGGCCTTTGCGGGACGTTTCGCGCGCATTTTGCAGCCGGGACTGGTGATCTATTTGCGCGGCAATCTTGGTGCGGGCAAGACCACGCTGGTACGGGCGCTGTTGCTGTCGCTGGGTTATACCGGTCGCGTGAAAAGCCCCACTTACACCTTGATTGAGCGTTACGAAGCAGCTGGGTTACACTTGCTCCACTTCGACCTGTATCGCTTTCGCGATGCCGAAGAATGGGAGGGTTCAGGATTTCGCGATGAATTCGACGGAAGCAATATCTGCCTGGTGGAATGGCCGGAACAGGCCACAGGACTTTTACCCCCTGCAGATATCAGTCTCACTTTCGAAATTCTTCAGGACGGACGAGAACTCCTGCTCCATGCCTATACCGACGCGGGACAGAAATGTTTGAACGCACTGCCCGCCTGATTTTCATCCTGATGCTTTGCTGGTTGCCCTCTGCCTTTGCGGAGGTTGCCATTACTGCGACGCGTATCTGGCCGGCGCAGGATTACACGCGCCTGACGCTCGAATCGAAACAGCCCATCCGCTACAACCTGTTCTCCCTGAAAAATCCGGAGCGTCTGGTGATCGACCTCGAAGACGTCGAAATCAACGCCGCCCTGAATGAACTGGTCGGCAAGATCGGCAACGACGACCCCTACATCAAGAGCGTGCGTATTGGTCGTTTCAAACCCGGCGTAGTGCGCCTGGTGCTCGACCTCAAGGCCCAGGTCAAGCCGCAGTTGTTCAGCCTGCAACCCGTCGCCGAATATGGTCACCGTCTGGTGCTGGACGTATATCCTCTGGTCGCCATCGATCCATTGATGGCGCTGGCGCAACGTGGTGAAAACGTACTCACCGCGAGCGAGCCTGCCGTCGCCAGTGCGGTCGTGGAAACGCCGGAGGTCACGACTTGGCCGAATGTCGCCGAACCGGCCAAACCTGCCCTGCAAGGGCGTACGGAGCTCAGCAACCGCATCCTGCTCGTTGCCGTGGATGCCGGGCACGGCGGTGAAGATCCCGGTGCGCGCGGGCGCCGTGGCACCTATGAAAAGAACGTGACGCTATCCATCGCGCGCAGGCTCAAAGCACAAATTGACGAAATGCCGGGGATGCGCGCCATCCTGATCCGCGACGGCGATTACTTCATTCCGCTGGGCGGACGCGTGGAAAAAGCACGCAAGGCCCATGCCGACCTGTTCGTCTCCATCCATGCCGACGCCTTCGTCAGATCGAATGCTCACGGATCATCGGTATTCGCCCTATCCGAACACGGAGCGACCAGCGCCAGCGCGAACTGGCTGGCGAAGAAAGAAAACGAAGCAGACCTTATCGGCGGCGTGAATCTCGCGGTAAAAGACCCCTACCTCGCGCGCACCCTGCTCGACCTGTCGCAGACCGCCACCATCAGCGACAGCATGAAGCTGGCCAAACACGTACTCAAGGAACTGGGTGGCATCAACACACTGCATCGCGGCCGCGTCGAGCAAGCGGGCTTCGCGGTACTGAAATCGCCGGATACGCCTTCGATACTGGTGGAAACCGCTTTCATCAGCAACCCAACCGAAGAGTTGAGATTGAAGGATGACGCCTATCAGGACAAGTTGGCGCGTGCCATTCTGGGTGGGGTGAAGCGCTACTTTGCGCAGAGTCCGGCGCTGGCCAAACCGCGGCTGGCGCAAAGCGAGTAAGCCGCACGGAACGCATCACACGCACTAGTTCAAGAGTCCGGGGATAAACAACAAAGCCAAGTTGTACCAGGCATGCAAGGCCACGGGAACCAGGATGCCTTTATAACGCTCGCGGAAATGGCCCAAGACAAGCGAGACGACAAAATATCCCGGAACAAGCGCCACAGGATGCTGCCAGACATGCGCCGCGGCAAAGAGCAAACTGGTCAGCCAGTTCGCCCGACTCAAACCAAGCAGTTTGAGTTTGAAAACTTCTTTGCGCAGCAACGCGCCTTGAATGCCACCCCGAAAAATCACCTCTTCCAGCACGGCGACGGATATGACAAACAGGATCGCAGCGAACCATCCCCTCGACAAGAGGGTGTCAGCCCATGGCGGGAGCCACGGGCCCAGCAACAGCGGCGCAACAACGGCAGCGATTAACCGATAATCAGGCCGCACCATGATCGCAAACTACTCGACGACGCAGCCAATACGCGCCGACTGCCAGCAGTGCCAGCAGCAGGGAAATATCGGGGTTCGCGCCGACCGGCATCGCCGAACATCCACCACCACCACCGCCTCCTCCACCGCCACCGGCAGCCGGCGTGTTCTGCACAGCCAACGCTACGTTGAGTATCCCGGCGCCACAATTCAGACTGACGGAACAATCCGTACCAATAGGCGCATGAGCGCTGCCTGCAAACGACGGGAAATGGGTCGTATAGGTTGTCAGATAGCTTTTGATCTGCGCCGGCGACAGTGTTGAATTTTTCGACAACAACAATGCTGCTGCCGCCGACACATGCGGCGCCGCCATGCTGGTGCCATAGGCGCCAACAAAATAGCCATAGAGCGGGGTGTTACTTTGCACACTCGACCCGGCGTTTGAAGCGGACCAGATACCGGGATCGTAAGTGAGATCGGCACCATCACCGCCCGGTGCGGCCAGACTGACGAAAGTTGACGAACCGAAATTGCTGTACGATGCGCGGCTGCCGTCCCTGCCGATGGCCGCAACGGAAATCACGTTATTGCAGTTTGCCGGGGTTGCGTCCTTGGCATCCATCCCATCATTGCCCGCCGCGACCACCACCACCGCACCGGCCGACACGGCCGCATTGATCGCGTTTTGCATGGTCACGCTGCACGGTCCACTCGTCCCCATGCTCAGGTTAATGACCTTGGCCGGATGAGGATTGGCAATGGTGCTGTGCACACCGGCGGCCCACTTGATCGCTTCGGCAACATCATTCTCATTTCCGCCGCCTTTCCCGAGAACGCGGACCGGCAGTATCTTGGCGCCATAGGCGCCACCGATCACGCCAAAGCTGTTGTTGCCGAGCGCCGCAATAATGCCGGACACCATGGTGCCGTGCCAGGAACTGTCGGATACCGGAACTGCAGCGGTTGCCCAATTCGGATTGTCGATCTTGTCCTGCGCTGTAATCCAATCACCTGTATCCGACGCATCTGCCACCGGTGAGCGAGTCGTAGAAGCGGCCGCCGTACTTGCAGCACAGCCGCCGGTCGACGTGGCACCGCGCACTCTGCAGTCAGAAATGAAGTCATAGCCGACGGAAATCAGATTGCTGCCAGAACCCGCAGCAACCACCTGGTTGATTCCCACGATATCGATATTCGGGGTAATGCCGGTATCGACCACCGCAACGACCACACCGGCCCCTATGCTGGTATTCCATGCATCCTGAAAGTTGGCACCATAGCTGCCCTGAGCCCCCCCATTCGGGGTGACGGGCCACAGACCCCACAAGCCCGGGTAGGTCGCTCCATTTTTAACGCTGGTGTACATGTCATCGTTCGGCACGGCCAGGGCGGTCATTATCCGGTCTTCTTCAACATACTCCACATTGGGAAGATTCCTGATGGCCGCGAGGGCATTGTCCATCGCCTGCCGATCGGGTTGCCCACCAAGCGAGAGTACATGCGCCCCATTCGAGATCGCGTGTGATTCAGTCAGGGGAGCATTTGTCGCTGCCTGCAACTGGACAATCGTCCCCGCGGTCAGCGGCTGCATGAGTTGGGCGTTGACCTGCTTGGCCGTCATGCCTTGATACAGGGCACTGGGTTTGAATTTGACGATCAGCCTGTCGCTCACCCTGGCGCTCGGCGTTGCCTGGGTTCTCGGCGCAACTAGGTTCGCCGCAACGATCCCTGTCGCCGCCAGAACAGGCAAGGAGTTACCCGCCAAGGCCACGGCCAGTGCAATTAAAACAGTGCTGCGTGTACCTTGTTTCATACGAGCATTCCCTTTGCCATTGAACCAAGCCCGCAAACATTGCACGTCTTCCCCGCGCATGCCAAACCGGAAGTGAATACCACTTTCAGCAAAACCTCTATTGGATATGCATTACGCGATCCTGTTCCACAATCCTGATCCCGAGTTGTACTGCATTCTGCATCAGGGCCTTCCTGAAGGCATCAAAATCCTGCCCCTGGGGCAACGCAGTCTCGTAGATCAGCGCATCGCTGTCATAAGAACGAACAAATACCGGCTGGCAACGACATGCTTCGGCAATGGCCGCCGACAGGGCATTGTTATCTGCTGTCGGTCGCCGGAAATAGATGATTGCACGAACCGATTGCGCCATGGCATTGTGCACTTCGACCGGCGCGTTGGTTTTCGGGGGAGGCGTAACGGGCGACGCGCAGGCTGCAAGCGAATACCCCAGCAGAAACAGCATCGCAAATCGAAGCGCTCCACGGGGCATTTGACCCGGACTGGTCATTTCCATTTTTTCACTTTCTTCACGTTAGAACAATTGCGATAGTAGTGCGTAATTCCCCATATTTGGAAGTGGCACGACGGCCTGCATGCTTTTTCTTATATAAACTACGCGCACAGTGCGGCAGGAGACATATCTCATCTGTGAAATAGCCCGGTTCAGGACGAAACCGTATAAGCCACACAGAGCGCAGGGGATGGACAGTCGCCTGCGACAATATGCCGCACCCGGCAGAGAAAGCGTGTCCATATAATGCAAACCATGATTCCTTGGAATCAAATAACTATTAAATAAACAACATCGGGGAGATCGGTCATGCAACAACTTCACGCAACTACAATTACAAAATCTTCGTTCTTCAATTTGCGTTCTGCGCTCGCGCTGGCGCTCGGATTCTCAGCGCTTGTTTCCAGCGCCGAGGTGTTTGCCTGTGCCGCCTGCGGATGCACGCTGTCCAAGGACTGGGAATCGCAGGGCATTTCCAGCAAGCCCGGTTTCACCGCCGACCTCTCTTACGATTATCTCAACCAGAACAAGCAACGCTATGGCACCAGCGCCGCCTCATCCAGCCTGATCAATAGCCAATATGCTGTTGGACAAGAAGTCGAGGCTTACACCAAGACAAATACAATTACGGCATCATTGATCTATAACGCCGATACATGGGGGGTGAGCATTGCAATTCCTTATTTGAACCGGAATCACGGCACCTACGGCGACAATGGGTATGGCACCCCTGCGTATACTGGAGCAACAGCTGTTGACACAACGGCGCTCGTCACCTCGTCCAACAGCGGGATAGGCGACATCAGAATTGTCGGACGCTACAACGGACTCTCGGCGGACAACGCTTCCGGCCTGATCGTCGGCATCAAGCTACCCACCGGCAGCACAAGCAACACTTTCAGTGACGGCACTGCCCTGGATGCGGGCCTGCAAATCGGTACCGGATCAACCGACATTATCCTGGGCGGCTACACCACCGGCACCATCAATACCTATGGCTGGTTCCTGCAGGGAACCGTGCAGCACGCAGTTGCAACCAAGTCGCTCAATGGCGCCGACTACCGTCCGGGTGATGCGTATTCGCTCAACACCGGCATCCGATACGCGGGGTTTGGCGCTAAGGTCTCGCCCATGCTGCAACTCAACATCATCAAGCGCCAGGCCGATACCGACAACGGCACCGGCTTCAATGTTCCGCTTGACCCGGTCACCAACGTTCCCGTCAGCGGCGGCACTCTGGTCTACCTGGCACCCGGCATTTCGGTGCGGGTAGGGGGCGGCGCGTCTGTTTACGGATTTGTCCAGATTCCCATTTACCAGAACGTCAACTCGCTCCAATTGACTCCCAGCTATACTGTGACCATGGGCGTGAGACAATCGTTTTAGAAAACCACAATCATCTGATGGCGGTACTTGTGAAACCAACAACAACACTGGAATTGCGGCAGAAATGGAAAGGAGCGCTGGCAGCGCTCCTGCTGTCGCTTTGTACAGTTCAAATTGCCCTGGCGGCTGACTGGAATCTGAAAGACAAGGACGGGACGCATTACAAGCTCTCCGAACAGAAGGGAAAGTGGGTTCTGGTCAATTTCTGGGCGCCCTGGTGCCCCGAGTGCCTGCAGGAAATAGCGGAACTCAATGCGCTGCAGAAACAGCATAAAGACGTGCTGGTGATCGGCGTGGCGGTGATGTACAAGAAAAATCAGGAAGTCCTCGACGCGGCCCGGGCGCATTCGATTTCATACCCTGTCGTGCTGGGTAACGAAGACATTGCCAGCGATTTCGGAGAGATGAAAGGCATGCCGACCAGCTTCCTCTTTTCCCCTTCCGGCAAACTGGTTGGCCATCATGATGGGGGGCTGACACAGAATGATGTTGAGCAGGCCATCGCTCGGGAACCAAACGCAACAGTATTATTCCCGCGTTAATTATTCACCCGCACAACATTCCTGCGTCACTTCGATTTATCGAACAACATCTCCAACTGAATGCTGAGTGCCGAGTTAGCCCGGAAACTCAACGCCTTCGGGAAGTGCAGCTGCGGGCTTATGTCCAAGAACATCCATTCCCTGTGCAACCTATAGCGATACAGCGCCAGAACAACATATTCTGTCACCTGCGTCTGCGGGCGAGTCACCCCGATCGCGCTCGCCTGATACATCAGGGCGGTACGTTCATCCAGCTTGTGGAAGAGCGTCAAATCCTGCCGCAGATCGAAGTTGTGCGTATCTTTGAGCCAGGCGGCAATGCTGGTAGCGCGGAACAGGACGGCTTCGCTGACAGGGCGCTCAAAGTCTAGCTGGGTGGTTTCGCCCAGTCCGATGGTGTTGAACCAGAACGGCGTCTCTGCCAAATTTACGCGCCACACTTCACCGGGAACAATAAAGTTGGCCCGGGCGCGCGCAAAGGGCGCCGTATGCACTCCCTGGAACTTCAATCCCCCGTCCGCACTGAAGTGCCAGCGATCCACTTGCGCCTTTTCGTAGCGCAAAGCAGCAGCATAGCTGGTGGGTGAGGCCGGCTGCTTGAGTGGCGGTGACTGTGTCTGTTTGGGGTCTACGGAAGCGTCCTTGTCAGGGTCTGTTTCTAATACCAGGTGCAGCTTCTGCTCGGCATTGGGTAAATGCACCTTGGCCCTGCCCGACCAGGCGAACTGGTGCGAGCCGCCATAGCCCATTACCCGGGCGACATCAATCTGGAGCACACTGTCGTTAGCCTCCTGATAATGGCGATCGTCACCAAAAAAACGATCAATGCCGGTTACAAAGTCGACGAACTTCCCCGATACATAGTCGCGCTGCGTATCCATCTCATGTATCACTTCAGTAGTAAGGGTGGGTGCAGGCGGCCCCATAAATTCTTCGGCAGTAGGTGCAGGCGGGCCCACAAACTCCTGGGCCGGAGGGGCAGGCGGACTGACGGTCTCTTCGCCGGATGCAAACAATGGAATCAGGAGTGCGGCACACAATACCAAGCGTGCCGCGATGATGGGGAATCTTGCGGATTGCAACGCCATGCGCCTCAGGCGGGAAACACCCCGGTGGACAAATAACGGTCGCCGCGGTCACACACGATGAATACGATGGTCGCGTTCTGCACGAGCTGCGAGATGCGCAGCGCCACGCTCAGCGCACCGCCGGAAGAAATGCCACAGAAAATGCCTTCTTCGCACGCCAGACGGCGCGTCATTTCCTCGGCGTCTTTCTGTCCAACGTTCTCCAGCCGGTCCACGTTTTTCGGGTCATAGATTTTGGGCAGGTAGGCTTGCGGCCATTTGCGGATGCCCGGAATCTGCGCGCCGTCTTCCGGCTGTGCGCCGATGATCTGTATATTCGGATTCACTTCCTTGAAGTAGCGCGAGCAGCCCATGATGGTGCCGGTGGTACCCATGCTGCTGATGAAATGGGTGATTTTGCCTTGCGTGTCGCGCCAGATTTCCGGCGCGGTACCCTCGTAATGGGACAGCGGGTTATCCGGGTTGGCGAACTGGTCGAGGATGATGCCCTTGCCCGCATCGCGCATCTTCTCCGCCGTGTCGCGCGCGAGTTCCATGCTGCCCGCTTTCGAGGTCAGCACCAGTTCCGCGCCGAACGCACGCATGGTCTGGCGCCGTTCCACGCTCTGGTTCTCGGGCATCACCAGAATCATTTTGTAGCCGCGCGTGGCAGCCGCCATGGCCAGCGCAATGCCGGTGTTGCCGCTGGTCGCTTCGATCAGTGTGTCGCCGGGCTTGATCGTGCCGCGTTCCTCGGCGCGCCGTATCATGGACAACGCAGGCCTATCCTTCACGGAACCGGCGGGATTATTCCCTTCCAGCTTCGCCA
>CAYOJU010000051.1:0-19396 GCA_964404355.1 uncultured Sideroxydans sp. | reverse complement strand
ACAAGGCGCGAGCAAAAAATTGCGACGCGGCATATGCGGTCAAGACACGGTGCGGGGGAGCCGTCTGGTGCGGGAATGACCGCCAGCGCCGTCTCCCGCAAACGGCTGCTTCGCAGTAACGTGTCAACGGCGCATATGTAAGGAGTAATTTTTTGTGAGCAACGCAGTATTGCAACAAAACGCAGTTTCAGTGAAGACTAACCTTTAGGTTATGTCGTAACTAAAATTTGGATTATTAGAGGTGTCCATATGAAATTGCAGGAAATAACCAAACGCAAGTCCCAGGCAAGCGAACCGCTCAAAGGGGATGCGACGAAAACCGCCATTCTCAGCGCGGCGCTGCAAGTGGCTGAAGTGAGCGGACTTCAGGGCATCACCATCGGCTTGCTGGCGGAAAAGACGAGCATGAGCAAAAGCGGCGTGTTTGCCCATTTCAAGGCCCGCGAGGATCTGCTGGTGGAAGTGGTGCGTGAATACCACCGCCGCTTCGAACAAATCGTGTTTGAACCGGCCATGGCCCAACCCAAAGGTCTGCCGCGACTCAGGAAGATGATCGCTACCTGGCTGGAGATCACCAGCGCAGCCGAAAGCACGGGCAGCGTGTTCATTACCGGCCCGATCGAGTTTGACGACCAGCCCGGCGTGATTCGGGATGCTCTCGTGCAGAGCGTCGAAGTCTGGCGGCAGGCTCTGCTGCGTTCGATCAACGAAGCGATCCAGCTCGGACATCTGAAAGATACCGCCGATCCCGATGTCATTCTGTTCCAGATCTATAGCTATGTGCTGGGCGTTCACCATGACGTGCGCTTTTTGCATGCGGTCAAGAGCCTGGTGATCGCAAAACAACTGATCGAAGAAATTATTTCGCAACACATGAACCTAGAAACCGCAGTTGACCGCTCCATTTAGTCCGCAAGGAAATGAATATGAAATTTTTTCGCTACTTATCCACGCTCACCCATAGTGTGAGTCGCTACGAAGCGTATTGCACGTCCCTCGCGGCGCATGGCGGCGTTACTCCTCCTTGGAATGGAACGACCATTCCTCGTCGTCGCGCCTTGCCCTACACCGCGATGAACATACACTGCACTTCGTCCAACTACGGTTTCTAGGTTAAACAATCAATAGGAAAAAAATAATGGCTCACTACACACCCCCTTTGCGCGAGATGCAATTTGTCATTCACGAAGTGCTCAATGCCGGCGACGCATTCAAGAAGATGCCGTCCTACGCCGAAGTCGACGTGGACACGATCAACCAGATCATGGAAGAGGCGGGCAAGTTTGCCGCCGAAGTCGTTCTTCCCCTGAATCGTATCGGTGACACGGAAGGTTGCACGCGCCATGAAGACGGCTCGGTCACCACGCCCAAGGGATTCAAGGAAGCCTACCAGCTCTACACCGAATCGGGCTGGGCCGCGCTGGCATGCGATCCCGAATACGACGGACAGGGTTTGCCGCAGCTCCTCAATACCGTCCTGTATGAAATGCTCAACTCGGCCAACCAGTCCTGGACTATGTATCCCGGCCTGTCGCACGGCGCCTACGAATGCCTGCATGCGCACGGCACACCAGAACAAAAGAAAACTTATCTGAAGAAACTGGTGTCCGGCGAATGGACCGGCACCATGTGCCTGACCGAACCGCATTGCGGCACCGATCTGGGCCTGCTCAAGACCAAGGCCGAGCCCAAGGGCGATGGCACGTATTCAATTACCGGCACCAAGATCTTCATCTCCAGCGGCGATCACGACATGGCGGAAAACATCGTGCATCTGGTGCTGGCGCGCCTGCCCGATGCACCGCAAGGCACCAAAGGAATCTCCCTTTTTGCCGTGCCCAAGTTCAAACCGAATGCGGATGGCAGCGTGGGCGAGGGCAATGCAACAACTTGCGGCGCGCTCGAACACAAGATGGGCATCCACGGCAATTCCACCTGCGTCATGAATTTCGACGGTGCAATCGGCACACTGGTGGGCGAGCCGCACCGCGGCCTCAATGCCATGTTCGTGATGATGAACGCGGCGCGTCTCGGCGTCGGCATGCAGAGCCTCGGCCTGACCGAAGTGGCTTACCAGAACTCCGCGGCCTATGCCAAAGAGCGCCTGCAGATGCGCAGCCTGAAGGGCGCGAAAGAACCGACCAAGGCCGCCGACCCCATCATCGTGCATCCCGATGTGCGCCGCATGCTGCTCACCCAGCGTGCTTATGCCGAAGGCGCGCGCGCCTTCACCTACTGGGTCGCGTTCATGATCGACACCGAACTCAACCACCCCGACGCCAAGGAACGCGAAGCGGCAGGCGAACTGGTGACGCTGCTCACGCCCATCATCAAGGCGTTCATCACCGACAATGCGTTCACCGCCACCAACGAAGGCATGCAAGTCTTCGGCGGCCACGGCTACATCGCCGAGTGGGGCATGGAACAATTCGTGCGCGACGCGCGCATCAACATGCTGTACGAAGGCACCAATACCATCCAGTCACTCGACCTGTTGGGTCGCAAGGTGTTAGGCGACAAGGGCGCCAAGCTGAAGAAGTTCGGCAAGCTCGTGGAAGACTTCATCGCCAAGGAAAAGCGCACCAAGGGCATGTCCGAGTTCCTGGAGCCCTTGGCCGACATCGCAGAAAAAGTGTCCAAGCTGACCAAGGAAATCGGCATGAAGGCGCTGCTCAACAAGGAAGTCGTGGGAGCTGCCGCCGTGCCCTACCTGCGCGTGGTCGGCCATCTGGTGTACTCGTATATGTTCGCGCGCATGGCGAAGATCGCGCTGGAAAAACAAAAGAGCGGCGATCCGTTCTACACCGCCAAGCTGGCCACGGCCCGTTTTTATTTCGCCAAGCTGTTCCACGAAACGGCCTACCAGATCAGGGCGGCACGCTCCGGCGTTGATTCCCTGATGGAAATGGATGCTGACTTGTTCTGATTCATTGATATCCAACCGATAGCGAGAGGTCAATATGAAAATTCTGGTGGCGGTAAAACGAGTGGTGGATTTCAACGTCAAGGTGCGGGTCAAGGCCGATCAAAGCGGCGTCGATCTTGCCAACGTCAAAATGTCCATGAATCCGTTCGACGAGATCGCGATTGAAGAAGCGGTGCGTTTGAAGGAAGCAGGCATCGCGACGGAAGTGGTGGTGATCTCCGCCGGACCCACGCAATGCCAGGAAACCCTGCGCACCGCCTTGGCCATCGGCGCCGACCGCGCCATCCTGGCCGAGACCGATGCCGAGTTGCAACCGCTGGCCGTGGCAAAGATCCTGAAGGCAGTCTGCGAAAAAGAACAGCCGCAATTGCTCATCATGGGCAAGCAGGCCATCGACGACGACAGCAACCAGACCGGGCAGATGGCCGCGGCCCTGCTGGACTGGCCGCAAGCAACCTTCGCTTCGAAGCTGGCAGTTGCCAACGGCGAAGTGATCGTCATCCGCGAAGTGGATGGCGGCCTGGAAACCATCGCCATCAAGCTGCCTGCCGTGGTTACCACCGACCTGCGCCTGAACGAGCCGCGTTATGCCACGCTGCCCAACATCATGAAGGCCAAGAAGAAGCCGCTCGATGTGCAGCCGGTTGCCGCCATGGGCATTGATGTTGCGCCCCGTTTGAAAACGCTGAAGGTTACCGAGCCGCCCAAGCGCTCGGGTGGTATCAAGGTCGCGGATGTTGCCGCGTTGGTCGAAAAACTCAAGAACGAAGCAAAGGTGATCTAAATGACCGCTCTAGTGATTGCAGAACACGACAACCAGTCGCTCAAGGCGGCTACCCTCAACACCGTCACCGCCGCGCTGGCCTGTTCATCCGAAGTGGATGTGCTGGTGGCAGGCAACGCCGCCGAAGCCGTCGCCAAGGCAGCCGCCCAGATCGCGGGCGTGCGCAAAGTCATCCTGGTCGAAGCGGATTTCCTGGCAGACCAACTGTCCGAGCCGGTGGCCGAACAGATCGTGGCGCTGGCCGCGGCTTATGAGCATGTGCTGGCGCCCGCCACGGCGCTCGGCAAAAGCGTGATGCCGCGCGTGGCCGCGAAGCTCGATGTGGCGCAACTGTCCGACGTCATCAAGGTAGTTTCGCCCGACACTTTCGAGCGTCCGATCTATGCGGGTAGCGCCATCGCCACCGTACAAACGGCGGACGCCAAAAAAATCATCACCGTGCGCACCACCGGTTTCAATCCTGCCGCTGCCACGGGCGGCGCAGGTGTGGTCGAGAAGCAGAACGCGCAGGGCGGTGCGGGCAATTCGCGTTTTGTGAGTCGCGAGCTGACCAAGTCCAACCGGCCCGAATTGACCGCCGCCAAGATCATCGTGTCCGGCGGACGCGGCATGGGCAGCGGCGAGAATTTCAGGAAGGTGCTCGAACCGCTGGCCGACAAATTGAACGCGGCCATCGGCGCATCGCGCGCCGCAGTGGATGCGGGTTTCGTGACCAACGACTATCAGGTCGGCCAGACCGGCAAGATCGTTGCGCCGCAGCTTTATATTGCGGTGGGCATCTCGGGCGCGATCCAGCACCTCGCCGGGATGAAGGATTCCAAGGTCATCGTCGCGATCAACAAAGACCCCGATGCGCCCATCTTCGAGGTGGCCGATTACGGCCTGGTAGGTGACTTGTTCGAAGCGATTCCCGAACTGGTCAAGGCGCTTTAAACAACGACGCACAGGACTGAGCGATGAGCACTTATATTCCACCCGTCCGGGACATGCGTTTTGTCCTCAACGAACTGGCCGATTTCCAGTCGATTGCACAACTGCCCGGCTACGAAGAATCCACGCCGGACTTGGTTGAGGCGATCATGGAAGAGGCGGGCAAGTTCGCCTCTGAAGTGCTGGCACCCCTTAATGCGCAGGGCGACCTTCAGGGCTGCCAGTGCAAGGACGGTGTGGTGACGGCGGCGGACGGCTTCCGCGATGCTTATCAATTGTTTGTCGACACCGGCTGGAATGCGCTGCCTTGTGATGTGGAATACGGCGGGCAGGGACAACCCACCGCGCTGACTGTGGCAGCGCATGAAATGTGGAAGTCGGCCAATCTCGCGTTCATGCTGTGTCCCATGCTGACTATGGGCGCCATCGAAGCCTTGCGCCATCACGCTTCCGCAGAGATCAAGAACACTTACCTGCCCAGGATGGTCGAAGGCAAGTGGACCGGCACCATGAACCTGACCGAGCCGCAAGCCGGTTCCGACCTGAGCCAGATCCGCAGCAAGGCTATTCCGCAGGCCGATGGCTCATATCGCATCACCGGCACCAAGATCTTCATCACCTGGGGCGAGCACGACATGGCGGAGAACATCGTCCACCTTGTGCTGGCACGACTGCCCGATGCGCCGGCGGGCGTGAAAGGCATTTCGCTGTTCGTGGTGCCGAAATTTCTGGTGAATGCCGACGGCAGTCTGGGCGCGCGCAACGACCTGATCTGCGCTTCCATCGAACACAAGATGGGCATCCACGGCAGCCCGACGGCGGTCATGGCGTACGGCGAAAAGGGCGGGGCGACCGGCTATCTGGTCGGCGAGGCGAACAAGGGCCTGGGCTACATGTTCACCATGATGAACCATGCACGCCTGAATGTTGGCCTCGAAGGCGTGGCGCTTGCCGAGCGCGCGTACCAGCACGCACTGGCCTATGCGCGCGAGCGCGTGCAGAGCGTTCCGGCCGGCGACAAATCCGGCGTGGCCAAAACGATTATTCATCACGCCGATGTGCGGCGCATGCTGATGGAAATGAAATCGCGCACCGAAGCCCTGCGCGCCTTGCTGTACTGGACTGCCGCGCAGATGGATCACGCACAGCGCAACCCCGATCCTGCGCTGCGCGAAAAAGCGCAGGCGACGGTGGATTTCATGATTCCCGTGGTCAAGGGCTGGTGCACGGAAAGCAGCATCGAGATTGCCTCCATCGGCATCCAGATTCACGGCGGCGTCGGTTATGTCGAGGAGACCGGTGCAGCGCAATACCTGCGCGATGCGCGCATCACCACCATCTACGAAGGCACGACCGGCATTCAGGGTAACGATCTGATCGGGCGCAAATTGGCGAAAGAGAAAGCCGGGGCAGGCGCTACGGCCAAAGCACTCCAGCAACAGATCAAGGCGTGTGTCGAAGAATTATCCAAAGACAAGTATCTTTACATCATCGGCAAGCAACTCGGCGTTGCGTTGGCCGATATGGAAACTGCAACGGAGTGGATGCTGGAGAACTATGACAGCAACCCGCAGGCAGCCCATGCCGGCGCCGTTTCCTATTTGCTGCTGACCGGTATTGTCACCGGCGGATGGCAGATGGCGCGTGCAGCACAAATTGCACAGCGCCAGATCGATGCGGGTTCACAGGACACTTTCCTGCAAGCCAAGCTGGTGACCGTCCGATATTTTGCCGCTCATCAATTGCCCAAAACCATGGGCTATTGCACCGCGATAACCGAAGGCAGCGAGTCAGTGCTGTCACTTGACGAATCATTGTTCTGAGGAGGCCGGATCATGCGTAGCGATCGCGAATCGATGGAGTTCGATGTAGTGGTGGTAGGCGCAGGCCCGTCGGGTCTGTCTGCGGCAATTCGCCTGAAACAGAAAGCGCTCGCAAACAATCAGGAGCTCTCCGTTTGCGTGCTCGAAAAAGGTTCCGAGGTCGGCGCGCACATTCTTTCCGGCGCAGTCATCGAAACGCGCGTGCTGGATGAACTGATCCCCGACTGGAAAGCCAAGGGCGCACCGCTGGAAACCATGGCGACCAAAGACAAGGTGCTGTTCCTGACCGAGAAGCACAGCATCCGGATGCCGACGCCGCCGCAAATGCATAACAAGGGCAACTACATCGTCAGCCTGGGCAGACTGTGCCGCTGGCTGGGCGAGCAGGCCGAGGCGCTGGGCGTCGAGATATATCCCGGCTTCGCCGCAGCCGAAGTGCTCTATCGCGAAGACGGTTCGGTCAAGGGTGTGGCGACCGGCGATCTTGGCATAGGCAAGGACGGCGCACAAACTGCGCAGTTCCAGCCCGGCATGGAACTGCATGCAAAACAAACCATTTTCGCCGAAGGCTGCCGCGGTTCGCTGACCAAGACGCTGTTCGAGAAATTCGACCTGCGCAAGGACTCCGAACCGCAAACCTACGGCATCGGCGTCAAGGAATTGTGGGAAGTGCCGCCCGCGCAGCACCAGCAAGGGTTGGTAATCCACACCATCGGTTGGCCGCTGTCCACCGACACCTACGGCGGTTCCTTCCTCTATCACCTCGAAAACAATCTCGTCGCGGTCGGCTTCGTGGTCGGGCTGGATTACTCGAACCCGTGGCTGTCGCCGTTCGAGGAATTCCAGCGCTACAAAACGCACCCCGCGATCCGTCCCCACCTGGAAGGCGGACGCCGCATTTCCTACGGTGCGCGCACGCTGGCGGAAGGCGGCTTCCAGTCGCTGCCCAAACTGACGTTCCCCGGCGGCGTGCTCATCGGCGATACCGCCGGATTCCTGAATGTGCCGAAGATCAAGGGCACGCACATGGCCATGCAATCGGGTCTGGTGGCGGCCGATGCCGTTCTGCAGTTGCTGACCGCGGAGCAAAGCGGCGCAAACGAAGCCGTGCAATATCCGGCGTTGCTGAAGAAGAGCTGGATGTGGAACGAACTGTATCGCGTGCGCAACGTCCGGCCTTCGTTCCGCTGGGGCCTGTGGGGCGGCTTTGCCTATAGCGCGCTGGATACGGCGCTGATGGGTTATGCGCCGTGGACACTGAGCCACCACGAAGACCACGCCTGCCTGAAGACGACCGATCAGGCGAAGAAGATCGACTATCCGAAGCCCGACGGCAAACTGACGTTCGACCGGCTGTCGTCGGTTTACCTGTCGAACACCAACCATGAAGAGAACCAGCGCTGCCATCTGCAACTGAAGGATGCGGCAGTCGCCATCAACATCAATTTCAACCGTTATGCCTCGCCCGAAACGCGCTATTGCCCGGCGGGCGTGTACGAGATCGTCGGCGAAGAAATGGGCGAGCCGAAGTTGCAGATCAATGCCCAGAATTGCGTGCATTGCAAAACCTGCGACATCAAGGATCCGACC
The DNA here is from genome assembly GCA_964404355.1 of uncultured Sideroxydans sp. GTDB lineage: Bacteria > Pseudomonadota > Gammaproteobacteria > Burkholderiales > Gallionellaceae > Sideroxyarcus. Next base: position 11,343 of record CAYOJU010000051.1, on the reverse strand, counting down.
CAGAACATCAACTGGCAAGTGCCGGAAGGCGGCGGCGGACCTAACTATCCGGCGATGTGAGCGAGAACAATAGGAACGGCGAGTTTGTGTAGGGTGGGCACGTTCTTGTGCCCACGCGGTGCTAAAACTGAAACAGCGTGGGCACAGAATCGTGCCCACCCTACGTGGCCTGAATTTAGGTTTAAGTTGAAGGCAGGGAAACAGGAGAAGGCATGGAGATAAATTACATCAGCCCTGAAGAGGCTGTCACGCTGCATGGCGTATTTGTTGAACGGGCAAAGCGCACGCCGGATACGTGCGCTTATCGCTATTTCGACAACAAGCAGGCGCAATGGATTTCGCTCACCTGGCGCGAGATGCGCGAGCAAGTGGCGCGCTGGCAGGCTGCGCTGTTGCGCGAGAACCTGACTGCGGGCGACCGCGTCGCCGTCAGGTTGCGCAACTGCCCGCAGTGGGCGATGTTCGAGCAGGCCGCGCTGTCGCTCGGACTGGTGCTGGTGCCGCTCTATGTCGAGGACAGGCCGGACAACATCTCCTATATCGTCAATAACGCACAGGTCAAGGTGATTTTGTTCGAGACTGCCGCGCAATGGCAGGACCTGGTAACCGTGCTCGGGCAACTGGAGTGCGTCAAACGATTCGTCAGTCTGGACGAGGTCGAGGCGAACGGCGAAGCGCGCCTGTCGCATGTCGACGCCTGGCTGCCCGCGCAGGCGGAGTTGCAGCCCGAGCGCAAGCGGAACCGCGATGATCTGGCGACCATCATGTACACCTCCGGCACGACCGGAAAACCCAAGGGCGTAATGCTGTCGCATTACAACATCGTCTATAACGCCTATACCAGTTTGCAGACCTTCACGGTGCGCCCCGATGACTGCATGCTGTCCTTCCTGCCGCTGTCGCACGCGCTTGAGCGCACGGCGGGTTACTACATGCCGATGATGGCAGGCGGCACCGTTGCTTATGCGCGCTCCATCCCGCTGCTGGCGGACGACTTGCAGATCATCCGTCCCACCATCCTGATCTCCGTGCCGCGCATCTACGAACGTATCTACAACGGGCTGCATGCCAAACTGGACGAATCCTCGGCGTTCAAGCGCTGGATGTTCATCTGGGCGGTGAAGGTCGGCTGGGCCCGCTTTGAGCACGGGCAGGGGCGGCGCGCATGGTCGCCGAAGCTGTTGTTCTGGCCTTTGTTCAACAAACTGGTGGCCAGCAAGGTGATGGACAGGCTGGGCGGGCGCATGCGCCTGTCGGTCAGCGGCGGTGCCGCGTTGCCACCCAAGGTGTCGGAACTGTTCCTTGCGTTGGGGCTGCCGATCATCCAGGGTTATGGCATGACCGAAACCAGCCCGGTGGTCACCGTCAATCGCGCGGAAGACAACCATCCGGTCACCGTGGGGCCGCCGCTGCCGGGTATCGAAGTCAAGATCGGCGCGCAGAATGCACTGCTGGTGAGAGGCCCGTCCAACATGCTCGGCTACTGGAACAACCCGGAAGCCACCGCCGCCGTCATCGACAAGGACGGCTGGCTGAACACCGGCGACACCGCCAGTATCGATAGCCACGGCTACGTCACGATCACCGGCCGCCTGAAAGAAATCATCGTCATGTCCAACGGCGAGAAATTGCCGCCCGGCGACATGGAGACCGCCATCATGCACGATCACTTGTTCGACCAGGTGGTGCTGTATGGGGACGGACGTTCCTATCTGGTGGCGCTGGCCGTGCTCAATCCGGAACAGTGGCAGCACCTGGCACAGCAACTGGGCGTGCGGCATGACCAACCGGCATCGCTGCAGGATGAACGCGTCGAGCAGCATGTGCTGGAACGCATCGCGAACCATATCAAGGAATTTCCCGGTTACGCAAAAGTGCGTCGCGTTTCGCTGACGCTGGCGCCCTGGACGGTCGAGAACGGCCTGCAGACCGCGACCATGAAGCTCAAGCGCAACCGGGTGTTCGAGCAATATCACAAGGAAATTTCCCGTCTGTACGAGGGGCATTAAGTTTGTTGTAGCCCCTCCCCCGCAGGCGGGGGAGGGGTTGGGGTGAGGGGTGGATGAGTAGACGCTACTTGTCGCATATGCCGAACGTCCCTCATCCCCAGCCCTTACACCTGCAAGAGGTACGCAGGTGGGTACCCCGCTGCTATGCAGCGACCCTTCCGCTGTCCCGCCTGCGGGAGAAGGGAGTAACCCAGATTTCTTTTGTTTCATTCTGGGCATTGAGCTTATTGGCAGTTCGCAAGAGTTGAAAAAGAAGGCGCGGGTTTCGTATTCAGGAATCTGCAATTAATAAACCATGGAGGAGTATGTCGTGAAACGATTCAATATCAGGAAAGTCGCCGTGCTGGGAGCGGGCGTGATGGGAGCGCAGATCGCTGCGCATCTGGTCAACGCCAATGTTGAAACGCTGCTGTTCGAGTTGCCCGCGAAAGAGGGCGATCCAAACGGCAACGTGAACAAGGCGCTGGACGGGCTGAAGAAGCTTGAGCCGGCTCCGATCTCCCTGCCGTCGCGCATTGCCTATATTGAAGCGGCCAACTACGAACAGCATCTGGACAAGCTGCGCGACTGCGACCTCATCATCGAGGCCATTGCCGAGCGCATCGACTGGAAGTCCGACCTGTACCGCAAGGTGGCCCCGTTCGTGCACGCGCACGCCATCTTCGCCACCAACACCTCGGGTCTTTCCATCAACAAGCTGGCCGAAGCCTTCCCCGAACACTTGCGCCACCGCTTCTGCGGCGTGCACTTCTTCAACCCGCCGCGCTACATGAACCTGGTGGAACTCATCGCCTGCAAGGGTACCGAGGCAGGCCTGCTCGACCAGCTCGAAGTGTTCCTCGTCTCCACGCTGGGCAAGGGCGTGGTGCGCGCCAAGGACACCCCCAACTTCATCGCCAACCGTATCGGCACATTCTCGCTGCTGGCCACCCGTCACCACGCGCATGCCTACGACATCGGCTTCGACGTGGTGGATGCGCTGACCGGCCGCTATCTCGGCCGTCCCAAGAGTGCCACCTTCCGCACGCTGGACGTGGTGGGCCTCGATGTGTTCGCGCACGTGGTCAACACCATGCGCGTCAATCTCACCGACGATCCGTGGCACAAACACTTTGACCTGCCGGACTGGTTCAACGAACTGGTGCAACAGGGCGCGCTGGGCCAGAAAACGAAGAAGGGCATCTACCAGAAGGTCGGCAAAGAGATTCACGTGCTGGACCTGCACACCAAACAATATCGCGTGTCCGACGCCAAGGTGGACGACGGCGTGAAAGAAATACTGCGCGAGCGCGACTGGGCCAAGAAACTGGCCGGGTTGCGCGCCAGCCAGCATCCGCAGGCGCAATTCCTGTGGTCGGCTTTCCGTGACGTGTTCCACTACTGCGCGCTGCACCTGCAGGACATCGCCGACAACGCGCGCGAACTCGACTTCGCCGTGCGCTGGGGTTTCGGCTGGGAAAGCGGTCCGTTCGAAATCTGGCAAGCCGCGGGCTGGCAACAGGTCGCGGGCTGGATCACCGCCGACATCGCCGCCGGCAAGACCATGGCTGCAGCACCGCTGCCTGCCTGGGTGACCGATCCGTCGCGCGTTGCCATACACGGCCCGCAAGGTTCCTTCGCACCTGCCGCAAAGAACTACCAGCCACGCTCCACCCTGTCCGTCTATCAACGCCAGGCCTATCCCGACAGTCTGCTCGGCGAAGAACGCAAATACGGCGAGACCGTGTTTGAAGACGACGCGGTGCGCATGTGGCACACCGGCGACAACATCGGCATCCTGAGCTTCAAGACCAAGATGCACACCGTCAGCAACGAAGTGCTGGACGGCGTGCTGCGCGCCGTGGATGAAGCCGAGAAAAGTTTCTCCGCGCTTATCCTGTGGCAAACAGATGGCCCGTTCTGCGCGGGTGCCAACCTGTTGCAACTGATGCAAGGCATGCAGGAAGCGCCTGCAGAAGGCGGCGGCGGTTTGATGGGCAAACTCAAGGGTGCGGTGACCCGCGTCAAATACACCGCCGCGGGCGGTGGCGGCATCGGCGACTTGTTCAACGCAGCCACCGGCAATGTGCCGCAGGTTGAAGGCGTGGTCGCCAAGTTCCAGCAAGTCTCCATGCGTCTCAAATATTCGCTGGTGCCCACCGTCGCGGCAGTTGACGGACTCGCACTGGGCGGCGGCTGCGAATTCGCCATCCACTGCACACGCTTGGTCGCCTCGCTGGAAAGCTACATCGGCCTGGTTGAAGTGGGCGTCGGTTTGCTGCCTGCGGGCGGCGGCTGCAAGGAGATGGCGCAACGCGCGGCAGCTGAAGCGCGCGGCGGCGACATCTTCCCGTTCCTTAAACGCTACTTCCAGCAGATCGCCATGGGCGAAGTCGGCAAGAGCGCCGAGATGGGACGCGACATGGGCTACCTCCGCTCCTCCGACCGCATCGTGCTGAACCGCTTCGAAGTGCTGCACATTGCCAAGGAAGAAGCGCGCGCGCTCAACGCCACCGCCTATCGTCCGCCGTTGCATCAGCGCCAGATCGCGGTCGCCGGTCGTCCCGGTATTGCCACCTTCAAGGCGTCGATGATCAACATGCTGGAAGGCGGCTTCATCTCCGAGCACGACTACAACATCGGTTGCCGTGTGGCCGAATCCATGTGCGGCGGCGATGTGGAAGCCGGCAGTTTGGTGGATGAAACCTGGCTGCTCGACCTAGAACGCAAGAACTTCATGGAGCTGCTTGCGACCGAAAAGACCCAGGCCCGCATCGAACACATGCTGAAAAACGGCAAGCCACTGCGCAACTAATTGGAGAACAACATGAGCAAACAAGTACAAGAAGCCTACATCGTCGCCGCGACGCGCACCCCGGTTGGCAAAGCGCCGCGCGGCATGTTCCGCAACACCCGTCCCGATGACATGCTGGCGCATGTGATCAGGGCTGTGATGGCGCAATCGCCGTCACTCGACCCGGCCAGCATCGGCGACGTGATCGTCGGCTGTGCCATGCCGGAAGCGGAGCAGGGCATGAACGTCGCGCGCATCGGCCTGTTGTTGGCCGGTCTGCCCGACACCGTTCCCGGCCTCACCGTCAACCGCTTCTGTTCCTCCGGCGTGCAGGCCGTGGCCTTGGCCGCTGACCGCATCCGCGTCGGCGAAGCCGATGTCATGCTCGCCGCCGGCGTGGAAAGCATGAGCATGGTGCCGATGATGGGCAACAAGATCGCCTTCAACCCCGCCGTGTTCGAGCAGGACGAGCGCTTCGGCATCGCCTACGGCATGGGCCTCACCGCCGAGAAAGTGGCGGAACGCTGGAAAGTGTCGCGCGATGCGCAGGATGCCTTCGCACTGCAAAGCCACCAGCGCGCGCTGGCCGCAATCGCCAACGGTGAATTCAAGGACGAGACCACGCCCTACGAGATCGTTGAGCATGTGCCCGACCTGCAGTCGCGCGTGGTCAAACTGAAGAAGCGCATCGTGACCAACGACGAAGGCCCGCGCGCCGACACCTCGCTCGAAGGGCTGGGCAAGCTCAAGACCGTGTTCGCGCAAAAGGGCTCGGTGACGGCAGGCAACAGCTCGCAAATGTCCGACGGCGCAGGCGCGGTGCTGCTGTGCAGCGAGGCCGCGCTCAAGCGTTACAACCTGACACCGATCGGCAAATTCCACAGCTTCAGCGTGGCGGGCGTGCCGCCCGAGATCATGGGCATCGGCCCCAAGGAAGCCATTCCGCGCGTGCTGAAGCAGGCAGGTCTGACGCTGCAAGACATGGACTGGATCGAACTGAACGAAGCCTTTGCCGCGCAGTCGCTGGCGGTGATCAACGAACTCGGCCTCGATCCGTCCAAGGTCAACCCGCTGGGCGGCGCCATTGCGTTGGGTCACCCGCTGGGCGCCACTGGCGCGATCCGCACTGCCACACTGCTGCACGGCATGCGCCGTCGCAAGCTGAAGTACGGCCTGGTGACCATGTGTATCGGCACCGGCATGGGCGCGGCAGGTTTGTTCGAAGCGCTGTGAGAAAAAGCGGCAGATGTTCCTGCTGAATAAGTGTCCGCAAAGGTTGAAGCCGTTCGTGATTCGCTACGGCTTCAACCTGCATCCCGCGTATCGCAGGACGGGTGGCCGGGTTGACTACGTGTCGCCCGACCTGAGCACCATCCGCGTGCGGGTGCCGCTCAACCGCAGCACACGCAACCTGGTCGGCACGATCTTCGGCGGCTCGCTGTTTGCCATCACCGACGGTCCGCATCCGTTCCTGCTGATCCTGGCGCTGGGCCGCGACTACGTCATCTGGGACAAGGCCGCCAACATTCAGTACAAGCGGCCAGGGCGGACAACGCTGTATGGCGACTGCACCATCACCGCCGAAGAGATTGCCGAGGTGAAAGACATCCTCACCCGCCAGCCGGAAATTGACCGCGTCTACCGGGTGGAGCTGAAAGACGAAAGTGGCGTTGTCCACGCTATCGTCGAGCGCACGGTGTACATAGCCAACAAGGAGCATTACAAGCAGAAAAGCAAAGGCCAGTAAAAAATACTCCCTCTCCCTATGGGAGAGGGCTGGGGTGAGGGTGAGAATTCAACGAGCTATCCCTCACCCTAACCCTCTCCCAGTGGGCGAGGGGACTTTCGGTGTTTTCCCTGGTTGTTTTACCCAGAGGGTTGAGGAGAGGGTAATTCCTAACCCACAGTCTTTTTGGTGCGGACCACGCAAGCGCACCAAAATTTGGCCTCGCGTCCCCCGCGAGGCCTTTTTTTTCTATTCAATTCATTCGTGGTTTATCTGTGTAAACGCCGTTTAATCGGAACAGCGCAAATTGGATGAGTACATCATTGAACTTCCATCATGATCGCACCTCCAATACTTGACGAAAACAGGCGGCTATGTATAGTGGTGCTTCGCACGTTGCACTGGCAACAGACGACCCGCTTATTTTTGCGAATCCCGCCTGAGTGAACAGAAGATAGCCGCGCTTTAGTTTGTCCGAACGGAGAACCTGACGATGAGCTTTCCAATGATCTCGGAACTGCAATCGACTACCCGCGACACTTCTGCATCCTCCGCAGAACGGTGCCCTTATCTCTTGTCTGGCGGTATCAGCCTGACGCTGGCGCTAAGCCTGGCATTGGCCGGTTGCACGGTTGGCCCCGACTTCAAAGCACCCATGGCGCCACAAGGTCTTGGCAACGTGTATGGCCCAACGGAACTTCCCGCCACGACACAAGCAGTGACCGGCAGCGAGATCGGCAATACCGGCATCGCCCAGCATATCGTTTACGGCCAGGAGTTACCCGCACAGTGGTGGACCCTGTTTCATTCCGAAGCACTGGACCAACTCATACGCAGTGCACTGCAGCAAAACCCTACCTATGCTTCGGCTCAGGCAGCGTTGCGCCTGGCGAAAGAAAATTACAATGCCGGATCAGGCCAACTGCAATACCCGAAAGTCACCGGTCAGGTCGGCGCAACCCGCGAGCGCGCCCAACTCGTGAGTGTGACTCCCAGCGACTTCAATCTCTATAACGCCTCCGTCAATGTTTCCTACACGCTGGATGTGTTTGGCGGTTCACGCCGGCAGCTTGAAGGCCTGATGGCAGCGGTTGATTACCAGCAGTTCGAGCTTGAGGCCGCTTACCAAATGCTGGTTTCCAATGTAGTGACCACTGCGATTCGGGAAGCCGCCTTGCGCGCGCAACTGAAAGCCACACAAAGCATTCTGGATGCGCAGCAGAAGCAACTGGAAATAATCGAGAAGCAGTTTGCGCTCGGTGCCATCACGCGCTCGGTGGTCCTCGCGCAGAGAACGCTGGTAGCGCAAACGCAGACGCTGGTTTCTCCGCTGGAAAAATCCCTCGCACAAACACGTAATCAATTGGCGGTGTATGTCGGCAAACTACCCAGCGAATCGGGCCTGCCGGAGTTTCAGCTTGATTCTTTGCAACTGCCGCCGGAACTGCCGGTCTCGCTGCCTTCATCACTGGTGCGCCAGCGGCCCGATATCCGCGCCAGCGAGGCGCTGCTGCACGAAGCCAGCGCCCAGATCGGCGTGGCCACAGCCAACCAGTATCCGCAATTCAACCTCACCGGAAATTACAGCGCCAATCGTCTGGAACTCAATGGCGTCGGTGGCAGCAGCACCTTGTGGAACATCGGTGCAGGACTGACCCAGCCGATTTTCGAGGGCGGCTCGCTCAGCGCAAAACGCCGCGCTGCCGAGGCTGCCTACGATCAGACGGCAGCCCAATATCGCGCGACGGTGTTGGGCGCATTCCAGAATGTCGCGGACAACCTGCGCGCGATCGATGCCGACGCCGCCACACTCAATGCCCAGGCCAATGCCGAATCGCTGGCACGGGAATCGCTGGAGATCAGCAGGCGCCAATATCAGCTGGGCAGCGTCAGTCATCTGGCGCTGCTTGATGCAGAGCGCATCTACGAACAGGCTTATATCAATCTCGTGGCAGCCAAGTCTGCGCGGCTTAGCGATACCGCTGCATTGTTCGTGTCGCTGGGTGGTGGCTGGTGGAACCGGTCTGAAGATATAGCTGCAACGGATAAAGGAGTGACTGGAAAGAATTAGAGAAGCCGATCCAGTCCCCTCTCCCTTTGGGAGAGGGTTAGGGTGAGGGATGACTCGCTAAATTCTCGCCCTCACCCCGGCCCTCTCCCAGAGGGAGAGGGAGAAAAACAGAAGGGACGACTATGACCAAGCGAATGTTAATCATGGTGGGCGGCGTGCTGGTGCTGATCGCGGCGCTGGCGTTCGGGTTCTTTTTACACATCAGGCAGATCATCGCCAGCTCTCCCAAGCCGCAACCGCAGACAGTGACAGCGACGGCTGTCGCTTCATTGGAATGGCAGCCGCAACTCTCGTCGGTGGGCACGCTGACGGCGGTGCATGGCGTGGACATCAGCAGTGAAGTGGCGGGGCAGGTGCGCAAGGTCAATTTCAAATCCGGGCAGAATGTGCAGGCCGGGGAAGTGCTGGTGCAGCTGAATGCCGATTCGGAAATCGCCCAGCTGAATGCGTTGACGGCCGCGGCGGAACTCGCCGCAACCACCCTGAAGCGCGACGAGGCGCAATTCGCAGCCGAGGCCATCAGCCAGGCACAGCTCGACAACGATACGGCCGACCTCAAGAGCAAGAACGCGCAGCTCGCGCAGCAGCAAGCGCTGGTTGCCAAAAAGATCATACGCGCGCCCTTTGCCGGGCGCGTTGGCATCACTGCCATCAATCCGGGACAGTACCTCAACCCCGGCGACAAGATCGTCACCCTGCAGGCGATTGATCCCATCTATGTCGACTTTTTTCTGCCGCAACGACAAGTCGGCATGGTGTCTGTTGGCCAAATGGTCAACGCCCATAGCGATGCCTACGAAGACAAAATATTTCACGGCAAGATCACCGCTATCAACCCCAAGCTGGATACGACCACGCGCAACGTCCAGATCCAGGCGACCATCCCCAACCCGAAACGTCTGCTGCTGCCCGGTATGTATGCCAACGCCATGATTGATGTGGGTGAAAAGAAAACGTACCTGACGCTGCCGCAGACTGCGATCACCTACAACCCCTACGGTTCCACCGTATTCATCGTCAAGCCGGTTACGCCTGAAGGCAACGCACCAGGCGTACCACCGCAAACGAAAGCGGAGCTTGAAGTGCAGCAAGCCTTTGTGACAACCGGCGATACGCGCGGCGATCAGGTGGCGATCACCAGCGGATTGAAAGAAGGCCAGATGGTGGTGACCAGCGGGCAGATCAAACTGAAGAACGGCGCACGTGTCGTGGTGGACAATACGGTGCAACCTGCCAACAGTCCCAACCCGACTCCGCAGGAACACTGACATGAACTTCACCGACTTCTTCATTCAACGTCCGGTACTGTCCATGACAGTGAGCATGCTCATCGTTGTGCTCGGGCTGCGCTCGGTATTCAGCCTTCCGGTCAACCAGTATCCGCGCACGCAGAATGCGGTGGTTACCATTTCCACTGCATATTTTGGTGCCGATGCGCAGACCGTGGCTGGTTTCATTACGCAACCACTGGAAGCCGCCATCGCCCAGGCGCAAGGCATCGACTATTTGTCGTCTTCCAGCAGCAACGGCGTTTCAGTCATCACCGCAACCCTGCGCCTGAACTACGATGCCAACCGCGCGCTGACGGAAATTAACACGCAGGTGAGTTCGGTCAGGAACCAGTTGCCGCCACAGGCGCAGGTGCCCGTGTTGACGGTGCAAGTCGGGCAGACGACAGACGCCATGTACCTGGGGTTTTACAGCGACACCTTGCCGAGCAATAACGTCACCGACTATCTGGTGCGTGTAGTCAAACCCAAGCTCGACTCCATCGAAGGCGTGCAGACTGCCGAGATACTGGGCGCGCGCCAGTTCGCGCTGCGGGCATGGCTTGACTCCTCCAAGATGGCTGCGCATGGCGTGACGGCCGCCGATGTGAGCGCGGCACTCAGCGCCAATAATTTTCTGGCGGCGCTGGGTACAAGCAAAGGCCAGATGGTTACAGTGCCCTTGACTGCAGCCACCGATCTGCACACGGTAAGTGAATTCAAACAGCTCGCCATCAAGCACAACGGCGATGCCATTGTGCATCTGGAAGATGTGGCGACGGTCACGCTGGGTGCGGAAAATTACGACTTCAACGTCGCGTTCAGCGGTGTGCGTTCGGTATTCATCGGCATCAAGGTTGCGCCGCAGGCCAACATACTCGAAGTGGCGAAACGCGTGCGCAACGTGTTCCCCAGCGTGCAAGGTCAGTTGCCATCCGGTCTCACCGGCAAGATCGTTTACGACGGCACCGAATTCATCAACACCGCCATTTACGAGGTGATCAAGACGCTTCTTGAAACGCTGGCAATTGTGACCGTGGTCATCTTCCTATTCCTTGGCACTCTCCGCGCGGTGATCGTGCCGCTGATCGCCATGCCGCTTTCGCTCATCGGCGCATTTTTTGTCATGCTGATTCTTGGCTATTCCATCAACCTGCTGACGCTGCTTGCCTTGGTGCTCGCCATTGGTCTGGTGGTCGACGACGCAATTATCGTGGTCGAAAACGTAGACCGCCATATGAAGCAGGGCGAGACGCCGCTGAACGCCGCACTGATCGCGGCACGCGAACTGGGCAGCCCCATCATCGCTATGACTGTCGTGCTGATTGCGGTGTACGTGCCCATCGGTTTTCAGGGCGGGCTCACCGGCGCGCTGTTCACGGAATTTGCCTTTACGCTTGCGGGGACAGTGGCCGTCTCGGGCATTGTGGCGCTTACGCTATCGCCCATGATGTGCTCGCGCTTTTTCCGGCCGGAGCAGGACAGCGGTCGTTTTG
>CAYOJU010000050.1:16527-19514 GCA_964404355.1 uncultured Sideroxydans sp. | reverse complement strand
CTGTCTACTCCTTTTTCCGCTGCCACGTAACCCGAAGTACCGGATGCGATATTGACCCTGGAGTTCTGAATAGCCGTGTGCGATTTCAAATAGCCCAGGAGCTTGCCGTCGAATTCCGTATCGGATTCGGCCTGGGTGTCGCGCTTGGTCGCAGAGCTCAGGAATTCAAAATCGGCAGTCGGCTTGCTTTCAGTCATCAGCCGCCCCGAGACGATCTGCTCGCAAGTCAGTTTTAGGGCCCTGGCCGATTTCTGGCTCGATATGTCCTCGGATTTTCCCTTGCTGTTAACGAGGAAGGAATCGAGTTTGAGTTTAAGCGAAATTTCAATCATGCAGGCTGTAGTCGATTTTGATCGACTTTCTCCATAAGGGTGGGGATACGAGAGGAGCTGCTCTTCCGCCAAGCTCTCAGGTCGCGATTCATTATTGCACAGCAGGCATTGGTTACAGCAATGTGAATGCAAAACCGAGGTAAGCATTTGCTCTCCCGTTTCGTGAACATGGCGGAGAGGGCTTCTGTACAACGTGTATTGAACCCATCTTGCGAATGCGACTACTGCTCTCGATTAGTCCGTTCAGATCATGCGTCAGATCACATTTCTGTCATGAAGTTGTTCAACAATCCTCGCCGAGCTGTTGATGACTTCTTGTCATGCGACAAGCTTGAAGTTTGTCGGCGCTGCATCCCTATACCAATAACGGAGGTCAACACCATGAAGAAATCCATTGCATGTCTTTCACTGCTGGGCATTGCGCTAGCAAACCCGGTTTTTGCCAGCGAGGGCAAAGTCCCCGAAGGCGTTCGCCATCTGGATCACGTTTTTGTGATCATGATGGAGAACACCGCCTACGGTCAGATCATGAATAACCCGAACGCTCCTTTCATCAACCAGATGGCGCAATCCGGCAATCTGGCGATGAACTACTATGCCATTGGCCATCCCAGCCTGACCAATTACCTGGAAGTAGTGGGCGGTTCCAACTTCGGTGTGCAGAGCGACAACAATTCGGACTGGCACAGTACATCCTGCGCGCCCAACCTTTCTACTGGCGTGGCCAATACCGATAATCCGCCAAGCCCGGCAATCTGCCCGATCTCCGGCAACGGCACAGACGCTGCCACACCGGCCACCGATGCAACGAATGAGACGCAGGTTTCTTTCCTGAACAACATCGACGGTATCCAGGCCATCCCCGCGTCGGAGCACGTCACTGGCAAGACCATTGCCGACCAGCTTTTCGAAACACGCCGCACGTGGAAAAGCTATCAGGAAGATTTGCCCGGCAGTGGCGCCGACCTGGTCAACAACAGCGATGGCGTCTATTCGAACCTGACGGATTTCAGCAAGATCCTGCCAGCGCTGAATCCGCCGCTGACTTCTGCCGGCATCGTTAATCTCTATGCGGCCAAGCACAACCCGTTCGTTTACTTCCAGAGCGTTCAGGAAGGTCGTTACCCCGGACTGAGCCTGGCAAACACAGTGGGCTTTGACGGAGTGAACGGCTTGTATGGCGATCTCGCCTCGGGCAGGGTGCCGGAATTTTCTTTCATCGCACCGAACCAATGCAACGATCAACATGGGCGCGGCAATGCCGGACCGTACTGCAACTACAATCCGCTTACGGATGGCACCCCTGCAGGTTTGAATCCTGCCCTGATTCAGCGAGGTGATGAGACCGTCAAGAAGCTGGTGACGGCGATCAAAGGCTCTCCGGTCTGGAAGGAAGGCAACAATGCGATTGTTCTGCTTTGGGATGAGAATGACTACAGCCTGACTCCGAATACCAACCAGGTTGTGCTCATCGTCGACACCAACTACGGGGTGAATGGAAAGAAGAGCAGAGTTCGCTACAACCATTTCTCCCTGCTCAAGACAATCGAAGCCGCATTCGATTTACCATGCCTGAATCATGCCTGCGATGCAAACGTGCAGGTGATGTCCGATCTATTCGGCGGCCAGCACGACAGAAATAGTTGGAGATAGTTTCTTTTGGGTGTCTGCGCGGATGTGTCAGTAGTCGTCCGCACAGGCACTGAAGAAAGACACGTTCCGTACCTGTGGTTACGCGCAGTAACAGCAAGACAAAAGGGCTGCATCCGCAGCCCTTTCCTTTATAGGCAAACCTGTATCAGACCGTTACACCGATCTCGATTTGCCGCGCCGCCAGAAAAGTGCCATCAACGGTTTTACGCTGGTGCCATGGAGAAGAATGGAGAGCGTGACCACGATCAGTGTCATTTGTATCAGTTGCAACGACAGCCCTTCCGGCAAGCCATGTTCTATCGCGTACATGAGGTAGTAGAGCGAGCCGATTCCGCGTACGCCGAACCAGCCTGTCAGGATGCCTATGCGCCACGAGGTGTGCGTCCCCAGCAAACCGACAAGAATACCGAGTGGACGTGCCACCATGAACAGGAACAAGGCCAAGCCCACCGCGGGCCAGCTCCATGAGTCTACAAACAGCGAGCCTCCCAGCAGCAAAACCAGTACCACTTCCGATAGTCTTTCCAGATGTTCCTTGAAAACCAGCGAACCTTCGCTGACTGTTGGCGTTGTCTCTTGAACCGGCGCTGCATTGGCATCGGCGCGTGCGGTTTGCTGGGTTCTGCTTCCATCAAAGGCAACTTGGGCGGCTTGGGCCAGTTTCAGTTCGGTCTGGCGCAGCGCGACGGCGGCAAAAAATACCGCCAGGAAACCCCAGGCGTTTACCAACGCGGATAAGCCGTATACAACGCCAATCAGCCCGAGGCCGAGGAAGTCATCCAACAGCTCGCGTTTGTGTGATTTGCTGCGCAGTTTCCACCCCAGGTGCGCCAGCGCAAATCCCGCAACGACGCCGATGGCGATACCGGCCAGCGTGGCCCATAGCACGTCGACAAACAACCATTTCATTCCAAAATCGCCGAGGTCATGCAAGCCCAGCAAGCCCATGCCCAGCATCACAAACGGAAACGCGCTGCCGTCGTTCATGCCCGCCTCGCACGT
>CAYOJU010000050.1:15224-16427 GCA_964404355.1 uncultured Sideroxydans sp. | reverse complement strand
TTGAAATGAAACAGATCAAGCACGGTGGGCCCGACCAGCACGCCCACGGCAAGATAGATGATGGCGGAAGTGATCGGCGAGCGCTTGAGCAGGGACACCGTGAGGCCCATGACCAGCAACAGGCCGCCTACGAGCATGAACCAATGCGCGCTAGTCATGTGTGAATTCCGGGTAAGTGTGTGGCAACAGCATAGACTTTTTTAAACAAGGAGATAATTTGTTTCACATTACGGTCCGGATGATGACGGTGCACTATGGCAGCCGGATTATGAAAAAGTTTCAGGAATATTTTGGAACGGGCGCCCGAAGGCCTCGCTATCGTGGAATGAGCCTGTATACCTTGTGTTCGGAGCATCTTGCAATTCCATCGACAGGATCAGGGATAGATTCCGGTACGCTTTCAACATGGGCCAACTCGATCTCGAATGCTTCGGAATATAGCGAAGTGATCTCCGCGGAGGCGCCCAGTGTCACTTCCCGTGTCTCGCCTTCATCGGCATCCTCGACGGTTAGCAGGAATACTTTGCAGGCTGACGGAAGTATCTGCTTGAGGTGGGCAACATAGAGGCGGCGAATGTCTTCCGGCAGCGCAGTGAGCGCAGCCCGGTCATACACGACATCGATATTTCCCAGATCGGCCCGGCTCACTGAGAAATAGTCGCCGCAAAGAATACTGATCCTGCCGCTTTGCCACAGGGTAAATTCCCCGACTGTGCGCTGACTCGGTTGCATGCGGTTCTCGCGAAAGAAAGCGCGCACAGCAACGGGACTCAGTTCCAGCCCGATCACTTCATGTCCCTGCTGCGCCAACCAGATCATGTCCAAACTTTTTCCGCATAGTGGGACGAACACCCTGCTTCCTTGTGCAAGATCAAGTCCGCGCCAGAAGCGGGTAAGGAGCCGGTTGACTTCTTCCTGGTGAAAGTCGGTCTGCTGTTCACGCCAGCTTTGCTGCCAGCGTGCGTTGTCGCTGCTGCTCATGGGTGGGTAGGTTGCGTTGAAGACCGGGCTGGCCGTGTCTTGTGAGGGGCACGCCCAAATAAATAACGCCGGGGCGCGGACAGGCAGAGCGTAACACCTTCGACGCCATGCCTGCTCGGTTAAATGAGGCAATCAACCGGTGATGCGACGTTTGATTGCCCTGGATATGAAGCGAACCTTTTCCGGGAATTCAAAGCGTCCCAGATTGGTTTTGAGAATGCC
>CAYOJU010000050.1:0-15124 GCA_964404355.1 uncultured Sideroxydans sp. | reverse complement strand
T
Organism: uncultured Sideroxydans sp.; assembly: GCA_964404355.1. Classification (GTDB taxonomy): domain Bacteria; phylum Pseudomonadota; class Gammaproteobacteria; order Burkholderiales; family Gallionellaceae; genus Sideroxyarcus. The sequence goes on along the minus strand of CAYOJU010000050.1, from coordinate 15,123 downwards.
GAAGCGAACCTTTTCCGGGAATTCAAAGCGTCCCAGATTGGTTTTGAGAATGCCTTTGGTAAACCGTGTGTGTTTGGAGTAATCCACGAGCACGTCCAGTATGACCGGCACGCCCTTCCCTGCCATTTGCAAGGCCTGTCGCAGTTTGTCTTCGATAGCGCCGTCATCATCCAGACGGATATATTCACAACCGGTCGCCATTGCGACACCTTCCACATTCAGGCCCGACAGGGTGGTGCAGGTCTTTCGGTTATAGGGCACCGCCTGTGCCTGCGCAATCTGCGCCAGTTCGCCATCGTTGAAGACGGTCATCACCAGCCCCAGTTGATTGCGGCTGGCGGTCACCAGTTCCATGCAGGTCATCATGAACGCACCGTCGCCCACGATGCCCAATACCTGTTTGTCCGGGTTGGCGAGTTTGGTGCCGATGGCCGCCGGAACGCAGTAGCCCATCGCATTGAAATCGGTGGGTGAAATGAAGTGGCCGGAGCGGTAAATGGGCATCAGCTCTGCGCACAGGAAGGTATGGTTGCCGTCGTCGCACACCACATAGTCGTCATCGGCCAGTTGTGCGCGAGCAGCGGCAAAGAAGCGTGCCGGGTTTACGCGGCCCGCGGTTTTGTGCTGGAACCATTCGTCGCGGTATTCCATTTTTAGTTGCTGGATATTTTTCTGCAGCAGTCTTGAATCGCGGGGGTTTCCCAATTTTGTTTTTACCGCCTGCAGCAGGGCGATAAGTCCGGCTTTTGCATCGCCGTGCAGAGCGACCCTGGTCGGATAGTTGGCGTTGAAAACTTTTTCATTGATATCCAGATGTACCAGCGCATCTGGAACGGTTACACCATAAGAGCCGGTGGGAATTTCGCTGAAGCGTGTTGCGACGGCCAGCATGGCATCGCAGTTCTTGAAGCTTTCGGCTGCTGCAGGCACCGCATAGCTGCCGAAGCCCATGCCGGTATGCAACAGATGGTTCGCCGGAAACACGCTCAGGCCCTGCAAGGTCGTGGCAACCGGCGCTCCCAGCCATTCGGCCAGTTCGGTCAACTCCTGCGTCGCATGGCGCGCACCCCAGCCTGCAAATATTCCCGGATGTTTTGCGGCGATGAGCAGTTGTGCGGCCTGATCAATATCGTTCGCATTCAACTCCGGCAATGCGTGGCCATGTGCTTCGGCGCGATAAGGTTCCGGCTCGGTGACTTCTGCACGGAACATGGCGATATTGACCGGCACTTCAATCATGACCGGGCCGGGTTCGCCGCAGGTGGCGATGTCATACGCCTGATAGATCGTCGACACAATCTGTTCATGCCCGGTGATTTTGAAAGTGGCCTTGGTGATGGGTTTCAGCAAGGCGTGCTGCTCCATGTCGTGCAGTTGATAGGCCTTGCCATCGGTACGCACGCCGCCGGTGATGATCAGCATGGGTATGCCGTCCAGTGCGGCTTCACCGATGCCGCTGGCGGCATGCGTCACTCCGGCAGCCGGAACGATCATCAAAGTGCCGATATGGTCCGAGGTGCGGCTGACCGCATCGGCCATGAATGATGCACCGCCTTCATGGGTGACCAGCAGCGGTGTGATGCTGTCGGAATTATTCAGCTCATCGTAAATTTCGGTGTTGTGTACGCCGGGAATGCCGAAGGTGTATTTCACGCCGATCTGTTCCAGTGCGTAGCGCACCAGCCAGGCTCCTGATTTTTTCATACGCGCCTCTTATTTTTGTTGCCCGATAAACTGCCCCGCCCTGCGCGCAGTAAGTATGCAGCCGGTCAGGAAAGTTCCCTCCAGCGAGCGTATCCCGGCCAGACCGCCGCCGCCAAACCCGGCAGCTTCACCCGCGGCGTACAAACCGGGAATGACATTCCCGGCAGTGTCGAGCACACGGCTTTGCAGATCGGTCTGAAAGCCACCCATGCTCTTGCGGCTGATGAGGCGGGTCTTGATCGCAATCAAAGGACCTGCTTTGGCCGACACAATCGGCTGATGACGACAAATACGGACTTTGTCGCCGCGCCATTGGCGCATGATCTGCAAGCGCCGTATCTGGTCATCGGTGACGAAGCGTGCGCCTTGTGCAAGCTGGGCATCGAAAGCGGCAATATCGCGTCGCATATTCTCGAGGCTGACTTGCGCCGGATTCGGCATGGCATTCATGGCCACCACCAGTTCTTCCAGCGTGTTACCTGTCGCCACATCCGCACAATTTTCGATCAGATCGTCTATGAGTTGCGGATTCCCTTTGAGGGCCATGCCGATCACGCCCAGCCAGTTTTTGTTTTTGAATGCCGGATTAATATGCGAACCGGATACCGCAACCTCTTTGTTCGCGATGCGACGATTCATGATCTGCCAGCCGTAGTGATATGGCAGGCGATTAACGCGCTGGCACAAGCGGTGTGTATCGAACCCTGTGACCAGCGGCAACGGTCCGACACGATTGCCGAATGCATCCATCCACAAGGCGGAGCGCGCTGGAATGACGCTCAAACCGTGATTGGGATACTCCGGCTGCGGATGCACAACACCGGCAGCGTAGTTCCACATCCAGCCCAGATGGGTCACCGCAGCGTGGAATGATTGGGCCCGATCATGCAGCTTGCCATCGGCATAGGGGTGAGAGCCCGACAGAATATTTTCCGGGTAAGGGCCGTAGGTTGCGCTATCCCAGTGTTTGCAAACCTGGTCCAGGTTTCCGTTTATGCCCCCCGCACAGATCACGGTATGTTCCGCTCTGACACGGAAACGCCGGCCGTCATCCGTCACTCCTTCGCAGCCTTTGATCGTGCCGTCGTGTTGCAGAAAACCGTCCACCCGATGCCCACACAGCAGTGTCATGCGTCCGGCGTGGCGATGATGCAACACGTGCTTCTTCACCGTCTGCGCCAGTTCCCAGCCCGTGCCCCAGATCACGTGATAACGCGGTACCGAATTGCCGCGATTGCCTTCGCCGAATCCGTAGTCGCCGCGTTCCACCCATTGCACTACCGGGAAAAAACTAATGCCTATCTGCCGCAACCAGTCGTAAATAACATTGTGGCTATGCTCGATATAGTGTTTGCCCCACTCGCGCGGCCAGCGGTCGTGCTCGCCATATTGCGCGGCGGCCAGCCAGTCATCCCAGGCCAACTCCTCGCTGTCGCGGATGCCGTTCCGATTCTGTTCGCGGGTATTCAATAAATGCATGCCGCCGAAAGCATCGTTCGCCATTCCGCCCAGGCGCTGCTCGCTGTCGCGGTCGATCAGAACAACTCTTCGGCCCTGCTCCAGCAATTCCCAAGTGGCAGCCAGTCCGGCAATGCCGGCACCTATCACTACCGCGTCGGTCTGGCATTCGCTAACGCTCATGAATTCCTCCTGCTGCTTTTCAAATTTTTCACAGGATGTCTGAATCCCCCGCTCTGTGAAATATATTATTGCCGGATTAATCGCTGACCAGAAAACCCTCCAGTGCTTTGGCGATCTGTTCCGGCTGGTCGTGCTGAACGTTGTGGCCGGAATCGGAAATGGTGACGACTTGAACGTTTGAAAAACTTTCAATGCGGCTGCGAAATTCTTCGGGATCTTCGCCGAAGCGCTGGTGCACGTAGCCCTGGTCGGCAATCAGCATCAATACCGGTGCCTCGATTCTTCGCCAGGTTGCTTTGGCATCCTCAGCGCGATACGGCATTGGCGATGGAATTTTGTGCCAAGGGTCGCATGCCATTTCGACGTGTCCGTCCAGACGAATTCGGCTGACTGCGCGGGACAGGAATGCCGCTTTCTTTTCATCCAGACGGGGATTGGTGGCCATCAACCGTCTGGCTAACGATGCGTGATCGGGATAGGTTCGCAGTTGCGGTTGCTCCTGAATGGCATTAAGCCAGCTTGCCATCGCGGCCGGGACATCGGCATGGTTTTGCGGCTTGAGGCCCAGAAAATCCAGCATCACAAGTTGCGCAATGCGTTCCGGTCTGACCCCCGCAATCATGCTGGCAATGTTGGCGCCCATGCTGTGGCCAACGACCCGTGCCGGCTTGTCCCCGGAATAATGATCCAGCAGGCAATCAAGGTCCGCATAATATTCGTGAAACCAATATGGCCTGGACAGCCATTCCGACGCGCCGTAGCCGCGCCAGTCCGGCGCAATGATGTGCCATGATTGTTTGAGCGCATCCGCGACAAACTGGAACGTCGCGGAGGTGTCCATCCAGCCGTGCAGGAAGAAAACTGCCGGCGCATCGGGCGGTCCCCAATGGCGGATGCAATAGTTCAATCCGCGCACGCTGATGGTTTCGGTTCGGGAGGGAATATGCGGCATGGTGGCTAAGTGGGGCTGGGCCAAATGGACAGGGCCCTAGATTAAACCAAAGATAGTCACAAAATTATACGGGCTGCAACGAATACCAGATGGCGTAGCCGATGCCGAAGGCCATTGCACACGGGATCAATGTTGCCGCTGATACCGCCCGATCAGTTCGGTACGGCTGATGATGTGGCCTTGCATCGCGGCTTCCAGTGCTGCCTTGGTTGGAGACTTCAGGTCTGGCAACACCGTATCGAGCGCAATCAATTTGTGGAAGTAGTGGTGATTGTCCATTGGCGGACAGGGACCGCCGTAGCCGATCTTTTGCCAGTCATTCTTGCCTTGCAGCGTGCCGTAGGGAAGCGAGGAAGCGGCGACGCCCTCGGGCAAGCTGTGGGTACTGGGAGGAATATTGTAGAGCACCCAATGAACCCAGGTCGTTCTGGTCGCGTCCGGATCGTCGATGATCAGGACCAGACTTTTTGCGTTTGTCGGCACACCGCTCCAACTCAGTGGCGGAGAGAGGTTCTTTCCGTCGCAGGTATACAGCGCGGGAATCGCGCCATCATGCTGAAATGCTGTTGAGCTAATTGTGAACTGCATTGCGGCCTCCATGTACGGGAATATACCATCCCCAACGAGGAGGCAAACCCCCGTTACAGCGCAGTATTTATCTTTCGCGGTTACGTTCTTTTTCAAATCCGCGATTTTGTTCCTGCCCGGCATCCCGCTCTGACCTTCTGATTTCCACTTTTTCAGTTCTAGGCAACCTTTCCTCGTTATGGGTAGTTTCCGGCCTGGCTTGCTGCGGGCGGGGTTGAGTTTCCGTGTGTGCAGGTTGCGGCAATACGGCGGTGTCCCGCTCCTTTACGCGTTTGCGTTGGACCTCATGGTTGTCTTGCGGAAGTGGATTAGTTCGCTGAATATTTCGTTGCGTCGGGTGTGACGCCCCGGGCACGCGATCACGGTTCTGCAGTACGGGGGCGCTTTCCACCGGTTGCGTCTTGTGATGTTGCAGCACCAGGGGGTCATGCGCCTGGTAGGGATAGTATTTCTGCTTCAATTCATGCTGCCGGTCGATGCGCGTGGGGTAACGATCCCCCGGGTAATGCCGCTGGTACTCCGGCAACGGGGCGGGCTCGTCATGTTGCCGCTGATCGCGATTGTTCCAGCCATGTCTATGCCGCTCCCAATCGCGGCCCCAATGTTCGCCCCAGTGCGGGGGATCCTCATTCCACCAGCTGAAGAAGTAGGCAGGTGGCTGCATATAATAGCGAACGGGAACCTGCAGGAGGACATCCGGCACATCCTCCGGATAAACGCGCTCCCACGGGCCGTCGTACCAGGGACTCCTGTACCAGTTGTCATCCTGGTACATCCAGAAGTCGCCGTCGTAAAAGAAATAATTCATGCCCACTGCCGGGGCGTAATACACCGGGTAATCCGGCACAAGGACCATATCAGGATATTCGGCGATATCGACCCCGATGCTGATTTCAGCGGTATGCGCAGGTGAGGTGCACAGCAACAACAGCAGGACAAGCGCGTAACGAATTGTCTTCATGATGCAACCTCCAACCGGTTCAGAGAGCATAACAGGCATCGCTAACATCATGCCGTCGGGAATGCCGGTTGAGGATACACCGGCGAACGGGAAATTGACCCTCAGAATGTTGAATTGTTCCTCAGTGAGGGACTGCATTTCCGCCAGGCGGCCCATATTTTTTCATTGCGTGCAATTCGCACACCTGTGAATTCTTGCCTGGCATGTCTTTGAGATGTGCCAGGCAGACCACCGTGCCATGCCCTCCTTTTTTCCTGATCGTGTGAACGCAATTGTCGCAAGTTGGGTGCTGTGTCAGCTCACCTGTGTGGTGAGATCGCTTGTTCATGTTGAACCTTTATCATCATCGGCTTTAGCGCCCTCGACACGCACCCTGACGGGATGTGCGAAGGTCGACTCATTGCAACGGCTGTCAGAAGATGGGAGGAGGAAAAGAGATACAGGAGAGAAAACCCGTATCGCAGTCCCGCTACCGTAGTTTCCCTTAGGCCGGAGACTTTGCGCCCATGCTTTTCAGCATGTTTGCCAAGTGCCGCGCATTTTACCGTATTTCACGCAGCATCAAAAACAGCTTTCACTTGTTTTGTCCACGACGGGCGGCCGCCCAACCGAACAGCGTCAACAATACAAGACCACAGCCGATCAGAAGGATGCCAGCCATTTCGCCGATCTTGAACTCTTCTCCGAGCATGATGCGGGATGAAATAAGCGCCACCACCGGCGTACCCAGCACCGACAGGCTGGCTTCCCATGCCGGCACGCGGTCGAGAATGATGATCCAAAGCCACCAGCACAGCGCCGTACTGATCACCGCCATGAAAACGAGGATGCCGATGTACGAGCCGGACCAGTCGGTGGGGCGTTCCGGGACGACCACTGCCAGCAGCACCAGCGGTACTGCGCCCAACACCATTTGCCAGGCAGTGAGTGAAAGCAGGTCAATCTGCCGGCGCGAGCGCAAGCGCTTGACGAGCACCGTCCCGACGGCCCAGCACAGTGCAGCCATCACACCGAGAAATTTGCTGAACAGGCTGGAATGCATGTTCCAGGGTTCGATGATCATCACCAGACCGGTCAGCGTACTCACGGCGGCCAGCCATTGCCTGCCGCGAACGCGCTCGCCCAGAATGGGCCATGCGATAAGTAGCGTCCAGATGGGCATAGTAAAGATCAGCACTGCGGTCTTGCCGGGACCGCCTTCCACCAGTGCCCAGGTTTGAAACAGCATAAATCCGGTTACCTGTGCGAAACCAATGGCCATTGTTGGGCCGGGAGCTTCCAGCTTGAGCGATTTACCCATGACCTTGACCGCCAGGAATAGCGCCAGAGCCCCACCGACGCAACGTTCTGCCGCAAAAGCGAACGGCGGCGCATAAGTCAGCGCCTGTTTGGCAATAACCCAAGTGTATCCCCACGTGACCGAGAGGGTGAACAGAGCCAGCGGTAACAGCCAGCGTTCGGAGGATTTGGAAAAAGACATCAGTTGTTCTTCGGTAATGGTTCGGTTCGGATTCGGGTTGTTGTGCGCTACCAGGTTCATCAGCATGTTAAATTCACGTGCGGCACATTGTACAGGCCATGAACTACAGACCCTTCTGAAAGGACAAAATTCAATTGACGTCTGTTTGCATGCACAGGTAAATTTCTGCATCCCTCGCTCACACAAGGAGCCTTTCAATGTCATTCACGATCAGATAAGGGTTGCCTTAATCAATAATGGACGATCTAAATTTCACCATCCCCCCGGCCAAGCCCAGTTACGACACGAAGGTTGCGCTGAAGTATTTCAAAGCTTCAGGCAGCACGATGAACGTGGCTGCAGGGCATACTATTTTTGCCGAGAACGAGAAGAGCAATCCGTTTCTTTTGCAGCGCGACAAGATGTATTTTCTGCTGGAAGGGGAAGTTGGCCTGACTGTGAACAACACCCAGGTGTGGGTAATACACAATGGCGAGCTATTCGGCGAAATGGGGTTAATCACCAGGATGCCCAGGACTGCGACAGCTACGGCGAAAACGGATTGCCGCCTCTATACATTGACCAGCAGCCAACTCTACGCTGCGCTGAATACGGCACCCGAGTTCGGGCTGCTTCTGATGAGCATCATGATCACGCGCCTGCGCGATACGATATCTTTTTTGAAAGCAAACGGCGGATTGCCCAGCCACGAGGAATTGAAAGACGCCGAGGTGTTCGACAAGAAGTTGCTGGACAAGCTGGCGGACGAACTCGACGATAGTGCGCATATTCGCTACGCGGCGGATAAAGTCATCATCCAGGAAGGTCAGTCGGGCGTGTTCATGTATGTGGTACTGCAAGGCGCTGTAGAAGTTGCAGTCCAGAACAACATTGTGGGGAGGATCGAACGAGGCGGTCTATTCGGCGAAATGGCTCTGATCACGCGCGAAGAGCGAGTGGCAAGCGCCATTGCATTAACCGATTGTGAATTACTGTCAATCAGCCGCAATGTATTCCTCGAACTGGTCTGCTCAAACCCGAAATTTGCGGTTTCTCTGCTTAGCGCCGTGGGAAACCGGGCGCGCTTCATGGCTTCGTTGCGTGACTGATGGCTATTTGCGCCGAGTCACGCGATCAAGGGCGGGAAATTGGCGACGCATTTTTTTCAGGAAGCGCTTGCGTCCTGAAAATCTTTTCCACTGCCGGGCGCATGGCAAGCTCAAGCACGGGACGTTTTTCCAGTTGTTCGTCCAGCAGTCCATCCAGAGTGTTCAGCGAGGCGGTGCTGTAATCCACGCTCGGGATACCGGATCGATCCAGTTTCAGGGGAATGACACCCGCTCCCAGCAGCTTGCCCTTGGGGCTGAAGCGCACTTCGGCGATAATGGAATTTGCGAGCTTGCCGCGAGTTGAGAGCGAGCGGTAGCCTACGAAATTGCCGAGCGAGAAGAAAATGGGTTTGTCCTTATAAACCTCGTAGGGACGCACCACATGCGGCCCATGTCCAAACACTGCGCTTGCGCCGGAGTCAATCGCGAGGTGCGCAAATTTCAGGATGTCACCCCGATATTCGTTCATGTAGTATTCGTCACCGCTGGGAGCGCCGATCGCGACAACTCCTTCTTTTCCGCCATGCACCGTGACCATCACCAGATCTGCTGCCGCACGCGCCCGCTTGATGTCGTCGGCGATCCGCTGCTCATCGCCAAGTTGCGTAAAATCCGGCAGATAGCTGTAATTCAGGAACGCCACGAATGTATTCCTGACCTTGACGATGGCCATCTCTGCGCCGGGTACGCCCATGGGCTGAACGCCTTCCGCTTTCAAAGCGCGTATTGTCGATTTCAGTCCTTCCTCGCCGAAATCCATTGAGTGATTGTTCGCCAGCGACATTACATCGAATCCCATTTCATGCAGTGTCGCCGCATAGCTTTCCGGCATTCTGAAAGAATACAAGCCGCGTTTGGAGACATCCTTGCGCGACAGGCCCTTGTTGAATAACACCCCCTCAAGATTTCCCAGCACAATGTCGGCGCTTCTTAGTTCCTGGTGCAAGGATGCAATACGTTCTTTGTCGTTTTTTCCGGGCAGGCGATTCCGGGGGAAATCACTGCCGAGTACAACATCGCCCACGGCGCGGATCACGATAGGAATGGAATTTTCAGGCTCTTTCGCTGCAACAGGCACCTGGATGACCGGTGGCAGCTTCACACGGGCAACCGGCACAGGCGGCAGTGGGGGATCATTCAGCAACGGCAGGCCGTTGAAATGAATCACACCTGCGGTCGAAATGCCGCACGTAATGAACAGCGCCCAAAACAACAGCCGGCGTACATTTGAACGAGAGGGCGCCTGCGTAAATTCCGGTGTCAGCTGTTCCAGCAACTGGCGCACTTCGGCATCGTCCGGCATCAATTCGAGGTAACGCTCCAAGGCCATGCGCGACATTTCGTCGGGACTGTCAGCGACTTGTTCGTGCCTTGCAATACGGGCGCCCAATTGTGTCAGGACCAGCGCTTCGGCAACTTGCCCACCCCTGCGTTTGGCATGAATCAGCTTGCGCAACGCCGCCGAGCTTTCTACAGCAGGCGGCTCTACTTTTGCGTTCAGGAAGGAAGCCATATCCAATCAACCAAATACCGGGAACCGCGGTTGCATTACCTCCAGTTGTCCAATGTAGCCAGAAGTTGATCCGGCTACCGATGTTTCATTCAGTATAGCTCAACTCATAAACAGGGTCGGCCAGGGTGTTGTACTGATTCAATTTCGCCCATGTCTCAGCTCGTCACCCTGTTATTTTGAATCCTGAGACTCGCCAGCAATTTTGGCAACCTTGCAGGTTTGAAGATTACCTCCCAGGGAGATTGCATCAACTGCTCGAAATGGAGTGACGATGTATCTCCAGTCAGCAACACTGCATTGATCTTCTTCCCCGAAGCGCTTTGAATGGCTTCAAGCATCCTCAGGCCATTCATGCCCGGAAGGCGATAGTCGGAAATATAGTAATCCGCCCGCTTGGTCTCCGGGCTCGCCAATGCATCTTCTGCAGTTTCAAAATGGGTGACATGCAGGTCGCACATTTCGAGCGATAGTGTGATGGCCTCTGCCGTCGCCGTGTCGTTTTCGACAACCACGACTCGCTTGCCGGCAAAATCATCAGATACGCTGCTTACAAGAGCGGTCGGAACCTGTGTAGCAGATGCATGCATGTCGGATTCACTGGCCAGCGGCAGACTGATTTCAAACACGGAGCCCTTGCCCACCCGTGAGCGGCAAACCACTTTGGTATTCAACAATTCACTCAGGCGCCTGACAATGGCCAAACCCAGTCCAACACCCTTGGCGCGATGCCGTTCGGGATTGTTGACCTGATAGTATTCTTCGAAAATTAAATCCAGATGCTCGGGATCGATGCCGACGCCCGTATCCCATACCTGGATCAGTGCACAATCACTTCGGCGGCGAATACTCAACAGTACACCGCCCTGTTTCGTGTATTTGATCGCATTACCAATGAGGTTATGCAACAAGTCCTGGAGCAAATTGGCATCGCTGAACAGCGCCAGCCCCTGCAATGGGCAAAATAGGTTGAAGCGCAGGTTCTTCTGTCGTGCCAGGGCGGAGAACTCGGCATCGAGCGTCTCGAGCAAATCCATGGCCTGGATCACTTCCAGCTGGGGTTTGATCATTTCGGCATCCAGCCTGGAGACGTCGAGCAACTTGTTCAACAGATCACCCAGGGAATACAACGAGGTGGACAGATGACGGCTGATTTTTTCCTGGTGCTCGTTTAGTCCGGTTTTAACCAGCGTTTCGTGGAGCAGGCTGACGGCCTGAAGCGGTTGACGAAGGTCGTGGCTGGCGGCTGCAAGGAAGCGTGTTTTAGCCTGATTCGCCGCCTCTGCGTCTTGCCTGGCGGCGATCAGTTCGGCTTCAACCTGTTTTCTTGCGGTAATGTCGCGCGCAATGCCAAGCACGGCGACAACGCTGCCACTCCTGATCACCGGTACGACGCTGTGCTCGCCCTCGACATACTCGCCGGATTTCTGTTTCATGCGCACTTCAACATTGACTGCACTATGCCGCGCCAGTACGGTTCGGAAGGTCTCCTGCGCTCGCGGAAGATCATCCGCATGGGTAAAGGCAACGAATGATTTTCCGAGAAATTCGGCGGGCGTCCATCCCGTTATTCGCAAGCACGATGGGCTGATGGAGGTGAAATTGCCGTCAGGTCCAATTGTGTAGATGACGTCGCTTGCACGTTCAAAAATATTGCGGTATCTCCCTTCGCTCTCTATCAGGGCATTTTCGGTTGCGCGTATGCGCTTGATGATTGACCAGGACAGCGCCATGCCGAGAGAGATGAACAGGAAAGCAATGGCGTAGGTTAGCGAGCGCGAAAAGTCGTTGGCCCAGCGCGACGCCTCCGCCAGCGTGGAAGAAAACCTGTCTTCCTCCACTCTCAGACGACGGTCAATATCGGCCAATCTGGTTTCGGTGGCGTGGATTACCGCCGGCTTTGCGTTCCCACGGGCAACTTCTTCATGCAATTGTCCGGCAACCTCCATCAATTCTGCAATCAGCCGGTCGCCGTTGCCCCAATGCTCGATAGCACTGGAGACATAGGGCATCTGCTGGAAGCGACGGAAAAATGGAATGGCATATTCAATATCGATTGGATGCATGCCGCCTTGCAGACATCCCTTGCGGACAATATCAAGATCGGGGTGCGCCTTCTGCATTTCCTGACGGGCAGCTTTATATCCGAGTGGCACCTTGATCAGGTTCAGATAGGCCCGATAATCGGCCTCGTCTCGGGAGCTCCCGTAGTAATGCAGTTTAAGCACCGCATCCTTTTGTGCCTTGGCCCAAAGCCCTTCCCCGCCGACGAATGTGCGTATACCAACGGAAGCATCCATCTGGAACTGGAAATACAGCACGAGACCAAGAATGAGGACCACGAACAAGGCGATGATCAGATGGACACGGTAAACAGCCGTGACACGTGTTGTGGCGCCTTTCAGCATTAGATTCCCCTTTTTTGCACTCGTTACGCCTGTTTTATATCCATTGAATCCCCCGATCAATGCCAGATACCGCTCGCAGAGGACGAATTGAAATGCAACAGCTCTTTTGAAAGTATCGCCGAGCCAGTCAATCGCAGTCAATCTGCTAACTCGATAACAGCAATTATGGAAACTACATGCATAGTTGAAGATCGAATGGTCACCATGTTTGGTGCTGATTTTTTTACACGGCATTCCTGCACTCCGGGAATTTCAATATTTCGCCGGAGCATAGGCCAAACTCCGACAGGATACTTCCTGATTCTCCTAACCAGAATCAAGCTGTACGCTGATGTATACATTTTGTTCGTACAGCGAGAATGTTTGTAGTTTCATTTCAACATATATATTAAGAAGGAGATCGCCATGAAAAGAATTCTGCTTACCGGTATCGCCATGTTCATTTTCGGCCTGGCCCCGGGATACGTTGCTGCGGATGAATACGGCCAGGGCAATGCACAATCCTGGGGCGACAATACGACCGAGAACATGCCTATGGGAAAACACAGCATGGGGGCAACAATCGAATCCATCGACTACAAGACCGGCTTCATGAAGCTGAAATCCGGCCTTGGTGAGATGACGATTCACTTCCCTGCTCCGACCATCAAGGACTTGAAGAAAGGCGACAGGATCAACATCAGTCTGAGTTTTACCAAGGTAGACGAGAAGATGAACAAGGATGGAATGATGAAAATGAAATAGGTCACTTTGTCGTTCCTATTCCCCGTTTCATCCGTTCGCAGTCGCAGTATGCTGAAACACGACATCCCTGATGTCGTGTTTTAGTTTGTAGGTATTCTTCTTACATCGCACAACACGAGAAATTGTTATGCATTTCACTTGTAAGCGTATTATTGCGCAGTCGTAAAATGACGATTGACCCTGACACCTAATGCACTCTTCCCTACCAAACACGGAGAAAGGATAGACATCATGAGCAGTCATCAAGTCGCGGCACTGACCTCTGAAGAAATCAAACGTATTCATGCCTACTGGCGCGCCTGCAACTATCTTGCTGCCGGCATGATCTATCTGCGCGACAACCCGCTGCTCAAGGAACCGCTCAAACTCGAACATATCAAGAATCGTCTGCTGGGACACTGGGGCTCCAGTCCCGGTCTGGCCTTCACTTACATTCACATGAATCGTCTGATCAACAAATACGATTTGAATGCGATTTTCATGGCAGGTCCGGGACATGGTGCGCCAGGCATACTCGGCCCGGTGTATCTGGAAGGCACCTATAGCGAGGTGTATCCAAACAAGAGCGAAAACGAAGAGGGCATGCGCCAGTTCTTCAAGGAGTTTTCTTTCCCCGGCGGCATCGGCAGCCATTGCACGCCGGAGACACCGGGCTCGATCCACGAAGGCGGCGAACTTGGCTACAGTGTATCGCATGCGTTTGGCGCCGCGTATGACAATCCCGATTTGATCGTGACGGTGATGGTTGGCGACGGCGAATCCGAAACCGCGCCGCTGGCGACGTCCTGGCATTCCAATAAATTCCTCAATCCGATCCGCGATGGCGCGGTGTTGCCCATCCTGCATCTCAACGGTTACAAGATCAACAACCCGACCATCCTGGCGCGCATCTCACACGAGGAACTGGAGAACCTGTTCAAAGGCTACGGCTGGACGCCGTATTTCGTCGAAGGCAGCGATCCGGAAATCATGCATCAGGCGATGGCAGCCACGATGGAGCAATGCGTGCTGGAAATTCGCCGTATCCAGCAGGAAGCGCGCAGCAGCGGCAAACCGGTGCGTCCGCGCTGGCCGATGATTGTGCTGCGTTCGCCCAAAGGCTGGACCGGCCCGAAAGAAGTGGATGGCAAGAAAGTGGAGGGCTTCTGGCGTTCGCACCAGGTGCCGATTGGCGATGTGAAGACGCCGGAGCATTTCTCCAAACTGGAAGAATGGCTGAAGAGTTACAAAATTGCCGAGTTGTTTGACAAGAACGGCACATTGCTTCCGGAGCTGAAGGCACTGGCGCCCAAAGGCACGCGCCGCATGAGTGCCAATCCCCATGCCAATGGCGGCCTGATACGCAAGGCGCTGGGCATGCCCGACTGCAAGGACTATGCGATCGAGGTGAAGAAACCCGGCACCACAGTTGCCGAGAATACTCGCCCGTTGGGCAAATTCCTGCGCGACATCATGCGCGACAACATGCACAACTTCCGCGTGTTCGGTCCGGACGAGAACAGTTCGAACAAACTGGACAATATCTATGAAGTGAGCAAGAAAACCTGGCTGGCCGATTATCTGCCGGAAGATGCGGGCGGCGGCGAGCTGGCGACGGATGGACGCGTGATGGAGATGCTGTCCGAACATACCCTGGAAGGCTGGTTGGAAGGGTATCTGCTCAGCGGACGCCATGGCTTCTTCTCTACTTATGAGGCTTTCGTTCACGTGATCGATTCGATGTTCAACCAGCACGCCAAGTGGCTGGCAATGTCCAAGGTGGTGCCGTGGCGCGCGCCGGTATCCTCGCTGAATCTGCTGATCACCTCCACCGTGTGGCGGCAGGATCACAACGGCTTCACCCATCAGGATCCCGGCTTCCTCGATCTGGTGGTGAACAAGAGTCCCGACGTGACACGCATTTACCTGCCGCCCGATGTGAACTGTCTGCTCTCGGTTGCCAACCATTGTCTGAAGAGCACCAACTACATCAACGTGATCGTCTGCGACAAGCAGAAACACTTGCAATTCCTGGACATGGATGCGGCCACCAAGCATTGCACCAAAG
>CAYOJU010000049.1:16702-19657 GCA_964404355.1 uncultured Sideroxydans sp. | reverse complement strand
AGCTCTTTACTTGATCGATGAAAATTTCGGAATGCGACAGGAACGGCGCATGCGCGGCTCCGGCAACCACAACCGCGCGCGCATGCGGCAGCGATTGTGCCAGATAGTGCGAGGCTTCAGGCGGCGTAAGCTTGTCGCGTTCACCCGCGATCACCAGCGTCGGTTGTGTGATCTGCGGCAATGCATCGCGCAAGTCGGCATCGCGCAAAATAGCCAAGCCGCCTCGCAGCGCGTCCAGATGCGGTTCTCCGCGGCTGAACAGTTTTTCGCGCAAAGTTCCCAGTAACTCGCGTTCGCCCTCGCTGCCGCGAACCTGCAACGCAAGAAAACGGCGCAGGGTTGCGGCGTGGTTCTTTTCCAGTTCGGCGGCGAATTGCGCCAGCGTTTCCTGCGGCATGCCGAAGGCCCAGTCAGCGCGCACGGCAAAGCACGGCGTGCTGCTCACCAGAATCAGGCGCCGTACTTTCTCCGGTTCGTGCGCCGCCCAGTGTTGCGCGATGATGCCACCCAGCGACCAGCCGCAGAGAATAACTGGTCGCTCGAACGTTGCAGCAAGCTGCCCCACTACAGTGTCCAATGTGAACGCATCCAGCGCCGGGCTTGCACCATGCCCCGGCAAATCGACGTTATGCACCTGAAAATCAGCCTCCAATTCCCGGGCTGTATCCGTCCACACACCACCATGCATGCCCCAGCCATGCAACATGACCAGCGGCGTCCCTCTGCCTGTCACTTCAACGTGCATGGCGGCCATCATCACCTCCACTTTTGGAAACCGCCGCGCACGTTTCCCTCACCCGTGCGTGCGTTGTCGGGGCCATGGCCCCATACAACCACGGCCTACCCCTTGCGGGTGCAACCCTCTCCCGCTTGCGGGAGAGGGGGCAAATGAATCGCTGCGCGAATTTACGATTCCTGTGCAAGGTCATGCAATGCCACGATCAGTTGATCCACATCCGCCTCGGTATGTGCCGCCGACAGGGTGATGCGCAGCCGTGCCGTACCCTGCGGCACAGTGGGCGGACGGATCGCCGCGACCCAGATGCTGCGCTCGCGCAGGCCTTCGCTCAGTTTCAGCGCCTGCTGGTTGTCGCCAATCAGCAGCGGCTGGATGGCCGTTTCCGATGGCATCAGTTTCCAGGGAAGATCGACCAGCCCGTTGCGCAACCTGGCAATAAGCCTGTGCAAATGCTCGCGCAGATCTTCGCCTTGCGCGATCAACTGCAGGCTCTGCAACAGCGCAACGGACAAGGCCGGCGGTGTTGCGGTGGTATAGACATAGCTGTGCGCATGATTGACCAGTGTGTCGATGACAACCTGTTCCGCCGCGACAAAAGCGCCGGAGACACCGGCCGCCTTGCCCAGCGTCGCCATATAGATGATGCGCGGCGACGCAATGCCGAAGTGCGCCAGTGAACCGCGCCCCTGCTCACCCAGCACGCCGAAACCGTGCGCATCGTCCACATACAGCCAGGCATCATGCTGTTCGCACAAGACCAGCAGTTCGCGCAACGGGGCCATATCACCATCCATGCTGAATACCGCATCGGTGATGACCAGCTTCCTGCCGCTTTGGGTTTGTGCCAGCAGTTGCGCCAACTGCGCCATGTCGCCGTGCCGGTAGCGTTTGGTTTCCGCCCGCGACAGCAGCATCGCATCGTTGAGCGAGGCATGGTTGAGCTTGTCGGCAAACACGTTGTCGCCCTTGCCAACCAGCGCTTGCACCACGCCGAGGTTGGCCATGTATCCGGTGGAAAACAGCAGCGCGGCAGGCTTGCCGACAAAAGCGGCGAGTTGCTGTTCAAGCTGGTGATGCGGCCCGAAATGCCCGCTCACCAGGTGCGCCGCGCCCGCGCCTACACCCCATTGCTGCGCGCCCTTTTGCAGCGCTGCTGAAAGCTCAGGACGACTGGCGAGACCGAGATAATCGTTGCTGCAAAACGCCAAGTAAGGTTTACCGTCTACGACGATGTGCGGCGACTGCGGCGTGGCGAGCGTGCGACGACTGCGCAACAATCCTTGCGCGGCGCGCTCTTCGAGGTGTTTTTTTAGCTCGTTAAAAGGCATTAGAGAATTCGTCCAGCCAAATCATCATAAACACCAGAGATATTGCTCAACACTTCGTGATTGAAATATCGAATAACCGTCAATCCATACTGTTGCAAAGTCTGCGTGCGCCCAATATCGTACATGGGATCTTCCGCATGGCTGTCACCATCTATTTCAATCACCCAGCGAAGCTTCGAGCAATAGAAATCGACGATAAACCGATCTATCGGTTTCTGACGCAGAAATTTGTAGGCTGCGAATTGGTTATGCCGCAGAACCTCGAACCAAATTTTCTTTTCGGCTGGAGTTGGATTCTTACGATTAGCACGAGCAAGAGTAGTCAGTTTGGGATCGTATGGCAGAAAACCCAACCCCTCCCAGCCTCCCCTTGTCAGGGGAGGAGCGTCCTCGGCCTTACCCGAAAATTGCAGTAACACGTCATCCCCCCTGACAAGGGGGGACTGAGGGGGGTTTAAGTTTTGATTTGGATTTTCAACCACAACTGAAGGTAACTCAACAGCACTTGTCCGCCAGCGGATACATACCCAGCTTGCCCATCAGTGCGCGATCCCGTTCGATCTCGGGATTGCCCGTGGTCAGCAACTGGTCGCCGTAGAAGATGGAATTGGCCCCGGCCAGGAAGCACAATGCCTGCACCGCATCACTCATCCCCTGCCTGCCGGCGGAAAGACGCACATAGGCCTTCGGCATGGTGATACGCGCAGCAGCAATGGTGCGCACGAAATCCAGCGGATCGAGGTCCGCCGCATCCGCCAGCGCCGTGCCTTCTATCTTGACCAAGTTGTTGATCGGCACGCTGTCCGGATAGGGATCGAGGTTGGCCAACTGCGCGATCAGGGCGGCGCGCTGGGTCAGGTTCTCGCCCAGACCGACGATGCCGCCGCT
>CAYOJU010000049.1:0-16602 GCA_964404355.1 uncultured Sideroxydans sp. | reverse complement strand
CGATCAGGGCGGCGCGCTGGGTCAGGTTCTCGCCCAGACCGACGATGCCGCCGCTGCATACACTGATGCCGGCGCTGCGTACATGCTCCAGGGTATCCAGCCGGTCCTGGTAGGTGCGGGTGGTGATGATCTCGCCGTAGAGTTCGGGCGCGGTGTCGAGGTTATGGTTGTAGTAATCGAGTCCGGCCTCGCGCAATTGCGCGGCATGTTCCCCGCTCAACATACCCAGCGTCGCACAGGTCTCCATGCCCAGCGCGCGCACCTCGCTGACCATCTTAGCCACAATCTCAAGGTCGCGGTCGCATGGTTCGCGCCAGGCCGCACTCATGCAGAAGCGCGTCGCGCCGCCGGCGCGCGCCGCGCGCGCCGCGGACACCACCGCTTCCACTTCCATCAGCTTCTGGTTCCTCACGTCGGTGGCATTGACCGAAGATTGGGAACAATAGCCGCAATCCTCGGAACAGCCGCCAGTCTTGATCGACAGCAATGTGGACAGTTGCAGGGCATTGGCGTCAAAATGCTCGCGATGCACCTGCTGGGCGCGATAAATCAGGTCGGAGAAGGGCAGCTTGAGTAAAGTTTCGATTTGCTCAACGGTCCAGTGAGTTTGTGTTGCTTGTGATTCGGCAAGTTTGGCGGTCTGGTTTTGCATAAATGGATAAGCACGTAGAATGTTGGAAAGCGTATCCTCAACCCGGAACGGCATCAGGATCGGAATAACTTGTCTATTTTATCCCATCACCTGTTTGACATCGGCGCAAAATTTACGCGATTCCTGCCTGCCCAACCCTGCCTGCTGTGCGGTACAAACACCCATGACGGCTTGAGTTGTGCAGCCTGCGATGCCGATTTGCCGCGGCTGACCGAGGAACACTGCCCGGTTTGCGCCTTGCCTGCGCTGTCCGGAAGCATCTGCGGCCGCTGCCTGAAACAGGCGCCGCCGTTCGACCATACCGTGGCTGCATTCAGCTACCAATTTCCGCTGGACAAGCTGATCCAGGCGCTGAAGTATCGCGAACGCCTGATACTGGTCAATTACCTTGCCGACTCGCTAACCAGGCACATCACTACCCGGCCCGACTGCATCGTGGCTTTGCCGCTGCATCCGGCGCGTTTGCGCGAACGCGGCTTCAACCAGTCCCTGCTGCTGGCCAGGCGGATTTCGCGGCAGCTAGGCATCCCGCTGCTTGCGGATGCCTGCGAACGGGTACGCAACACGCCGCCGCAATCCTCGCTGCCATGGAAAGAACGCGACAAGAACATGCGCCAGGCTTTCGCCTGCAAACCCGGCGCCGATATGCGCGGCAAACATGTTGCCGTGGTAGACGATGTAATGACGACGGGTGCTTCGGTCGGAGAATTGGCGCGCGCCTTGAAACAGGCCGGCGCAAGCGAGGTCAGCGCGTGGGTTGTCGCGCGAACCTTGCCGCACAACTAATCAGAGTTCCTTGAGTTTCTGCTGCACGTATGCTTGTAGCTGGGCACTCAGGCTGTTTGTAGCCAGCGCACGCTGATAAGCGTCGCGCGCCTCTTCATTGCGCTGCAGGGCTTGCAGGGAAATCCCCATACCCATCAGCCACAGGCCATTATTGGGCGCCAGTTTCAGCGCAACCTGATAGTGAGCAACGGCTTCATCATGACGCCCCTGACGTTGCTGCAACGCTGCCACGAACGATTGGTAATCGGCCTGCTCTCCGGCAAAGGGCAAGGTCTTCTGTAGCGTTTCCAGTGCGAGCGGAATGTCGCCTCGCTCGACTTGCAGGCGAGCCAGCAACATGGCGAAACCGGTATCCTGAGTATCCCGTTTCAGCCCTCTTTGCAGGACCGGCTCAGCTTCATTGTTACGTTTCAAGCTCACCAGCAATCCGGCCCAGGCACGGCGCGCTGGCTTGTAGGTCGGATCGGCAAGCAATGCACTTTCGTATCCTGCCAGTGCGTCGTTCGTTCGCCCCTCCCTCATTGCCTGATTGGCCTTGTTGAATTCGTTCTCGGCGCGTTGCTGCGGACTGACTGTTTTGAGTTGCGCCAGACTTTCCGTCGACAGACTGCCATCTTCATCTTCGACAATACCCCGGATGCGCCCCGACTTGCCCTTTGCGGATTTTTTCACTTCGGGTATTACGACCGGTTCTTCTTCGCTCTTTACTTCAAGCAAAGGCTTGCCGTGCAGACTTTCCAGGGACGGTGCCGCACCCGCCACACCGCTCCCGCTCATCGCAGCCGCCTCAACCGGAGCAGAAGCCGTCTCCGACATCACACCGGAAGCGGCAACAACACGATTCATCGGTACAGCCATGGCAACGGCTTTTTCCGGCACGGGGGCTGCTGTACGGCCCGAATACCACTTGGCCGCCGCCAGCAGGATCAACAGCATTACCGCCAAAAACAGGAAAAGAGGCCAGTGCGATGGCCTGCGCGGCGTGACGGGACGAAGCGTGTCTTCACCTATTGGCGCATTCACCCCGCGCTTTTCCAGCTCGTTCAATACCTGATTGATGATGCTCATGGCAGCGAGTACGCAAACAGGATCAATGCGGAAATAACCGCTGCCGTGCCGCACACCCAGATCCACACCATCCAGTCCTTGTACGACTCAGGGGTATCGGCCGCCGCCTTGCGAATATGCCGTGCCTGCACCTGCTGGCGCCCCTCTGCAAAGGCCAGCATCATAGCCTTGTGCGCGATGATATTTGCCAGCCGGGGCGTGCCGTGTGTCACCCGGTGCAGCAGGTTGACCGCACCACGATTGAACAGAGTCTCGCCTTTGTACCCGGCAACGGCCAGACGATGGCGCAGGTAACGATCCATCTCGTCCCGATGCAAACCGTTCAACTGGTATTGGAAACTGATGCGCTGACGCAACTGGCGCACCGAATTCTGCTTGAGACGCGCATCCAGTTCCGGCTGCCCGAACAACACCACTTGCATCAGCTTGCGCTTTTCGGTCTCGAGATTGGTGAGCAAGCGCAACACTTCCAGGCTTTCCAGCGGCATCGCCTGTGCTTCGTCCAGACAGACCAGCACTCGCTTTCCATCGCGTGCGAAGTTCAGCAGCGTATGCGTCAGCTGCTTCAGCAATTGATGCTGATCGGCAAAATTGTCGATCTCGATGCGGAACTCGTCCGCCAGCGCCAGCAACAGGCTGCGCGGCTCCAGATAGGGATTGGGAATATAGGCAGTAATGAACTTCGCCGCATGGCGGCCGCTGGTACCGCCGTCCTGCGTGCCAATATCGGTAGTGGTCGTGCGGTCGCTGCTAAGCGTGGCGAGAAACTTGCGGCACAGCATCGTCTTGCCGTTGCCCACCTCGCCCACGATCTTGATGAATCCTTCGCCGGTGCGCGCCGCCACCAGCAAGGTGTTGAGACCTTCCTGGTAGTTGGTGCAGGCGAAGAAGAAACTGGTATCGGGCGTCAGCGAAAAGGGCGACTCGCGCAGGCCGAAATGCTCCAGGTACATAACGTTATCTAGACATATTGTTCATGCGATCGCGGCTACGCGCAATGTCGTCCGACCAATCCTTATCGCTATCCACCACAGTCGGTTTCAGCAGGATGATCAACTCACGTTTCTCGGTACGCTTACTGGTTTGTCCGAAAAGCATTTTTGGCAACATCGGCAAACCGGATTCGTCGTTAACCTCAGCCTGGCGCATCAAACCGCCGATCGCTACGATCTGCCCGTCACGCGCGCGCACGATGCTGTCTGTTTCCGACACAGAACTCGACGCCAGCGGCAAATTGTATATACCCATCAGCGTACCCAGATCCACAGTTTTGTTTACGGTTGAAACCGTGCTGACCGATGGATGCACATGCAGGATAATTTCGTTGTTCTCGTCGATGCGCGGCGTCACATCCAGTGCGATGCCGGAGAAAAAGGGTTGAACTTTTACTGTCGGCGCAGTGCCAGGAACCGTGGTTGTCGCTTGGGTACCACCAGTAACTTCTGTAACGAAAAATTCGTCCGTTCCCACCTTCAGCACAGCCTTCTGGTTATTCAGTGTTGCGATGCGCGGACTGGAAAGCACGTGCACATTGCCCTGCGATTCCAGAAAATTCAGCAATGCAGCAAAATTGCTGGTCTGAAAGGCTAGACCGAACAACGTGCCTGCGATCGCCCCAGTCGGCAACGATGTCGATGTAACAGGCGCCAGAGAAGAACCTGGAGATGCGCTAAGCACGGAATTCGTCAACACCGATGTGGTTGCGCCGCTTGCCGACAAGGAACTGCCCGCACTTCCCTGCCCCACGGTCAGGTGGCTGTTCGGGCCATTCCTGAACGCCGCCCAGTTGACACCAGACTGGAACGACTCGTTCAACTGCACTTCAACAATCTTGGCTTCCAGTATCACCTGACGTTCAATGGAAATCTGCGACGCCTTGAGATAAGCGGAAACATTTTTCAACTCGTCCGGCATCGCGCGTATCACTATCACGCCAGACATCGGGCTGATAACGACACTGCGGCCTTTCTCTTCGCCAACAATGGCTTTCAGAGCCTTGCTCAACTCATCCCAGAAATCAGTATTGGATGACATGGTTACTTTGGCACTGTCGCGGTAGTTGGTTGCAGCATTACCCGTCGTACCCGTTGTGCTTGTCCCGACAGCACTGTCCCCCACCGAGCCGGAAGCAACGCGCAACGAGGACTTCCCCTCGCGCTGGCCGGTCAGGTAGCTCACCTGGAAGAGGCGTGTCTGTAGCGTCAGCGGCTGGATGTAGATGCGCGTGCCTTCCACCTTGTAGTCGTAGCCGTACATCTCGCGTATTGCTTCCAGCGCATCGAATACCGTCACATCTTTCAAGTTCAGGGAAATAGTACCGCTGACGTCCGGGTGCACCAGAACGCTGTAGCGCGTTCCAGAGACGATGGCCATGAACACATGCTTTGCAGGCGTGCTGTTTACCGCCAGGTCGAATTTGGTTTCCAGGAGCTTAGTGTCGGTCTGAGCAGGCGAAACAGCCAAAGGAGGCAACAACGCCTGATCCACTGTTTCCGGTTTGACCACCTCGTTCGATGCAACCGCGGCATCCATCTCTTGTTTAAGTTTTTCCGTTATACCGCTTTTTGTACCGCCCCCTGTCGCACAGGCAGACAAAAGCAGCAACGCCAGCAAAACTGAAATTCGTTTCATTTGATTCCTCCTACATCCCGCTCCGGCAGACTTGTCTTTCCAGATGCTTTCTCTTGTGTACCACTCTCATGCCGCACTGCTTCACTCTTCCTGATACTCACTTTGGGGAACAATTCCAGCACACGCCGCCCTTGAGCATTCTGCAGCACCACACTGTTTTCCCGCACCTCGACTAGCCTGGAATCCCCATATTTGCCCCCCAGGCTCACCGTTTCGCCATTGATTATGGCGGCCCGGTATTGGGGCGAAATGATGACCGACTGCAGCCCGTGCGACACCGTGTCCTCCGGCACCACCTCTGCGGCACTGCCCGTACCGGTGCTATTCAAATCAATGGCAGGAAGCGTCGGATCGGGCAACGGCTCTGCCGCCGCCCACTGCGGCACGCACAGCAACAACACTGCCAACAGCTTCCTCAAACCTGTAGCCATGTCTTGTCCAAACTCAGGGTATAAAGCGTCAGGGTCAACTCCACGACGGGGTGTTTGACCACGTCCATTTTCGCCACGCCCCAGAACATCTGCGTCGGCAGCTTCTCCAGCGCTGTCAGGTACTGCACGAGATCGGCATAGCTGCCACGCACGGTGATTTTCACGCCGTGCTTGTATATCTGTTTTTCCGAACTGGCCATTTGGGCAGCGGCCGTATCCGCAGCGGGTTCGACCAGCAGGCTTACAGGCAAGGTATCAAGTGCAACCAACTGCAGGCGACCGTTCCTGTTCAGCACCTGTTCCAGAAG
The DNA here is from genome assembly GCA_964404355.1 of uncultured Sideroxydans sp. Classification (GTDB taxonomy): domain Bacteria; phylum Pseudomonadota; class Gammaproteobacteria; order Burkholderiales; family Gallionellaceae; genus Sideroxyarcus. Next base: position 10,726 of record CAYOJU010000049.1, on the reverse strand, counting down.
TTGCGCCATTTTTTCCGGCGGCACCAGCTTGTCACGTCTGCTCTTCAGATAGGTATCGCCATCGGCGATCTGCTGGCGCAATACGCGAATACGCTCGCGCTGCGGCGAATTGGCATCGGCCTGTTGGGCCTGAACCAAATTGGCTATCTGCGCCTGCACTTCCTTCATCTTTTCCTGCTGCTGGACGACCTGAGCGGATATTTTCTTCTGCTTGTCGAGCAACGGCCCGAGAATCAAGGAGTCCACCAATGAAACCACCAGCGCAGCCGCGGCTAAGAAAATCAGAACGCGTTCACGCAATGAAAAACCATCCACCTTGGCGACGATCTTGTCGATCCGTGCTTGCATCGTCATTTCTTCGCCTCCTCGGTAATTGCCGCCGAATGCAGGTTGAATTCGACATAGCGCGGAACAAGCCGGTCACCATCCTTTTTCGGCTGCTGCATCTGCAATGTCGAGAAGGTCTTCCCGCGCATGACCTTTTCATGGCCCAGACGCTGGATATAGGCGGGCACCAACTGCGGGCTCAGCACTGCGCCGCTCAGACTCATCTGCGCGCCATCTCCGGTGATGTCAAACGCCGTGAGCCAAAGCCCATTGACCGATTGTCTTGCAAAAGCGCGCATATACTCCGAATAACCCTCGGTATTGCCGAGCGCGCCGCTCTTGAGCAAATTCAGCATCGCATCCTGCGCCGTGGCCTGCGCTTCCAGTTGTTTCAGTTCGTCTTCCAGTTGCTTGCCGGACTGCTGCGGAGAAAATTCCTTGCTGAAATTGGCCAATCTCGTCTGTTCGGCGGCATAACGCTTGCTCATTTCATCGGCCTGTGCGGACAACTGGACCACCTGGTAAAGCGCGTAGGCAAAAAACAGCGCCGAACCCAGCACGATCAATCCCAGTGCCTGCAACATCGTGGTCACAGAAAAATATTTCTTCTGCTTCAGGAAAACCGGATTGAACAGATTGATCTGCTGGCTCATAGCGTCTTTTTCTCCTGACGCAATGCCGCACCCAATGCGGGCAGCGCATAACTGACAAACTCGCTATCCGACAACTCCCGCACAGTGATGATATCCATCCCCTGTGCCAGGTCCAGCATCTCCACGGGAATACCCAGGCTACTCGTCAGCACTTTATCCAATCCCAACGATTCCGGTGCGGAAAGAATCAGGCGATTCACCGGGACGTGATGGAATTGGCGATCGAAGTAATCCAGCGAACGCTGCACTTCCAGTTCCACTCGATCAAGATATTGCTGGCGCAGACTCTCGTCCGCATCCTGCAATTGCCCCAGCGTAATGTCCAGACGGCGCGCCAGGAACAACTCGCCGTCGCAGGTAATCGTGAGCAGGCCGCCCTCGTCGCCGAAAGTCAGCATCGCCAAACCACGCCCTTCCATCTCGAACAGGGCCGCGATGTTGCGTTGCGCCGTCTCCGGAATATCAATCACGCTGAGCTCGATTTTGGCTTTCTCGAACAGTGCGATGCGTTTGCGTATCGTCTCGTTGGGCGCTGCGATAGCATAAAGGGATTGCGGACGGTCGCCGCCGTATTTGTTGGTCGGTATCTGCAACACATCAATAGTGGCATCGTCGACGTGGTAGCTGAGCGAATCCTTGATCTTCCAGCGTATTGCGGTCTTCAGTTCATCGACGGGGACATTCGGCGCATCCACCATCATTATCTGGTATTCGTTGGCGGACAACAGCGTGGTGAACCCGGCGTCGTCCAGTTGTGCATCCTTGCACACCTTTTCCAGCGCGGAAGCAGAAACTTCAGTAAGCGGGTAGAAAGCGCACTTTGTCACTTGCGGACGCAGACCGACATATTTGGCCTGCGCAATATGCACACCCCGCTTGCTGATAACGACAGAATTCCACCCGTTGGCACGGCTATTTTGCTTGAAAACCTTGAAGAATCGGGATATTTCCATAATTGGTGTGAACTTAATTCACTAACCCATTGCTGTCAAGGGATTTTTTATAATGTTTTCGTCCGCGATCAGACACGCATTGACCGCATCCAGACAACTGGCAATTACCCGGCAAAACTTCGGGGTTCCCCCGACTCGTTGCCTGTCAAAAATCAGACATCAATAAGCCTCGCGCAGATAGATGAATTCGTTCGTTCCCTTATATACACCGAAGGTGGCGCGCCCGGTGATACTGGGCAACAAATAGCCTGGTGCAGTGATTATGCTCAAGTCCGCGCTGCCTGCCTTGCCGGGCGCTGCCAGACTGAACTTCCTGATTCCGTTGGCGAACGTAATAGCACCAGGAGAAACAACACTGATGTTGCCCGACCCAAGTCCGTGCGTTGCGTCCACGACAGCCACACTCACATTCCCTCCGGCGCCACTCAGATTCGTATTGAACTGGGTTGTACTATCCGTACTACTGGTCACCCAACTTTTCGCAGCATTGTAGTACTGCGCCGTCGCGGTGATACTCAACGGCAGCAGTTCGGAACCGTAAGCGTTGCCAATCTTGATGCGTCCGCTGCGAATTTCAGTTGTACCTTCCGCAAAGCCGGTTGAAATAACCGAGGCATTCACCGAATCCTTGGCCCTCAGCTTGATTGTCGTGGGAACCGTGGGAACGGTATTGAAAGTATAGGTAGGAACGGAGGTCAACGTAGCCGCACCCAGAGTAAAGTCGGCTTTCGGAACCGTCAACGTATCTCCTGCAACATTGACTGTCACACCCAGCGGAACCGCAGATACGCCGAATTTTCCGACCGGCGTTGCCACCGCATTCGCATCGGTCAAATACACATTATTGGCGAATACCGGCGTTAAAACGCTGCCAGCATAATTGGATGTTTGCGTCGACGCTGCATTCATCGCGGTTACAGTCACGGTAAAGGGCTGAGCCGAATAAGTGAAACCGCATCCGGCGCAGCCGTCTGCCACCACAGTAACAAAATGATCCGGAATGAAATTCCCGACATTTCCCGCGACCGCAGTACCTACAGGGTTCTGGCACACTGTTCCGCTGGTACTGGTGTTACCGGTTGCAGTGAGGCTGCTACTCAGATAGTTGGACAGCGTTGCGACCAAATCGCCGTTGCCGACCTCGCTCCAGTTCAAATTGGTCGGTGTCGCCACGCCATCGGTAAACGTGCCGCTGCCAGAGAATGAGCCGCTTGACGCTCCGGTTCCCGTCGGCTGGCATTTCGAGAACGTCAGCGTCGCGCCTTGCGCCGTGGGCGTTTCATTGCCGAAATTTGGCGTGGCCGCCGGGGTGGCCGCCGAATTCATCGCCGTTACCGTAGCACCGAAGTTGACGCCCGCCTTGATGGGGCCGGCAGCCACACCGCTGAAACTGAACGATTTCGGGGCCGCAATAAACGTGGTAGTACCGGTCATGCTCCCGGTCGCACTCGAGTAAGCGGCCGTCAGCCTCATCTGACCGGCATCGGGGTACACCATGCTGACACCGCTGGCCTCACCATTGGTATCAAATGCCAGATTTACCGCCGCGCCAGTATCGCAAACCGAAGTCGCGCTCAACGGCACCGCAGTCGCACTGCCGCCATTACCGGTCACGGAAATCGGCAGGGTGCCAGTGGTGGGATTGACGTAGCTGCAACTGAAATTGATGGACTTGGTTACGCCCTGAAAAGCCGGAACGCAGACCAGCGAATTGTTGCTTGATTTCACCGCGCTCAACTTGAAGGTCTGGCTCACCCCGGCATAATGATTGGCGATGTCCACCTGGGGATTGCCGGACGCGGCCGAGCGGTTGAACAAAAAACCGGCTTTGGAAAAACTGATGGCGGCATTGCAGGTCGTACCGAACGTATAATCCGATGCCGACCCACAACTCGTCCCGGAAGTATTGGTAACAGAACCCGAAGCTGCCGTGATACTGAGCGATTCCGGATCCGTGGACGGGTTTGTATCCTGCAGCCCAAGTGTGATGCTGGACTCATTACTGAATACATAACTTCCCGAGCCGTTTCCATTGTTGGTCACCACGTTGACAGCACCACCCGCGACATTGGACCAGTCGCCTTTGCCGGTCGTACCATTCGAGGTGGAAAGCGTCAGGGTCGCTCCGGACAACGCAACCAGCCCGTGGCTGGCATCATGCACCTCGAACGTAATAGGGGCGACGTTGCAGGCCACCGAAGTGCCGTTGTGCTTGATATGGATATGATCCGCAACGGCGCAAGAGTGTGTGCTGTTCATGTCAGCCGTTGCCTGACCGGCGTTGATTTCAGTCCCGTAGCTGTAAACCTCGTCGATGTATCCGTTTGCACCGTTCGGCGTAGCACCGGTCGGCGTGGTGCCGGAGATACGGTTGTCGCCAATATACAGCGTGGCCAGAGAAGCCATCGAACCCGACGAGGTCGTGCGCGGCGCTGTCGGCGTGGGCGTGGGCGCCGGCACGACCACTGTCGTCGAGGGCACCACGACACCATTCAGGAAAATCTGGAACAGGGTCTGGTTCGTACCTGGCCGCATGTTCCAGCTTACGCCGACATGCTCCCACGTACCCGCCGCGAAAGTCTGCGCAGTCGTTTCGGTAACGGTAAAGATGGCTCCCGTGTTGTCCGTCACGACAAATTTCAGTCTGCCCGCCGCAGTCTTCATCAGGTAGAACTGTTGCGTCGCGGAAAGCGAGGCATCGAATAACATGCTATCCACCGAGTTCCACCTGCTGGTTGACTGATACCAGAAGTCGATCGAACCCACATTGGCCGGCACGATTGGTGTCGCCACCGCATCGATGGTGGTATTGGAGGTGTTGTTGGTAAAGCTGCCGCCGCGGCAGACCCTCCCCGCCGCAATATTGGCGGCCGCGCCGACCCGCCGGGCATTCTGCAAATTGCCGGACGTATCTTTTATTTCTCCCGCGGCTCCGGTCCAGGCTGCCTCGTCGAAATGATATTCCGCCCCCTTGGCCACAGATTGATTCGTCGGATACCAGAGGATCGCGGAACCGGTGACCGGGTCGATGAAAGTCTGGTTGTAGGAAAACAGGGTGTAGTCGGCGGTACTCACTTGCACACCGACCGTCGCCGCCGAACCATCCGAACTGCCCGTGGTGTACTGGTACTTGAAATTGCTGTTCAGCCCCCCCGACGGGCTTTCATACAGCAATATCTGGAAGTTGTACCGGACAGCGGTTCCGCCGCTATACAATTCAACGTTAACCCAGGAAATGGCCAGACGCCTGAACGGCGCCGTACCCAGCAGCTCGTACTTTACCGATGCCCCGGTTACTGCATTGTTAAATTGGTCAGTCGCCGTCCCTGCGATGATATCCCTCCAGTAACCCACAATGGCGTTGTTCAGGACACCTCCGGGACACCCCCCTGTGTATGTGCCAATATTGGTCGCGTAAGGCAATGTTGCGTTGCCAAATGTCCGCCACTGGCCCGACGTATCGCCGCCAAATACCAGTATCCCGTTGGAATACACACGCACTGAATTTTGCGCAACACCGGCAAACGTGAAGGTAAAGCCTGCCGGAAAGGTCAAATCCGCCCAATCGTCGTCTCCAAGGGGATAGCTGGTACATGCCGGCGCGCCATTGGTTGCACCTTTGGTGCCAGCATGCCAGGGCAGACTGATCGCCGCGCCGGACGGAGTGTCATAAGCAAATATGTCATTGCGATAGGAATAAGTCGCGGCCTGCGCTCCCTGCAAAACCAGCAGGAAAAACGCCGCGCACAGAATCAGTATAATTTTCTTCATGATTGACTCCTTGATTACGTATCCATCGCCACGCAGAACCCGTGAATAATGAATTGAATCACCTGCCCAACTTCACGCTGATGATCCGCTGGACGAAATCCGGGTTGCCCGCAACACTCCCCGTTGTCTGCGCCACGGCGCTGACGTCATAAATCCAGATCGTGGATGTGCCCTCAACGAACGATGCGGCAGCGCAATTAACCGTCACCGGAGAAAACGGCGCAAGGTCACCCGCAACGACGACCGTCTTGCCTGCCGCACAACCCGCCCATGCTGCGGGTGCACTGGCCACATGATAAGCCGCCCATTCAATGCCGGCGCGCGCCGCCTGATAGGCGCGCGAACCCATCACATCCATCGCCGCACTCTGGTTTTGCGCGACTGAAAAAGAGGTCATTGCCACCCCCAGGAATGCCAGTACCACAAGCAGGAAGATGGCGGAAACGATACTGAAACCCTGTTGAAGTTTTTTCATGGCACGTTGTTCACATGGATCTCGTTGTACAGACTGACGCTTTCGTTGCCGCTGGTCAGCGTCAGACGCACCGCAAGCAGGCCGAAGCGCTGGTTGGTCACATCATAATCAAATGAACAGGTCTCGACTCTATTGGCCAGAATCGCGCTATTCGCACTCGGAGCAACATTGAACCCGTAATTCCAGTAGCGTTTCAGTTGCCCCGTGCCGTTGCCATTGGCATCCTTGCCCAACCCCTCGCACGCATAAGTAACGGCAAGCTGCGTACCGTCCACGACACTGACATGTTGCGATGGCAGTTCGGCCCAAAGGGGCAATACAGGCGCGGCAAAAGTCACCGTGGTAGAGCCGTTGGCCAGATTCGTCACCTGTCGCAGAACGCCCGCAGTCGTTTGAAGATATGGCGGCGCACCGCTTGACTGCACACTCCCGATAACGATGTAGTCGGTGTTGGCAACCGTTGTTGTCAATCCTGTACCGACAATATCGAATGTGGTGGTTCCCCCTGTATCAAAAATCAAAATATTGCCATTGCCCCCCGTATCTGCGCGGTAGCGGCCGCCATCCTTGGTCGGCAGGAATTCCACGCAGGGCGCCGTGCAATACGTCGACCGCACGCTGTTCGGCACGGCAGTGCGCACATCGCGCGCCATGCGGCGCATGGCGGTATCGGCGATGTCGGTGAGCTCGGCACGGCGCGCGCTGTCCACATAACCTTGCACCGGCGCGCGAATGAACATGGCCACCATGCCGCCGATGATGCCGGTGATCACGATCACGACGATCATCTCCACCAGGGTAAATCCAGCCTGTTTTTTATGCGGGGTAAGCATCAGTAAGCCGTCCGGTAGCCGGAAATCGGAATGATCGTTCCCTGCGGATCGGTCACCTTCACGGTGATCAGCACCGAACTGCCTGCCGCAACATCACCAAGCGCGGTGTCCGTAACGGTGACTTTCGCGTTGTAACTTCCCAGTCCGGCTACGCCCGCTGCACCGCTCACCGGGAAAACCCCCGAAGTGGCAAATCCATCGTAATCCTTGACGATGTGGTAGGCCGTGTTGCGGTTTGCTTGCGTCACCGCAACAGTCGCACCAGACGCAGAAATGAAATCCTGCAACTCGATTTCTTCCAGCAGCGACTCCGCCGCCGCGATGGCTTGCTTGTGAAGAAGCGGATCGGCACTGTGGCTGGTCACCTTGGTCATTACCAGCAAAATCCCCGTCAGCGCCACGCTGATGATGACGATGAACATGATGAGCTCGATCAGGCTGATGCCGCGTTGCACCAGTAATGAATACTTAGTGCACATATCCCGTCTCCGCTTCGATGGTGATAGTTGTCGTGCCCACCACAACTGTAGTTGCCGCATTCGGTACTCGCCGACCCAGTGCTTCAAAGGTTATCTTCGCCGGACTGACCGCCACTCCATTTGGAATCACACAAGAAACAGCACTCGCCACCAACATCGAATCGCATTGGGGATTGGCTCCACTGGAAAGATTCACATCCACAGCACGGTGCTGCGCAATGGCGACCTTCTGCCCGTAACGCAATGCCGCTATTACCTGGTCGGCCGCGCCCCGCGCCTGAAATACATCTTTATCGAAAAAACGCGGCGCGGCCGCCACTGCCAGAATGCCGATAATGACGATAACTGTGATCAACTCCACCAGCGTGAAACCGCGTTGATTTCCCATACCTGAGCCGCGCAACCGCACGATGCCCGGAGTACCGAGAACTTGCTCGGTCTCATGCCCGATCTCCGCAACTTGTTCTGTACTCAAACGCATGTCCAACGCCCCTCAAACCCGGAATTCACGCGGTGCCGCAGTGTAACAAAATGCCTCGCTGACCTTCAAAAAACAAGGGGGCCGCAGCCCCCTTGTTCATTTCCAACTTCCGGTGCAAAGCGCTTTGCTTGTGCACCCTATGTCGACCTCAACAAGATTAGCAGTTTGTTGAAACCAGCGGACTTGGCGTGGTTACAATTGCTGGAGCAGAGCCTGCTGTAGCTGCAGTGTAAGTAAACTGGCATTGTGCAGGAGTCGTAGCCCCCTTGGGCTGCACGGTCAACGTAGTACCTGTCACAGAAAGGACGTAGTCATTGCTTGAAACGTTAGCTGCTGCCTGAATTCCTGTTACTGTAGCATCAGGATAGTAGTTTGCCATGGTAATCGACGTGCCTTCCATGGTCACCGAAGAAGCGGCTGCCATGCCTTGCGCCAAAGCAGTACCGTGAGCCAGACTCGCAGCCCCGTTAACCGCACCCAACGCGCCCTTGAGCGAAGCCAGTCGAGCGTCCTTGGTCAAGTCCGAAAATTTCGGCAGAGCTGTCGCTGCCAGGATACCCAGAATCACGATCACCACGATCAGTTCGATCAGTGTAAAACCTTGTTGCTTTTTCATAATTATCTCTCCTAGATGTTGGGGGCCGCAGCCCCGTTGTTGCTTCTTCCGACCGATTTGCATTGTGCCGCAGCATCCCGCTCGATGCGGACAGCGTAAATCTATGGCAAAAACCACCAAAATACAAGCAAAATCTACTTTACAGCAAAGGGTTAGGATAAATAGTTAAGGAAATACTGACAAATGGTTAAGGAAATCCTGACGAATGGTCAGTGAAAATGACTGAGCCAGATCGTCAGCATCACCAGAACATAGAAGCTTCCCAGCACCAACAGGATGCCTGCCAGTCGGGCGCGCTGAAAAACATATTCATCCACCCCCTCGCGGCGAATTTCCACCGGTTTCATGGCGCGTCGCAGCGAGACCCATTGGTTTGCGACCCGCTCGAAATCGCGCAACATGCTGGGACGCAATATCAGGAACAGGCCCACCAAAGCGGCGCACAGCGCCCCCAATATGGAGCTCAACACCAAAGCGTCCAGCAGCGCCCCGATCAGGGAAGCGGGCAGCTTGAAATAACCCGCCAGGTCTGCAATCGCGCCCGCCCTTTCCATGCTCACCGTGAAGTAATAGAGAACATATACGGCACCCAGAATAATGAGCGTGCCGCCCATGCGGCGATAACGGTAAAACCAGGGATCCAGATTGACGGTGCGCTCCATCGATTGATCCAGATGGCGGGTGGATATCCAGCGGTTAAGTTGTAGCCCCATCCGTTGCAACGCTTCCGGCTTGAGCAACAACAACACACCGACTGCCATGCCCGCGAGGCTGCCGATGATCAGGAAGATGACAAAGGACTGCAATAGCCAGGATTGAATGATTGGTTGCATGTTCAGTTCAGCCAATGGTAGCGCTCGGTCGGTTCGAACAAAGCAGAGAGCAGTCCTTTTTTGCCGTCCGCATCCCCGCCCGGAGATGCCTCATACACAAACCTGACATGAAAACGTATCCACTTTTGCCCGTCTTTGCCGGGAATGAAATGGCCGCTGCGATCCACCACGTAAATCAGGTCGTGCGATCTCAGATCGAACACCCACTGCCCCGGCGCAACCGTTTTCGGCGTCGGGTTAAAAAACTCCCCGGCGTAGTTTTTGGGTTTCTGCTGCAGCCAATCCAGCGGGTTGTCGGAAGCGAGGGCTTTCAATTCTTTTTCCGTCGCGGCTCCGTGGGTCATCAACGACCCGACTCGCATCGTCAACGCGCTTTGCATCGCCCCCACCGTTTGCTCCATGGCAGCCTGCTCGGCCTGTTCTGTGTAAATCGGCACGCGCGACAAAAAGGTTGCCGCCAACACCGCCACGATGCTGATGACTACGATGAGTTCAAGAAGAGAGAAACCGCGTTGCGTTCTCATTGATGCAATGCCGCCTTGCCCAGATCCCACATCGGCAGGAAGATACCCAAAGCAAGGATCAAAACCAGAGCGCCCAGCAGGACAATCATGATGGGTTCGATATTCGCGCTCAGCGTCTTGATCTCGTACTCCACTTCGCGCTCGTACATGCCGGCGATCTCGAACATGAGACCGTCCATGTCGCCGGTCTCTTCGCCCACGGCGATCATTTGCAGCACGGTCGGGTTGAACACACCGGTCGCTGTTGCGGTGCGCAAAATGCTTTCACCGCGTTCAACTCCATCGCGCATCTGCTCGACGCGGCTGCGCATGAATTCGTTGTCCACCACCAACCCGACCGAATTCAGCCCCTGCACGATGGGAATACCGCTCTTGAAGGAGAGTGCCAGACTGCGCGCAAACCGCGCCAGTGTCGCCTTCATGATGATGGGGCCGGCGATGGGAAGATGGAGTTTGTAGTGATCCCATTTGTAACGCCCGTCCACCGTATTGATCCAGGAACGGAAACCGACCACCGCACCGACCAACAGCGCTAGCAGAACCGGCCAGGTTTGCACCATGAACCCGGAAAAACCCATCAATATCCGGGTCATCAACGGCAACTCGGTATGAAAGCCCTCAAACACTTTGGCAAATGCGGGAATGACAAAGATGTTGACGATAACAATGGCTATAGCCATGGCAATCATCACAAACATAGGATAGCGCAAGGCTGACTTGATGCGCTCTTTCATCTCCTTCTCGAATTCAAGATGTTCGTACAAACGCAGGAAGGTCACAT
>CAYOJU010000048.1:7582-20249 GCA_964404355.1 uncultured Sideroxydans sp. | reverse complement strand
AGCAATCCGACTTGGCCTCTTTGAACACCACGGTTACATGGCATTTCTTGCACTCTACCAATATGTGCTTTCCGGTGAGCTGGAAAGTCGACACCCGGTGGTCGAATTCAACTTTCCCCCATGAATTTTCATGGTGGCAGGATTCGCATTTCTTGCCTTCCTCGCCTTTGTGCTTGTCATCTTTTTCGTGGCAAGAGAAGCAATCGTTTTTCAGCTTGTCCTTGTACAAATCCCCTTTATGGCAACTGACGCACTTCGTATCAATATGCTTTCCGAGCAGCGGGTACTTGGTCTTTTTGTCATGATCAAAAAAGATTTCTTTCCAACTCTTGTCGTTGTGACAGGTCTCGCACTTGGGACCGAATTTTCCCTTGTGCCCTTTTTCCTTGTCGTCGTCCTTTTTGTGACAGGAAAGGCAATCCATCTTGAGCTTATCCTTGTAGATGTCGCCCTTGTGACATTCGACACATTTGATGTCGTGATGCTTTCCGCGCAAAGGAAATTTTGTTTTCTTGTCATGATCAAACGGAATTTCTTTCCAGCCGCGTTCGACATGGCAGGATTCGCACTTGGTGCCGAATTTCCCCTTGTGCCCTTTTCCTTTGTCATCGTCCTTCTTGTGGCAGGCGACACACTCCTTCTTGAGCTTGTCCTTGTATAGGTTGCCCTTGTGGCATTCGGTGCACTTCGTTTCCTTGTGCTTGCCCAGCAACGGGTATTTGGTCTTCTTGTCATGGTCGAAGGTGATTTCTTTCCATTTGACGTCGTTGTGACAGGTTTCGCACTTGGGACCGAATTTACCCTTGTGCCCCTTCTCCCCATCATCGTCCTTCTTGTGACACTCGTAGCAAAGCTTGGGCGTATCCTTGAATTTGTCATTCAAATGGCAAGCTGTACATTTAATTTCTTTGTGCTTGCCCTGCAAATCAAATTTGGTTTTGCTGTGGTCGAAATGGGTCGTCTTCCAGTCTTTTTCCTCGTGGCAATTCTGGCACTCAGGCCCCAGCGCGCCTTTGTGCTTATCCGCCTTTTCATGACAGCTGTTGCATTTGGTTGGCGCTTCCCGATATTTCTTCATTGGGGAATGGCAGTCCTTGCAGAGGACTTTGCTGTTTAAATGCGCGCCTTTGAGGGTGTAGCCCGTCGACTCGTGATCAAAATTTACGGTACTCAGATTTGCAATGCGTGCACCGCGTCCTTTGTGATCGGTGTGGCATTCCTTGCACGGCTTCTCTTCTTTCAATAGCCCGTGATAACCGGTATTTTTGGCTATATCCTTCGCAATCTCCTTGTGACAGTCTTTGCACAATCCCGACTGTGCCGATTTGTCATACGGTTTATGGCAATTGTTGCAGTCGCTCTCGTACTTGTAGTGCCCCTGAATGACCTCGCCCGGCATCAACAAGTCATTCGATGAATCGGCATGTGCCTGCATGGCACAAGACAGGACAACTCCTGCAAGTAAGAACGACCTGACGAATACCATCATGTGGGAAAAGTTCTTTGCATTTAATATTTATGAACAGAGATCACATGCCAGATCGAACTGAATACCAGCATATACACCAATGGCACGTGAAAAATATGCCACAAAGAAAACAGCTTCTCGTAAGTTGAAAACTGGGCGAGATCGCGAACAGTCGTCAGGTAGTTGCGTACGAATTGAGCGTTCTGATAAAAAAGTTCATCGAGACGTTTCATTTGCGCATCATTCCATTGCATCTCATTGGCAGTTGCGTACATGGCGTCTTCCAACTCAATGATTAGCGTCCTGGTGAACCACTTCACCCGGAATCCCAGCGTCAGGAAATTCCATACGCCGATTCTTTTTCCCTTGGAAAGATTCATCGCGTAATTGCTGAAGTCTTCCAGCTTCTGCTGCAACTCGGGAGCGAAACTGAAGACGGATTTGACGTCTTTGGATCCGGCCAATGCCTCCTGTAACTGCTGAAATGACGTATTTCTGCCGTAAAGGCCGTTGTGAATTTTCTGATAGAAGAAGCGACCAAATATTCCGCTGCCGGATACCAGCAGCATACACACCATCGCCACGCCCGCATTGACCGACCTGAGAACAAACGTGGAATGAAAAACGATCAGTGCAGGACCCAGAACACCAAATACCATATGCCATTTAAACCATTTTGGCAGCAGCCCCCAATTCCTCATGAAGCCAATCCGCTTGCGAACCGGGTAAATCAGCAAGGTCAACATCATAAGTCCGCCGGCAAGTCCGATGTTGTAGCCAATGTTGTCGCCGGGTTTATAAAGCTGGTCTTGCGAGATGAAGAAGCCTGCAGCCATCAACAAGGTGATCACTATCAAAAACAGTGTCCAGCCATAGTCTTTGGGCGGGTTGTTCCGTCTTGGCTTGCGCCTTTCCAACTGATTTACTGATACTGTTTGTGTGGTCATTTAATACTCAATAAAACTTATCGTGAACATCAAACACGAACCCGTTCACATCCAAGGCCGATCCGGTAGTACATATGCAATGACCAACGGCCCGACATGACATCTTCGCGATCATCATCGGAAAAGTTATTTCCAAACCGTAATGATCGCTTTCACTCCTGCCCAACATCGCTCGAGCGCTTACAGCGCACGATATACCATTGCCCAATTGCTTGTGTTAAAGCAACGTGAAATTGTCAATTTCACGTCAAATTTCGTCAAAATTTCGTCAACCCTAATTGATATACAAGTTTTTCACAATACGGACTTTGGTCTGAACAGATCATCCTTCCAACGGGTGAATACAGCCGAAAAGCCTATTAGATATGGAGTTTAGAGGATATGCCTTTGCCAGCCTTATCCCATTTTTTCATCATGTGTACACTTCCATGCACGTAGAGAGGTTGTGTTTAACATTGAAGTCGATGCCTTGCCTGGAAAACATGCGGACGGCTGCCAGTGATTCCGCAGTCAGGTACTAGTTTGATTGAGCGAGATTCCAGATTGCCCGATATGAATGCATAACCTGCGCTTAGCAATAAGTGTATTCAGAAGATGAGTCACAAGCGGTGATATTGATCAGAGCATCGTTGGTGAATTCGGCCTGAATGAAAAGCTTTGAAACAATCAGCTTCTAATCAATAATTCAAATTTATTTTCGGGCTAATTTGCGCGACTTCTCAACAACTCCGTTGCGCTTGAGCATGGAGAAGAGTTCCGCTTCATTGCTTGCCACGATTCTGGACAAATAAGCCATGTTTTTCTCAATCGCTTCCAGATAGAAATTGCTGCTGACGCCCATCATATCCTTGAAGTGGAACTCGAACTTCTTGTAAACACCGCCAAGCGCCTCATCAAGCTTTTCACGCGTCATTTCATAAAAGCGATTGGTTTGACAAAGCAGGTCGTACATACTCTGATAGCTCCCGAAATTGGCTTCCCTGAACTCCAGATACAGAAACAGCAGTTTTTCCAGATAGATTCGATCAGCCATCTGCCCGGTGATATCGGCGGTGGCAACAATACGCGCCAGCATGCGTGACCTGTCATCGTCAAAAGCTATGCGCGAAAAAGGACGATTGTGTTCCGTTCCCTGAATCATGGCAGTCACGGTTACGGCAATGCCCGGAGCCAGGTTATGCTCGGCAAAGTATCGTTGCATGAATTCAATGCCGCGCTGAACATGGGTCTGTGTAAATTGAGCACCAGTCCCTCTCTCCTCTCCCCTGCGCTGGGCATAACCAACGTCATGCAGCAAGATGGCAAGCATGATCGGGGTTATTTCCTCATCCGTCAGGCGATCGCCGGAGGCATGCACGCCGTGCATCAACCTCACCCCGCACAGAAAAACTTCCAGTGTGTGCGACATGTCGTGATACAGCGTCTTGATGGCCCCGTAGTCGGGGTTTTCTCCCCGAAAAAGTCGCATGACGTCGTCATATACTGACTGGACGAGAGCAAAATCGTATTGCGGGCTGATGTGACGGACGATTTCAATCGTTTTGGACCACACGGTTGCAGGGTCGTCGTTGTTGAACAGTGCATCGATTTCGGCAGGCGTCGGGGTATTTTTCATATCCGGAGTATCCTTGCATCACGCAAGCTTTTGTAAAGTCACAGCTTCGGAACCGGTCGCAGTCTAACCCACACTTGGAAATACGTCACTTCGCACTGCCATTTCTTCTTGCATACTTGCAGTCTAATTACTCAGTATGCAACCGCCCGGACAACAAACTGGCCGAGACGATAAGAAGCGCGCCTACCCACTCTCTCAATCCCATCGCTTCATCAGCAAGAAAATATGAGGATATGGCGGCAATCACCAGTTCAGACATGAATAGCACCACCGCGCGATTCGCGGAGAGGTGCGTCACCCCGTATTGCACGGCAACGCTGGTGGCACAGAGAACAAGCCCCATCAATACCAGAAGTACCCAGGACTGCGCAGATATCGCGTCTACCCGTTCTACCATACCGCCCTGCCAAAGCAGGAAAGGCAAGGTCAGGAAGGCCGTGCCCAGCCACAAACTGAAGGATTTTACTTCCACGGAAAGATGTGAAGCCCGCCGTGATGTAACATTTGAGAGCGCAAAGCCTATACCCGCAGAAAGCCCCAGCCATTCGGAAATGTTCTGCGGAACCGGCTGGCCAAGGCCTGGCTCCCATAACATGACCACCGCACCACTGATTGAGAGTGCGACAACCGTGTAACCATAGCGATTAAGCCGCTCACCGAGCAACCAGTACGAAAACAGGATCGTCCATACCGGGGCAAGATAAAACAGCAGCAGCACACGCATTACCTCACCGTGGAGCATCCCCAGCACGTAGCCCAGGTTCGCCCAGCCCGCGCTCAACACCAACAGCAGGGTCCACCCGCCCAAAGTGGATCGTTCGCGCCACAAGCGCGGCAACATGAACACTCCAAACACCATTGCCATCAAGTAAGTAACAAACGTCGCCAATGCCCCTGATACGCCGAGATCCTGCAACACCCGATAGGGATACCAGATCAACCCCCATACCAGCGCACCGCTCAACACACCCGCAACCGGCATCACATTTTGTTTTGATGGCACTTGTCTGACCCTTATAATGCGAAACCAGTTAGCCATTGTTCAAACCGCATAATTACAATGAATCCCGATTTACAGCTCCTCCAGCCCTATCCGTTCCAGAAGCTCGCCAAGCTGTTTGGCGAAGTAACACCAAACGCTGATCTGAAACCAATCAGCCTGCATATCGGCGAACCCAAACACGCCACGCCCCAATTCATCAAAGATGCGCTGATCGCGGGTCTGGATGGCCTGGCGAAGTATCCCACAACCACCGGCAGCGACGCACTGCGCTCAACTATCTCCCACTGGCTGGCCAATCGTTACGGCATCCCGGCACCGAATGCCAAGACTCAGGTGTTGCCGGTAAACGGCAGTCGCGAGGCATTGTTTGCCTTTGCGCAGACCGTGATAGACCGCAGCAAAAAAGACCCGGTGGTGGTTTGCCCCAACCCGTTCTATCAAATTTACGAAGGGGCGGCGTTGCTCTCCGGCGCAACGCCCCACTTCCTGAACGCCTTGCCGGAAGACAACTACGCGCTGAATTTCTCACAACTTCCCGACGACGTATGGAAACGCACACAGCTCATCTACGTTTGCTCGCCCGGAAACCCGAACGGCCACGTGATGCCGCTGACTGAATGGCAAGCCCTGTTTGAAATGAGCGACCGCCATGGATTCGTCATTGCCGCAGACGAATGTTATTCCGAGATATATTTCGGCGACAACAAACCGCTCGGTGCGCTGCAAGCCGCTCAGCAACTGGGGCGCAAGGAATACAACAACCTCGTGGTATTCTCCAGCCTGTCCAAACGCTCCAACGTGCCAGGCCTGCGCTCCGGCTTCGTTGCCGGCGATGCCCGAATCCTGGAAAAATTTGCCCTTTATCGTACCTATCATGGCTGCGCCATGAATCCGGCGGTCCAGTCCGCGAGCATCGCAGCGTGGAACGACGAGTCGCATGTCGAGGAAAATCGTCGGCTTTATGTGGAAAAGTTCGGCAAGGTCATCGCCCTGCTTGCTCCGGTATTGCCGGTATCCAGACCGGACGCCGGGTTTTACTTGTGGGTCAGAACGCCTGTTGCCGACACAACCTTCGCGCAACAGCTGCACCGCGACTATAATATCTCCGTATTGCCCGGCAGCTTCCTTGCTCGTGAAGCGCGAGGAGTCAACCCGGGGTCGGATTTCATCCGTCTGGCACTGGTCGCCAGTCTGGACGAAACATTGGAAGCTGCACGACGTATCGCCGAATTCACCCAAAAACTTAATTAGGAATAGCCATGCCGCAATTACAAGCCATCATCGAAGAAGCCTTTGAACGCCGTGCCGATATCACCCCACGCAACGTGGATGCACAGTTGAAGGAGACCATCAACACAGTCATCGAATATCTCGACCAGGGCAAATTGCGCGTGGCAGAGAAAAAAAATGGTCAGTGGGTTACTAACCAGTGGATCAAGAAGGCCGTGCTGCTGTCCTTCCGCATCGAAGATAACGCCTTCATCAAGGGCGGTTTTACCAATTACTTCGACAAGGTTCCCTCCAAGTTCGCCGACTACAACTCCAAGGAATTCCGCGAAGGCGGCTTCCGTATCGTACCTCCAGCTGCGGCACGCCGTGGCGCTTACATTGGCAAAAACGTAGTGCTGATGCCCTCTTACGTCAATATTGGCGCCTATGTGGATGAAGGTACCATGGTGGATACCTGGGCGACAGTCGGTTCCTGCTCACAGATCGGCAAGAACGTTCACCTTTCCGGCGGCGTCGGCATTGGCGGCGTACTGGAACCCGTGCAAGCCAACCCCACCATCATCGAAGACAACTGTTTCATCGGCGCGCGTTCAGAAATCGTCGAAGGCGTAATCGTTGAAGAAGGTTCAGTCATCTCGATGGGTGTATTCATCAGCCAAAGCACCAAGATCTACGACCGTGAAACTGGCGAGATCCACTTTGGCCGTGTCCCTGCCGGCTCCGTCGTCGTCAGCGGCAGCCTGCCCTCCAAGGATGGCAAATACAGTCTGTATTGCGCGGTGATCGTGAAGAAAGTCGATGCAAAAACCTTAGGCAAGACGGGAATCAACGAATTGCTGAGAGGCATTTGACTGGCTTGTAGCTTGTAGCTGGCTGCTGGTAGCAAGGCCAGCTTGGCTACTCCCTACACGCTACCCGCTACGAGCTTAAGGAGGGTTACATGATTATTACGCCGCTGCTGCAACTCGCCGCAGACCGCAAAGCTTCCGACTTGTTTTTCTCGGTCGGTGCGCCGATCAATATCAAGATCGATGGTGTGGTCATGCCGGTGAACGCGCAGAAACTCGACGAAGAGACGGTCAAACGCATCGTTTACGAGATGATGACCGAGCAGCAAATCAATGAGTTTGAGCTGAACATGGAGATGAACTTCTCCTTCCGCGTAGCCAGCATCGGCAACTTCCGGGTCAACGTGTTCCGCCAGCGCAGCAGCGTCGCCATGGTCATTCGCTATGTGCGCGGCGACGTACTCAATGTGGAAGAGCTGAACCTGCCGCTGGTGCTGAAAGAGCTAGTCATGGATAAACGCGGCTTGGTGCTGATGGTCGGAGCGACGGGTTCCGGAAAATCGACCACCTTGGCCGCCATGATCCAGCACCGCAACGAGACCCAGAGCGGCCACATCCTGACCATCGAAGACCCGCTCGAATACATGTTCCGGCACGGCAAGTCCATCGTAAACCAGCGCGAAGTGGGTACCGATACGGCCAACTACGAATCCGCACTGATCAGCGCCATGCGCGAGGCGCCGGACGTGCTGATGGTCGGCGAAATCCGCGACCGCGAAACGCTGAAGCATGCACTGATCTTTGCGCAAACCGGTCACTTGTGCCTTTCCACCCTGCACGCCAACAACAGCTACCATGCGCTCAACCGTATGGTGAACTTCTTCCCATACGATGCGCGCAACAGCATTTTGTCTGACCTGTCGCTGTGTTTGCGTGCCGTCATTTCACAGCGCCTGATTCGCAATTCCCAGGGCAAGCAGATGCCGGCGGTGGAAGTATTGCTGAATTCCGCCCTTATTGCGGAACTCATCAAGACCGACCAGATCGACCAGATCCGCGATGCGATCGAACAGAGCGTTTCTCCGGGTTCGCAAACCTTCGAACAAGCCTTGTACAAATTGTTCAAGGCCGGACATATCAGCAAGGAAGAAGCCTTGCGCAATGCCGACTCGGCCAGCAACCTGTCTTCGCTGATCGACTACTCGCAGACCAGCAAGGTCAAGGTTTACGACCCGAACGCGAGCCACGGCAGCAAACCTGCTGCTGCGGCACCTGTCAAATTCGATGGCATCAAGCTCAACCTCGAAATGCCGGATCCGGAAAAGTGAAGTTGTACGGCATCGCCAACTGCACCACGGTAAAAAAAGCCCGCGTCTGGCTGGATAGCCACGGTGTGAACTATGAATTTTACGACTTCAAGAAACAGGGCGTCAGCGAAGCCATGCTCTCCGGTTGGCTCAAACAAGTCGGTTGGCAAAAGCTGCTGAAGAAAACCGGCCCTACCTGGGGACAGTTGCCCGATGCCGTGAAAGCCTCCATCAAGGATGAAGCCTCGGCATTGGCGCTGATGCTGGCAAAGCCCAACGTCATCAAACGGCCAGTACTGGAACGCAACGGAAAAGTGCTGGCAACCGGATTCAACGAAAGCGATTACGAAAAACTGGGGCTCTGACCACTACAAATGAGCAGTACACTCGACCTCGCCAAACAACTCATCTCGCGCCATTCGCTTACCCCGATGGACGACGGCTGCATCGATATCATCGGCGCACGTCTGACTTCGCTCGATTTCGCCCTGGAAAAGATGCGCCACGGCGAAGTAGACAACCTGTGGGCACGACGCGGCCAAACATCGCCCGTAATCTGCTTTGCCGGACACACCGATGTGGTACCGACCGGTCCTGTTAATAAGTGGGACAGCGATCCGTTCACACCCACGGTGCGCGATGGCATGTTGTACGGCCGCGGGGCAGCCGACATGAAAGGCTCTCTGGCTGCCTTCGTCACCGCCATCGAAAAGTTCGTTGCGAATCATCCCCAACATCGCGGCTCCATTGCCCTGCTGCTGACTTCTGACGAAGAAGGTGTGGCTGTCGATGGCACGGTGCGCGTGGTTAAAGCCTTGCAGAAACGCAATGAAACACTGGATTACTGCATTGTGGGCGAGCCGACCGCAGAAGCAAAGATGGGCGACACCATCAAGAACGGACGACGCGGCTCCCTGTCCGGAACCCTCGTCGTCAAAGGGGTGCAGGGGCACATCGCCTATCCGCATCTGGTGAAGAACCCCATCCATCTTGCGGCACCTGCCATCGCCGAACTGGCGGCGACCGAGTGGGACAAGGGCAACGAATATTTCCCGCCGACTTCCTGGCAAGTCTCCAACATCCACGGCGGCACCGGTGCAACCAATGTGGTACCCGGCACTGTAGAAATCCTTTTCAACTTCCGCCACTCCACTGCGAGCACGGTGGACAGCCTGAAACAGCGCGTCCATGCCATTCTAGACAAGCACAAGCTGGAATACGATCTGGAATGGGAAAAGTCCTCCGGCAAGCCCTATCTCACGCCGCGAGGGGATCTGGTGGAGGCCGTTGCGGCAGCCATCAATCAGGTGCAGGGTATCGAGGCCAAACTTTCCACCAGCGGCGGCACCTCGGACGGACGCTTCATCGCAGACATCTGTCCGCAGGTGCTGGAAGTGGGACCGTTGAATGCGACCATCCATAAGCTCAACGAGTGCGTGGCAGTGGCCGATCTGGATGCCTTGTCCGAAATATATTATCTGACATTGGTCAAACTGCTGGCAAAATAATAACGCTCACCGCGTAGACAGGGAAGAATAAATGGACATCAATCACTTTTCGGAAGCCAGCGCCTCGCTCCAGACGGTACGCGATTGCCTGCGCTTTGCGGTAAGCCGCTTCAATGAAGCCGAGTTGTTCTTCGGTCACGGCAGCGAAAATGCTTACGACGAAGCCGCCTACCTCATTCTCCACACACTGAACCTGCCGCTGGACCGGTTGGAGCCTTTCCTCGATGCCAGGCTGACCCATTCCGAAATTTACGAAGTGCTGGATGTCATCGAAAGACGCACCGAACAACGCATTCCCGCCGCCTACCTGACCAATCAGGCGTGGCTCGGGGATCTGTCCTTCTATGTGGACGAGCGCGTCATCGTGCCGCGCTCCTTCATCGCGGAACTATTGCGCGAACAGCTCTCGCCCTGGATCAGCGGTGCCGAGCAGGTTCATAATGTACTGGACATGTGCACCGGCAGCGGTTGCCTCGCGATCCTGTCCGCGCATGCCTTCCCCGATGCCCACGTCGATGCCGTTGACCTGTCTGCGGATGCTCTGGATGTCGCCCAGTACAACGTGACCGACTATGCGCTGGAAGATCGCATTTCTCTGGTCGAGTCTGATTTGTTTGCAAAACTCAAAGGCAAGAAATACGACCTCATCATCAGCAACCCGCCGTACGTGGATGCGCCCTCGGTTGCCGCGCTGCCGCAAGAATACAAGTACGAACCCAAACTGGCTCTGGGTAGCGGTGCAGACGGGCTGGATGCCACGCGCGCCATTCTCGAACACGCCTCCAAACACCTCACCGACAAAGGCATCCTGGTCGTCGAGATCGGTCATAACCGCGATGCACTCGAGGCCGCTTATCCCAATCTGCCGTTCACCTGGCTGGAGGTCAGCGCGGGAGACGAGTTCGTGTTCATGTTGCACCGCAATGATCTCGCGTAACTTGGAACCAGATGCCGGTTGACCATTACGAGAATTTCCCCGTTGCATCCATCCTCATGCCCAAGAGGCTGCGCAAGCCGGTGGCGGCCATCTACCATTTTGCGCGCGCCGCAGACGACATCGCCGACGAAGGCGATCTGAGCAACAAAGAACGCCTGCAACAACTGGATGATTTTCGCGATGAGCTGGACCACATCGCGGCGGACGAAACACCCCTGCTGCCGCTGTTCAAACGTCTCGCTGACGAGATCAGGGAACATCCCCTGCCCATGCAACCGTTTCACGATCTGCTCGATGCATTCTCACAGGATGTCGTGAAGAAGCGTTATGCCAATTACGACGAGCTCATGGATTACTGCCGTCGTTCAGCCAACCCGGTCGGCAATTTGTTGCTGCATCTTTATGACGAAGCCACTCCGGTGAATCTCGTTTACTCGGATGCGATCTGTACCTCCTTGCAACTCATCAACTTCTGGCAGGATGTGGCCAAGGACTACGCCATCGGCCGCATTTATCTGCCGCAGGACGACATGGCGCGTTTTGGCGTTAATGAAGAACAGATCGGCATGGCTGTCGCCAATGAGTCATGGCGCATTTTGATGAAATCCCAGGTGGATCGCGCCCGTGCGCTGATGCTGCAAGGCGCCCCTCTCGGCAGCATTCTCGGCGGACGCATAGGGCTGGAGATGCGCATGATCATCGCGGGAGGCTTGCGCATTCTCGATAAACTGGAAGCCGCCGACTACGACATGTTTCGTCGGCGCCCGGTATTGCGCCCGTTCGACTGGGTTATCATGCTCTTCAACAGCGCACCATACCGTTATTGACATGACACCAGACCAATATTGCCAAGATAAGGCAAAAGCCAGCGGTTCCAGCTTCTACAACAGCTTCCGCTTTCTGCCCAAAGACAAGCGTCGTGCCATCACCGCGCTGTATGCCTTTTGCCGCGAGGTGGACGATGTGGTGGATGAGTGCTCCGACGCCAATGTGGCGCGCACCACGCTCAACTGGTGGCGTAACGAGGTCGCCGCAATCTACTCGGGCAAGCCCCAGCACCCGGTCACACAGGCGCTGGTTCCTATCGTCAAACAGTTCAATCTGGCGCAGGAACACTTTCTGGAAATCATCGACGGCATGGAAATGGACCTGGATCAGCCGCGCTATGCCGATTTCAAGGCGCTGCAACTGTACTGCTATCGCGTCGCCTCGGTGGTCGGACTGTTGTCGGTGGAAATATTCGGCTACACCGACCGCCAGACGCTGAAATATGCGCACGACCTCGGGATCGCCCTGCAGCTTACCAACATCATCCGCGACGTGGGCGAGGACGCCCGCCGCAACCGCATTTACCTGCCTCTGGACGAACTGCAGCAGTTCGGTGTCACCAGCGAGGATATCCTCCATGCGCGCGAGACCGAAGGTTTCCAGAAGTTGATGGCGTTCCAGATCGAACGCGCCCGGCACTATTATCAGCAAGCCCTCGATCATCTTCCCGCTGTGGATCGCAAAGCGCAGCGCACCGGCCTCATCATGGCTACAATCTACCGCGCGACACTGGACGAAGTTGTTGCCAGCGGTTGTCATGTCCTGAAAGAACGCGTTTCGCTCACGCCGACCTACAAGCTGTGGCTGGCATTCAAGGCATGGCTCAAGAACTGAACATAGGCGTCATCGGCGGCGGCTATGCAGGCATGGCAGCCGCAGTCGAACTCGCTTCACAGGGAATCCCTGTAACCGTATTTGAAAGCGCCAGACAACTTGGTGGCCGTGCTCGCGGCGTTTTGCACAACAACACGCAGATTGATAACGGCCAGCATCTGCTGCTCGGATGCTACCGGGAGACCTTGCGTCTTATCGAATT
>CAYOJU010000048.1:0-7482 GCA_964404355.1 uncultured Sideroxydans sp. | reverse complement strand
GCAGGATGCCGACCTGGCATACAAACTTTGGGAACCTCTGTGCATCGCCGCCCTGAACACGCCTATGCACAAGGCTTCCGCACAGGTGCTATTGAATGTGCTGCGCGACTCACTGAACCGTACCCGTGCCGACAGTGACATGCTACTGCCGCGCGTCGATTTCACTGCGTTATTTCCGCAACGGGCGGCAGCTTATATCGAGCAACGTGGCGGCAAGGTACAAATCTCCTGCGGGGTAGACGCCTTGATCCTGCAGGTTCAAGGAATCGAACTCGTTACCCCACATGGAACCCACGCATTCAGTCACGTTATTTGCGCCACAGCACCAACCGTTGCAGCCAACTTGTTGCGCCCGATTGCCACTCTGGAAAATACCGTTGCCAGAATCGACGGGCTGGAACACCAACCGATCTATACGGTATATCTGCAATATCCTGCGCGCGTCGCCCTGCCCCACCCCATGCTCGGCCTGCACCGGCGCTTCAGCCAATGGCTGTTTGACAAGGGGCAGATTGCAGGCCAATCCGGCCTGCTTGCCGCCGTCATCAGCGCCGAGGGCATCCATCAGGAATTAAGCCAGGAAGAGTTGGCGCACAAGGTCATGGCTGAATTGCGCGAAGAATTCGGATTCGCCGAACAGCCGGAATGGTTCAAGGTCATCGCCGAGAAACGCGCGACTTTCTGCTGCTCTCCAGACCTGCAACGACCTGCACAACAGACTGCCCGGCCCGGCCTGCTGCTCGCAGGCGATTACACTGCGGGAGACTATCCAGCCACGTTGGAAGGTGCCGTACTCAGTGGGCTGCGCTGTGCCGAACTGGTACAAAAGGCATCGCTTACCTGAATCTGTAACTCAGTGCGATATAGCCTGTGTCCTGATAATTCCTGTTCACGATCGGGCTTTGGCGAATCGCATCGCCGAGATGCTTGCGGCGTACATAGCAATTCAAATGGTATTCCTCCGACAGCTTGAAATCGGCTATCAGTCCAATGAAATCATTGAATGATCCGGCTGGATGGTAATAGGCGTATTTGCTGTTCGCCGCTTCCTGAGCCGAAATGCCATAGTAGTAACGCACATATTCAGCGCTCTGAAGTTCCGCGCCTAACAGCGGGTAAAAAGTAACCTGAGCCAGCTTGAACTCCCCGCCGTAGATCATCTCGTACAAGTTCCCTCTGGAGCGATTCACATCGTGAAAAGCATTGATCCAGAAACCACCCACTGGCGTCACCTGCAAGGTTCCAATCCCCAATGGAATTGAAGTTTTTCTTTTTCCCAGGCCCTGCAAACCCTGCACATTCGTATCGAATCCGTCCTGGCTGATACGCCCAACCAGTTCCAGGTATCCGTAACCCAGCTTCTGCGTCTTGATGCCCAGCGTGTCGACACGAGCAAAAAATCTTCCGTATTCGAAATCGACGTATGGCAGGACGCTCGATTCATTGCCTTTGTCTTTGACAATACTGCGCACAAAATAACCGCCCACCCCGACATCTCCCTCAATACCCTGAGGAAACTCATCGGTCGCCTGTGCCGCCCCTGTCAGCAAAATGCCGGCCAGTAAAAAACTGCTAATCAGCCGGACGACCATGCCTGCCAGATCGAAAATATCGGGTATTGTCGTAATATGTTTCTTCTTCATTTTCTGCGGCCCATCCCGGTATACCAAGCAAGGGAATGGGTGTGAGTTCCCTGGTGCTGCGGCAATGTTCCGATGCTAACAAATAATCGGCCAGCAATTCATCCAGATGCGAGAACTGGCGTGCTGGCGTCCAAGTAAAGAAGGCTTGCTCCACCGGTAACAACAAGCCCTGTCCGGTCATTCCAGTATAAGGCCGTAGTGCCTTTTCATACTGCCCATGGCCGAATAAATGGAAACCCATGCACTTCTGAACCGCTTCCCGGCGATGCCAGAACAGTTCTTTCCACTGAAAACTGCGCAGCAGTCCAGCCAGTTCCTGGTCTGAGCAAACAACAATAACGCCGGATTCATCCAGCAACGTATTGGTGTCGCGTACCACTCCACGCTGACTGTGTTTTTCCTCATCACCTGTTTCCGTCAGCGCACGATAATGACGCAAGTTGATGGCCGCCTTGGCCTTTGGAAATGCGAGCCATACCAGCGCATTCAGCAAATCGTGCCAATTGTCGGCACGCGTCGGCACTTCGCCCCTCAGATAACAGCGCGGCTCATACTGCGCCTCGAACGGCAGCCTGCCGTATTCTTGAGGCACAAAGTACAGCGGCAATCCGCTATGTACCGTAATAACCGGCTGCTGCCCCACAAGCAGGGCATTGCAATCCTGCAGGACTGGAAACGCCTCGTTTCCCAATCTGGAAATGACATGGTGCAAGGGCGAAAAGGAAGCGGTCTGCAACAGCGCTGCCTTGTCCCATTCTGGCGTGATTTTCATGAGAGCCAGTTTACTTGAATCGTGCTCCACAACACATTCTTCGCGGCTTGTGGTAAGTTGCGCACTATTCTATAAATCAAGTCATTAGACTGCCCAGTACAGGGAGAGAATATGAACGAGTTAGATGCCATTCAAGCCAGTCTGGCCAGTTTCACCAAACGCCTTGATGAGGTTTCGACCGACCGTTTCAACGAGCTGCGCAAATGTTCGTTCTTTGATCCGATTCCCAGTGAATGGCTGAGACCCGTCGCGGAGCAAGCGGAAATCCGGGTTTTTTCTGCCGGCGATTGCCTCACCGCCGAGGGCGACGATATGAATACCTTTTTCGTCTTCCTGTTCGGAACGGCCACTGTCTATCACAATAAGAAAGTTGTCGGCACGATCCGCAGCGGGGAGTGTATCGGTGAGGGAATGTTCTTCGCCAACGAGAACCTTTCACGTTCTGCCACGGTAATTGCGGACAATCAGGTTATCGCGGCAGAATTCAAGAGAGCTGGAGTTGATCTGTTGCGGGGCGAATCCAAGGCTTATCTGGATAAAGCGCTATTGCTGGCTCTGTTCAAGAAACTGCAGGGTGCCAACCGCAAAATCGAAGAGTTATTGCGCTGAACGACCTGATGTCGGTCCGGATGCGTATATTGCAGCAAGTGTTGTTTTTTTCAATCCAAGAAGGAGTCATATATGCGTAATTTGCTACTCGCAACTTGTCTGGTTGGCTTTTCCATTTCCGCAATGGCTTCATGCGAGGACACCAAGTCGCAAATCGATGCCAAACTGCAGGCCAAAGGCGTCAAGTCATACACGCTGGACATCGTTCCGGTTGCTCCGGCGGCTGCCGCCCCTGCAGCCGCATCCGGCGCTGCCGCAGCCCCTGCTGCTCCTGCCAAAGCTTCCAAAGGCAAAGTGGTGGGAAATTGCGACGGTGAAACCAAGCAGATCATCTATACACGCAACTGATTCGTCCAACCGGCTCGGCCCGCTCCGGGCCGAGCTTCTTCCCCCACCCTTATTCCCATATACGCAACACAGATTTCGGCTAAAATCTCGGCCGTATGAGCATCATTGCTGTTTTCAATCAAAAGGGCGGGGTTGGCAAAACCACTACCGCCGTTAATCTCGCTGCTGCCTTGACACGCATCGAACGCGCGACCTACGGTATCGATCTTGATCCGCAGGCGCAGTTCAGTTCGATTACGAATGTCACCGCAAGGTCTGGTACCGACACGGTGCTAAGCATGTTTCAAAGCAACCGTCCCTTGCGCGAACTGGTCAAAGAGTCCGCCAGCAAAATTAACATGATCCCCGCACACACCGAACTTTCCAAAGTGGATGCATTGTTCGGCAAAGGCTTCAACGTGGTGAACAAGCTCAACAGCGCGTTACAGCTGGAGCGTTTCGGGGGAAAGGACACTCCGGTGCTGATCGACTGCAATCCAATGGTCGGTGTACTGTCGCTTAACGCAATCTTCGCCTGCACCGGACTGATCGTCCCGATCTCTGCCGACCATCTCTCCACCAAGGGGGCGCTCCAGATCGAGAAAACCCTGAAGGCACTGGAACTGGTGCTCAAACGTCGCGTCAACCGCCGCTACCTGTTAACCCGCTTCGACGGAAGACGGCGCATGTCCTGGGATGTGCTGAAGATTGTGGAAGAACATTTCGGCGCCGACGTCTGCAAGACGCGAATCATGGAGAACGTCAGTCTGGCCGAAAGCCCGGCCTTGAACAAGACTGTATTCGAGCACGCGCCGGACAGCCGCGGCGCGCAAGATTACGATGATCTGCTGAAGGAATTGCTGGAGGAAGGATTTATCGAGTGAGCCGGCAGATCACTTGGAAATCAATGAAAGAATATCCTCGACCGACATGACCTGCTGGTTCCTGCCGTCACCTACACCTTTGGCATTGCAGCTCACTATTTCGCAATAGCGGTACATCTGGCGAAGTTTGCGCTCCGCTTCGGCTTCATCGCGTCCGGCGATGACTATGCTTTCTATTTTTTGGCCATCGCGGGTCAGAATCGAAAAATCGAATTTCTGCATCATCCTTATCCTCCTGCTAATTTATTTTTATGTGGCTGCCCTCTG
This sequence comes from uncultured Sideroxydans sp., assembly GCA_964404355.1. Lineage (GTDB taxonomy): Bacteria > Pseudomonadota > Gammaproteobacteria > Burkholderiales > Gallionellaceae > Sideroxyarcus. The sequence continues at coordinate 2,980 of CAYOJU010000048.1, read as the reverse complement.
CCTTCTTGCTTCGTATAGACACACGCCGGTACTCACTGATACGTTCAGACTTTCCACGCTGCCCTGCATCGGGATGCGCACCAGTTGATCGCAGGTTTCCTTGGTCAGGCGGCGCAAACCTTCTCCTTCCGCCCCCAATACCCAAGCTACCGCACCTTTGTGTTGTACATCATACAGATTTGTTTCAGCTTCGCCATCCATACCGATCACCCAGATGTCGCGTTCCTGCAGTTCGCGCAGGGTACGCGCCAGGTTGGTCACGGTGATGTAAGGCACAGTCTGGGCTGCCCCGCAGGCCACCTTCTCCACGGTTGCATTAATACCTACCGCCCTATCCTTGGGGGCAATAACGGCATGTACGCCAAATGCGTCGGCGCTGCGCAGGCAAGCACCCAGATTATGTGGATCCTGCACACCGTCCAGTACCAGCAGCAGGGCCGGTTCGGTCAGCGTATCCAGCACGTCGTCCAGATGCTGCACCTTCTGCGCCGCATTCACCCTGGCTGCAACGCCCTGATGACGGGCGTTCCCGGCCATGCCATCGAGGCGCTTGCTGTCCACCTGGATGACGCGCACGCCGTTGCTCTCGGCCAGTTTGAGCAGGTCGCGCGCGCGCGGGTCCTTGCGCTGGGTATCGACAAACAATTCCAGCACGCTGTCGGCGTTCTGGCGGATACGGGCGGTAACGGCATGAAAACCGTGAATGATGCGCGACTCAGCCATGGCGTTTACTCGACTTTCCTGTTTTAGACGACTTGCTGGTCTTGCCTGATTTCTCGGTTATTTTGGATTTCTTGGGTGGAGCAGCACCCCAGGCCCCGACATTGATACCATCGATAGCAGGAGCCTCCTCTGCACCTGAGGCGGCGGGATCAGTTTCCAGCACGAAATCGATCTTGGTACTTTCCATATCCACCCGTACCACTTTCACCCGCACGCGGTCGCCGAGGCGGTAACGCTTGCCGGTACGTTCACCCAGCATCTGGTGCTTGGCCGGGTCGAAATGGTAATAGTCGGCGCCCAGTTCGGATACGTGCACCAGGCCTTCGACGTAAAGATCGTCCAGCGCCACAAACAGCCCGAATGCGGTGACCGAGGAGATGGTGCCGTCGAATACGCTGCCCAGATGGTCGCGCATGTAGAAACACTTGAGCCATGCTTCGACATCGCGCGTGGCGTCATCGGCACGCCGTTCGGTCATCGAGCAATGCACGCCCAGTTCCGCCCATTTGAGTTGCGGCTTGTACTGTTTGCCTTCCAGCACAGCCTTGATGGCACGGTGCACCAGCAGATCAGGGTAACGGCGGATAGGCGATGTGAAATGCGCATAGGCCTCATAACCCAGGCCGAAGTGCCCCAGGTTCTCCGGTGCATACACGGCCTGGCGCAATGAACGCAGCATCACGGTCTGCAGCAGTCCGGCATCGGGGCGGCCTTTGATCTGTTTGAGCAGCTTGGAATAGTCGCCCGCCTGCGGATCGTCCCCACCGCCCAGTTGCAGACCGAACTCCTTGAAGAATTCGCGCACGGCTTCCAGTTTCTCCGGTGTCGGACCTTCGTGCACGCGGTACAGGACCGGATGCTCGTGCTCTTTCAGGAATGCCGCTGCACATACGTTGGCCGCCAGCATGCACTCTTCGATCAGCTTGTGTGCATCGTTGCGGATCACCGGCACGATCTTCTCGATCTTGCCCTGTTCGTTGAAGATCATCTGTGTCTCGACTGTCTCGAAATCGATGGCGCCGCGTTTGGCACGCGCCTGCAACAAGGTCTGAAACAGCTTGTAGAGGTTGTTGATATGCGGCAATACGTCGGCATATTCACGGGCATTCTCGCCCTGTGGATTCTCCAGCATGTCGGCGACCTTGGTGTAGGTCAGGCGCGCATGCGAAAACATTACCGAGGGATAGAAACGGTATTTGCCGATCTCGCCGGAGGCACTGATCTGCATGTCGCACACCATGCAAAGGCGTTCTACGTTGGGATTGAGCGAGCACAGGCCGTTGGAAAGCTCTTCCGGAAGCATCGGGATCACCCGGCGCGGGAAATACACCGAATTGCCACGATTGATGGCTTCCTTATCCAACGCATCACCGGGTTTCACATACGCGCTCACGTCAGCGATGGCGACCACCAGACGGTAACCTTTCCCGCTGGGTTCGCAATACACCGCGTCGTCGAAGTCACGCGCTGTCTCGCCGTCAATGGTCACCAGTGGCAGGTTGGCCACGCTCTCGCGTCCGGCATAGTCGGCCGGTTTGACCTCGGGCGAAAACCCCTTGGCCTGCTTTTCAGCACCGTGCGGGAATTCGTTGGGCAAGTCGTGCTTGCGCAAGGCGATCTCGATCTCCATGCCGGGATCGGCATAGTTGCCCAGCACCTCGACAATACGGCCAATCGGTTGGGCATGCTTGGAAGGCTGCTGCATGATCTCCAGCATCACCACTTGGCCGGCCTTGGCCCCGCCGGAAGCACCCGGCGCCACCAGGAAGTCCTGGCTGATGCGGCGGTTCTCGGCAACCACAAACTGGATGCCATGCTCCTCGTACAAGCGCCCTACGACTCGCGTGTTCGCCGGTTCCAGCACCTCGACGATCTTGGCTTCGCGCCGGCCGCGCCTGTCCTCGCCGCCGATACGAGCCATCACGGTGTCACCGTGCAGCGCCTTGTGCATCTCCTTTTCGCTCAGCACCAGATCGGCACTGCCATCTTCCGGAATCAGGAAGCCAAAACCGTCCGGATGGCCTTGAACCTTACCCTTGATCAGATCAAGCTTGTCCACCACGCAGATGGCATGCTTACGGTTGCGCATGATCTGGCCGTCGCGCTCCATGGCACGCAAGCGGCGCAGGAACAACTCCTCCTCATGGTGCTCTATCTGCAGCAGGGCGCATAACTCGTCCTGTTCCAGAGGAACCCCCTTTTCCGCCAGCATTTGCAGGATAAATTCCCGGCTCGGCAGGGGGTGTTCGTATGTTTC
>CAYOJU010000047.1:16826-20906 GCA_964404355.1 uncultured Sideroxydans sp. | reverse complement strand
ATGAACAATGCCAAATTGGACAATCCAACATGAAACTAATCGGCTCCAACACCAGCCCCTACGTGCGCAAGGCACGTCTGGTGCTGCTGGAAAAGAACATTTCGCACACTTACCTGGTCGATCCGCCCAGCGATCCGAAGAGCGAGGTCTACCGCGTTAATCCGCTGGGACGCGTCCCCGCGCTGATTCTCGACGACGGCACCTGCGTGTTCGACTCTCCCGTCATCGCCGAATACGCCGACACGCTTAACGACAGCCCCATCCTCATCCCGCGCAACGATGCGCTGGCACGCATGCGTGTAAAACGCTGGGAAGCATTGGCCGACGGCATCATGGATTCCGCCATCGTGATACGCAACGAGCAGTTGCGCGCGAAGGAAATGCAACTCACCGCGACTCTTGACCTGCACAGCAGCGCCATCAGCCGCACACTGGAATATATCGCCGCGCAGCTCGGACAGCGCGAATGGTGCGAAGGCAACAGCATCACGCTGGGTGACCTGGCACTGGTCAGCGCGCTGGCCTATCTGGATCTGCGCCAGGCCGTAGGCGACTGGCGCGGCGCGCATCCCAACCTGGCCACTTGGTACAAGCGCATGAGCGCACGTCCCGGTATACAGGCTTCACTGGCAGACAACAAATGAGCGATAACGAAAAATCTGACGACGAATGGCGCGAGGAACTGACGCCGGAACAGTTTGAAATCTGCCGCCAGTGCGGCACCGAGCCTGCTTTTACCGGCGAATACTGGGATTGCCACGATATCGGCATTTACCGTTGTATCTGTTGCGGCTCACCCTTGTTCGATTCGGAAACCAAGTTTGAATCGGGCACCGGCTGGCCCAGTTTCTGGCAGCCAATCAATGAATACGTGGTCGAATACCGCGAGGAAGACAAGCTCGGCATGGATCGCATCGAGGTCTGCTGCGCCCAATGCGACGCCCACCTCGGCCACGTATTCGAGGACGGCCCCGAACCGACCGGATTGCGCTTTTGCATCAACTCGGCATCGCTGGCTCTGGACAGAAAATAACGAACCTCCCTTCTCCCGCAAGCGGGAGAAGGGCTGGGGATGAGGGACTGTGTCAATGAATATAAATTGTTATTGCATAACGCCCCTCACCCTAACCCTCTCCCGCCTGCGGGAGAGGGAATGTATGCGGCGATGCTCACTCAACGTCGCTACGATCCCTTTCACTACACGCATTGGATAGAAAATAATAATGAAACTGCTGTTCGACCTGTTCCCCGTCATCCTGTTTTTTGTCACGTTCAAGTTTGCGGGCGTGTTTACCGCCACTGCGGTGGCCATTGGCGCCACCTTTGTGCAGGTTGGCTGGGTTAAGTTCAAACACGGCAAGGTCGATACCATGCTGTGGGTGAGTCTGGGCATCATCAGCGTATTCGGCGGTGCGACGCTGCTGTTACATAATGAAAATTTCATCAAGTGGAAACCGACGGTGTTGTACTGGTTCTTTGCGGTCGCGCTATTGCTTGCGCCTGTACTGTTCAAGAAAAACCTGATGCGAGCCATGCTGGGGGAAAAGATCGCGTTACCTGATCTGGCGTGGATCAAGCTCAATCTCGCCTGGAGCGCTTTTTTTGCCGTGCTCGGTGTGGTCAACCTGTATGTTGCGTTCAACTACAGCACCGATTCCTGGGTCAACTTCAAATTATTTGGCGCCACAGGCATGATGCTGGCCTTCGTGTTACTGCAAAGTCTGTGGCTGTCGAAGTATGTGGCAGAAGATAAAAAGGATGATGAGTGATGCTCTACGCCATTTTCGGAAACGACTTCCCGGATAGCCAGGAAAAACGCACCGCCGCCCGCCCGGCGCATGTGGCGCGCCTGCAGATATTGCAGGACGAAGGCCGTTTGCTGCTGGCAGGCCCTTTCCCTGCGGTGGATGCAATCGACCCCGGCATGGCCGGTTTCACCGGCAGCCTTATTGTTGCCGAATTCGCTTCGCTGGAGACAGCCCAAGCATGGGCTGCGGCGGATCCGTATATCTCCACAGGCGTTTATTCCCAAGTCGCAGTAAGGCCTTTCAAGAAGGTCTTTCCGGCATAGGCATAAGGCGTGCTATATTGTGCATCGGGTATTTTTTCAACCACCCCCAAACTTCAACTTTCAAAGGAAAGAAACATGCTGAAATTTTCCAAATTCGCCCTGCTTTCGGCACTGCTGGCAGTTGCCGTGGGCGCACAGGCTGCTGATGACAAACCCGCGGCTCTGGTAAACGGCGTATCCGTTCCCCAGGCTCGCGTTGATCTGCGCGCCAAGGTTGCCGCTCAACAAACCCAGCAACCGGACAGCCCGGACTTGCGCAGCAAGATTCGCGAGGAGCTGATCACGCTGGAGGTTATCTCGCAAGCCGCAGTCAAGGCAGGCCTCGACAAGCAGTCGGAGACTGCACAGCGCCTGGAAATTACCAGACAGAACATTCTGGCTGACGCACTCGTGCAAGACTACGTAAAAGCTCATCCCATTACCGATGACATGCTGAAGCAGGAATATGAAACCTTCAAGAAACGCGTGGGCAACACGGAGTATCAGCTCTCGCACATTCTGGTTGCAACAGAAGACGAGGCCAAAAAGGCTGCGGCTGAATTGAAAAAAGGCGGCAAGTTTGCCAAGGTTGCCAAGAGCATGAGCGTAGATACGGGCTCCAAGGATAAAGGAGGCGATCTGGGCTGGACCGTTCCGGCCAAGTTCGTGCAACCTTTTGCCGAAGCTGTTCTCAAGCTGAAAAAAGGCCAGGTCAGCGAGCCGGTACAAACCCAGTACGGGTGGCACATCATCAAGCTGGAAAATACACGCGAACTGAAACTGCCCGCGCTGGCAGACATGAAGGCAAACCTGGAAAACAACCTGCAACAACAGGCTGTTGCGAAATATATCGACGAACTGCGCAGCAAGGCCAAAGTCGAATAATTCGTTTGTTTCTATTATGAAAAGGACATCCTTCCGGATGTCCTTTTTTTATGGAATTCCGTAATATTTGAATATTCATGACGTTCATCCAGCCGACAGTTACAATGTCGACAACACAAGCTTAATGTCGTCATGCATCAACTCACGCTGCAAGCCATCCTCTCACCATCGGTGTTCACAGTAGCTCCGGACACTCCGTTGCCCGATGTACTCGCCAGCATGGAATCCCTGCGCATCAGTTGCGTGGTTGCAGTAGATAGCGCTCGTCACCCGCAGGGAATCTTCACCGAACAGGATGCCATCCGCCTGATGGCAGAACGCAAAGTGGTGGCCAATCTGCGCATGGCAGATGTCATGAGTGATGCACCGCTTACCGCGCCGACCAATCTGGATTACCGCGATGCTTACCGCCTCATCTCCGAAAAAGGTTTCCGTCACCTCATCGTGGTGGACGATGCCGGTGCAGTCGCGGGTGTAGTCAGCGAAGCGGATTTTCTGCAGCACATGGGCATGGAATATCTGGTCGGCATCAAATGCGTTGGCAATGCGATGACGCGCAACCTTATCAGCTTGCAGGAAGATGCCACTTTGGCCGATGCTGTCGACCTGATGACCCAGCACAAGATCAGTTGCGTCATTGTCACCCGGGACAATGTTCCCGTCGGCATTCTCACCGAACGCGATGTTGCCGGACTCGCCCGCACCGTCGGTGACCCGGCCAAGGTGCACATTGTCAGCGTCATGAAATCGCCCGTGCAAACTGTGGATGCCTCCCTTCCGATACCCGAGGCAATCAAGCTGATGGAAACGGCCTGCATACGCCGTCTGGTCGTAGTCGAAGACAGGCTGCTGGCCGGTATTGTCACCCGCCACGATTTCGTCAAAACCATGCAAGGCCGCTATATCGAATACTTGCACGACACGCTGGAGCTTCAGCGCAAGGATTTGCACCAGGCGCATCAACAGATCGAGAAAACCCGCCAGCAACTGCTATACCACAGCCTGATGGAACAGGTGAGCGATGCGATCATCGTCCTCAATGCAGAAAGCGGTTTGATTGTCGATTGCAATGAACAGGCCTGCCGGGATCTGGATTACACGCGCGACGAGTTGTTGCGCATGACCATCTTCGATTTCACGACCCG
>CAYOJU010000047.1:0-16726 GCA_964404355.1 uncultured Sideroxydans sp. | reverse complement strand
TCATCCAGTGGGCGAATCCGGCATTCTCGGACATGACCGGCTTCGCATTGGAAGAAGCAATCGGTAAACGCCCGAATGACCTGGTGCGTTCAGGCATTCAGTCCCCCGCCTTCTTCAGTGCACTGTGGAAGACAATCACAAGCGGTCAGGTTTGGCGCGGCGAGTTGGTCAACAAACGCAAGGACGGCACACTCTACACCGAGGAAATGACCATCACGCCGGTGCATACGGATAACCAAAACATCACGCATTTCATCGCCGTCAAGCAGAACATCAGCTCCCGCAAGGAAGCAGAGATCAAGCTGGCTCAATCCGAAACCACCTTTCGCGGCATTATCAACAGCATCACTGAAGCCGTCTATATTCATGGAGAGGACGGGCGCTTTATCGATGTAAATCACGGCGCCGAAAAGATGTATGGCTATACACGCGATGAGCTCATTGGCCAGACGCCGGAGTTCCTTGGCGCCCCGGGAAAGAATGATATCCCTGCCATGATAGAAGCCGTGAAAATGGCTTTTTCCGGCGTACCACAACAATTCGAATTCTGGGGGAAGCGCAAGGACGGCAGCATATTCCCGAAGAGTGTCAGCCTGGTGAAAGGGGATTATTTCGATCAACCCGCTGTCATCGCTGTCGCGCGGGACATCACTGCCATCAAAAAAGCGGAAGAGCTGCTGCGCGAATCAGCGGCTGTGATGCAGAACACGCATGAGGGCGTGGTTATTACCGATACCACGCCGCATATTCTCGCCGTCAACGATGCTTTCACGACGATCACGGGATATTCCCGGGAAGAAGCCACCGGCAAAGACCCCAGTATTCTCAACTCGGGCAGGCAGGATGATGCGTTCTATGAATTCATGTGGAAGATACTGCTGAAAGACGGTTTCTGGCAGGGTGAACTGTGGAATCGGCGCAAGAACGGCGAAATCTATCCGCAATGGTTGAGTATCAGCGCCGTCCGCGACGAACGGCAACAACCTGTGCGTTACATTGGTGTGTTTTCGGATATTTCAAAACTGAAAGAAAGCCAGTCACAGCTGGAATTCCTCGCTCACCACGACCCGCTGACCCGGCTTTTCAACCGCTCTGCGGTTGAGTCACGCATGGAACAGGAACTGGAGCAGGCGAAACGTCATGATCAGCAACTCAGCGTGCTGTTTATCGATCTGGACAGATTCAAGCAGGTGAATGACAGTTTCGGCCACCTGATCGGCGACGAACTCCTGTGCAGCGTAGCAGATCGGCTGCGGGCTCGCCTGCGCGAGGGCGATACCCTGGGCAGATTGGGCGGCGACGAATTTGTTCTGCTGGCAACGCCGTTGCAGGAAAAACAGGATGCCGCCGTGATTGCGCGCGATATCCTGCTTGCCTTGAGCGAGCCATTCAATCTCTCGACCGGTCATGAAGTATTCATCGGAGGCAGCATCGGCATCAGTCTGTATCCAGACAACGGTTCAACCGTGGCCGAATTGACCAAGAATGCGGATGCGGCAATGTATCTGGCCAAGGAAAACGGACGCAACCAGTTCTCCTTCTATACTCCGGAATTGAATGCCGATGCGCGCAAAAAACTGGAACTGGAAAACGACCTGCGTCGCGCCGTCATACACAATGAGTTGCGCTTGCACTACCAACCCAAGGTGAATATCGGCAACGGCCTGATCAGCGGTGCCGAAGCGCTGGTGCGCTGGAAGAAAGCCGATGGCAGCTGGGTGTCACCCGCTCAATTCATTCCGGTCGCGGAAAAATCCGGCGTGATCCTGACCATAGGCAGCTGGGTGATCGAGCAGGCTTGTTCGCAAATACGCAACTGGCTGGATGAAGGCTTGCCGCCAATCAGCATTGCCGTGAACGTCTCGGCACGGCAGTTCCGCAGCGGTCATCTGGACAAGCTGGTGAAGAATGCGCTGGAAAAATTCAACATTCCGCCGCATCACCTGGAACTGGAGCTGACCGAAAGCATGCTGATGAACGAACCGGAGCGTGCCATCGAGACCATGAACAAGCTGAAGAAGGTCGGTGTGAAAATATCGCTCGATGATTTCGGGACAGGCTACTCCAACTTCGGCTACCTGAGACGATTCCCGATTGACAGCCTGAAGATAGACCAGTCGTTCGTGCGCGGCGTTGCCATCAGACCCGATGATGCGATGATTGTCGATTCCATTATCGGTCTGGCGCAGCGCATGAAACTGCATGTCATCGCCGAAGGCGTCGAAACGGCCGAACAACTCCACTACCTGCGCGCCAACCACTGCGACGAATTGCAGGGCTATTACTTCAGCAAAGCATTGCCCGCAGATGAGTTCGCCGATCTGCTGCGCAGCGGGAGAACATTACTGGATTGATTCCGTTTCCAGCATCGCCTGCTCCCGGTTTCACTGTGCCTTGGCAACTTCCTGCTTTTTCCATCCCCCGCCCAGTGCCTTGAACAGATCGGCGACCGCGCTGCGTTGCGCGCGTTCGGCGTCGAGGCGATTCAGCTGGGCCTGCAAATAATTGCGCTCCACGTCCAGCAACTCAAGACGGCTTGCGATACCGGCCTGAAAACGCAACTCTGCCTGCTTGTAGGCCGAGGCCAGGGCTTCGCTACGCGTGGTTTCATACGTCAGCACCTGCCGCGCAGCCGACTGTGCCGACAAGGCATTGCGCACATCGCCGAAGGCATTGGCCACGGCCTGCTTGTATTGAAGCAGCGCCTGATCGCGGCGCGCTTCTGCCGCATCCACCAGGTATCCCACGCGTCCTGCATTGAAGATCGGCTCGCTGACATTGGCGGCGAACTGGAAGATCCTCGACGGGCCGGAGAACAGGTTGGAGAACGCGACGCTCTGGCCGCCTGCATATCCGGTCAGCGAGAGCGAAGGGAAATACTGGGCACGAGCCACCCCGATACGAGCGTTCAGCGATACCAGACGCTGTTCGGCATCCCGCAGGTCCGGTCTGCGCAGCAACAGGTCGGCAGGCAAGCCATCCGGCACCGATACCACCGGCGAAGACGGGCTACCGCGATGCAGTTCGCTGCCCATCACATCGCGCGGCGAGCGTCCCAGCAACAGGGTCAGCGCGGTTTCCTGTTTGTTGCGTGCCAGGCTGATCGAGGCGAGTTGCGATTGCACGGTGGCCACATCGGCTTCTGCCTGGTGCAGGTCGTACTCGGAAAGCACACCGACCTCAACCTGCTTCTTGTTGAGTCCTATCCGTTCCTGGCGACTTGTCAGCAAACGCTGAATGGCTGCTTCCTGCGCATCCAGTGAGACGAGGCTAAAGTACTGCTGCGCCACTTGTGTGGTCAGGGTCAGGCGCACCGTTTCCTTTGCCGATTCTGCCGACAGCAAGTCGGCACGCGCAGCTTCATTCGCACGTCTGATCTTTCCCCATAGATCAAGTTCATAACTGGCATTCAATGTGGCCTGATATGAATTCTGAATGCGCGGCAAGGTCGACGGATACGGTGTTGCTCCATTCAATGTGTATTCAGTGCGGCTTTCATTGATATTTGCGCTGACGGCCGGATATTGATCGGCCTGGGTGACACCCAGTTGCGCACGCACTTCGAGAACCCGCGCAGCAGCAACCTGAATATCGGAGTTGTGCGCCAGCGCCTCTTCTTCAAGTTGGTCGAGCGTGGTGTCGGCATACAGATGCCACCATTGCTCATCCGCACTGTTCGCCTTTTGCGCGGCGGCGTCTTGCTGCTGCGGCCAGCTTTCCGGCAACGCCAGTTCGGGGCGCTTGTAATCGGGGCCGACAGCACAGGCTGCCAACAGGCAGGCGGTCAGCAGAACGACAACTGCGTTCCATGTTGTTTTCGATTTATTCATGCTTGTCCTCCTCATGAAGAGGCGCTTGTCTGGGGAAGATACGGCGGATGACGACAAAGAACACCGGGATGAAGAATATGGCCAATACGGTCGCGAAGATCATGCCGCCCATGACTCCTGTACCGATGGCATGGCGTCCATTGGCGCCCGCACCCGTGGAGATCACCAGCGGCAATACGCCCAGCATAAAGGCAATCGAGGTCATCAAAATGGGACGGAATCTCAGTCGACATGCTTCCAGCGTGGCCTCGACCAGTTCAAGCCCCTTGTGCTGCAGATCAAGTGCGAACTGAATAATCAGAATCGCGTTCTTCGCCGCCAGACCGATGATGACGATCAACCCGACCTTGAGATAAACGTCGTTGTTCAAATCGCGCATGTAGACAGCGGTCAGCGCACCCAGAATGCCGATGGGTACAACCAGAATCACGGCGACCGGGATAGACCAGCTTTCATACAGCGCGGCCAGGCACAGGAACACGGCGATCACCGACAGGCCGAACAGGAACGGTGCCTGATTGCCGGAAAGTCGCTCTTCGCTGGAAGTGCCCGACCATTCAAAGCCGAAGCCGGACGGCAATTGAGCCGCGACTTCTTCCATTGCCTTCAAGGCATCGCCACTGCTGCGGCCGGGTGCCGGACTGCCGGCGATCTTCATCGAGGGCAGGCCGTTATAGCGATCCAGCTTGGGCGAATCCACCACCCAGCGCACTTTGGTAAATTCGGATAGCGGCACCATGTCGCCCTGCGTATTCCGCACAGGGATCTGCAATATTTGCGCCGGTGTCGAACGCGTACGCGCATCCGCCTGCATTTGTACACGCAGAATGCGGCCTTCGCGCACGAAGTCGTTGATGTAGGCAACGCCCAGTACCGACTGCAACGTATCATTGAGATTGGCGATGTCGATGCCCAGCGTGCGCGCCTTCAGGCGATCGACTTCGATCAGCAGCTGCGGTCCCGGCTCTTGTCCTTCCGGCCGTACGCCTATCAGTGCTGGATGTTTGCTGGCAATCCCCAGCGCCATGTTGCGCGCTTCCATCAATTTGGCCCGCCCCTGGCCGGAACGATCCTGCAGACGGAAGTCGAAACCGCCTACCGCTGCCAGTTCCGGAATCGGCGGCACATTGATGGCAAAGATGAATGCCTGCTTGATGCGGAACAGCGCCATGTTGGCGCGTTTCACCATGGCGGGAGCTCCGTTCTCCTGCTTGGGTCGCTCGTCCCAATCCTTGAGACGCACGAAAGCGATGGCGGCATTCTGCCCGCGGCCGAAGAAAGAAAATCCCAGCACACCGATGACATGGTCCACCTCGGGTTGCTTGAGATAGAACTGTTCCACTTGCGACAGCACTTCCTGCGAACGTTCGCGCGTGGCACCCGGCGGCAGCTGGATAATATTGATGAAGTAACCCTGATCTTCTTCCGGCAGGAAGCTGGTCGGCAGGTGCACGAACAACCATCCCAGCGCCACCAGCAAACCGGCATATAGCAGCAGATAACGACCGGTGCGCTTCAACACGCCGACGACGCCATTCTTGTAACGTTGCGTGGTCCTGGCAAAGAAACGGTTGAACCAGGCAAGAGGACCTTTGGTCGGCACTATTTCATGCCCGGGCGAATTTAGCAGCAGCGCGGCGCACAGCGCCGGTGTCAGCGTCATCGCCATCAGCACCGAGAACAGGATGGTCAGGATCAGCGTGACCGCAAACTGGCGGTAGATCGCGCCAACCGAGCCGCCGAAAAACATCATTGGAATAAAAACGGCGCACAGCACCAGCGTGATCGCAATAATGGCGCCAATAATTTGCCCCATCGCCTTGCGCGTGGCTTCGCGCGGCGGCAGTCCTTCTTCGGTCATGATGCGCTCGACGTTCTCCACCACCACAATGGCGTCGTCCACCACGATACCGACAGCCAGCACCATGGCAAACAAGGTCAGAGTATTAACCGAGTAGCCAACGGCATACAGCCCTACCATGCCGCCGATCAAAGCAACCGGCACGACGATGGCCGGAATGAAAGTGGCGCGCAGGTTACCCAGGAACAGCCATATCACCAGGAACACCAGCACCATTGCTTCCACCAGTGTCTGTACCACTTCCTTGATCGATATTTCGACGAACTTGGATGTGTCGTAAGGCACTACCCAATCCACACCTTTGGGGAAGAACTTTGCCAACTCGTTCATCTTGGCCTTGACCGCTTTGGCCGTATCCAGCGCATTGGCCGTTGGAGACAGACGAATCGCCATCGCTGAAGCGGGTTCCCCGTCGATACGCGCGGTTACAGAGTAATCCTGCGCCCCCAGTTCCACGCGGGCCACATCTCTGACCCGTACGCTGGAACCGTCGGGATTGGCACGCACGATGATGTTGCCGAATTCTTCCGGCGTGGACAGGCGGCTGCGGGTGACGATGATCGCATTCAGTTGCTGGCCCGGAACGGCAGGCAATTGCCCAAGTTCGCCAGTGGCGAGTTGGGTGTTCTGTGCACGCACCGCGGCACTGACATCGCCGGGAGAAAGATTGTAGGCATGCAGTTTCTCCGGTTTCAGCCACAGGCGCATCGAGTACTCAGTACCAAACAATAACGCCTCGCCCACGCCCGGCACGCGGCGGATATTCTCCAGAATGTTGGCTGCGGCATAACTACCCAGTGCCACATTGTCGCGGCTCTTGTCCGGCGAGATGAGGGCAACGATCATGAGGAAGTTGCGCGCCGATTTGGCCACGGTAATACCGACGCGGCGCACATCGTCCGGCAGGCGCGCCTCGGCGCGTTTGACGCGGTTCTGTGTTTCAACCGACGCCACGTCCAGATTGGTCCCCGCTTCGAACGTCAGCGTGATGGTGCCTATGCCTTGCTCGGAGGATGAATCCATATAGAGCAAGTGCTCGATGCCGTTCAGTTCCTGTTCGACCAGGGCGACGGCGGTCTCTTCCACCACCTGTGCGGAAGCGCCGGGGTAGTTGAGCGTAATGGACAAAGCCGGCGGAGCAACAGCCGGATAAGAGGCTACCGGCAGGTTGCGCAGCGCCAGTATGCCGCTCAATAAGATGATAAGCGCGATAACCCAGGCAAAGATCGGGCGGTCAATAAAGAACTTTGGAAGCATGATGCCCTTCTTCTATTTTTTTTCAGTTGCGGCGGGGGTCGTCGGCGCTGGCGCATTCCCTGCAGGGCTCCATTCGACTGCTTTTACCGGTGCGCCGGGGCGTATTTTCTGCAAACCGTTGACGATCACAACATCGCCGGTTTTCAAGCCTTCCTCGATAACGAAGTCTCCTTCCGACATGTCACCCGTTTTGACCGGGCGCAATGCAGCTTTGCTTTCCGCATCCACCACCGTCACGAATTGTCCTTGTGTCGTCATTTGTACGGCGCGTTGCGGTACCTTGATGCTGTTGTCGGCGCTACCTTCCGGGAAGCGAATGCGCGCGAACATGCCGGGCAGCAACTCGTGCGCAGGGTTTGGGAATTCTGCGCGCAAGGTAACGCTGCCAGTGCTTGAATCAACGGCCAGATTGGAGAACAGCAGCTTGCCCGGATAGGGATAGATGCTGCCGTCTTCAAGCACCAGTTCGACCTGTGCCGATTTGGCGCTCTTCATCTTGCCGGACTTGAACAACTGTTGCAGACGCATCAAGTCTGCGCCCGGCTGGGAGAAGTTGGCATAGATGGGATTGACCTGTTCGATGGTCGCCAGCAAGGTGGCTTCACCGCGCCCGACCAGCGCACCTTCCGTCACCAGGGCACGACCGATACGCCCGGCAATAGGAGCGGGCACGCGGGTGTTGTCGAAATCGAGCTGCGCCCTGGACATGGCCGCCTCGGCTTGTTTGAGCTTGGCCGCGGCCAGGTCATAATCCTGCTGACTCACCGCTTTTACTTCCAGCAACGGTTTATAGCGCTCCACGGTCTGGCGTGCCACAGACAGGTCGGACCTGGCGGACTCGTACGCAGTACGATAGTTGCGCGCATCGATCTGGAACAGGTTATCGCCTGCCTTCACGTCGCTGCCCTCAGTGAATTGGCGTTTCTCGACGATACCTTCAACCCGTGCGCGCACCTGCGCACTACGGTAGGCTTCCAGTCGTCCGGGCAAATCCCGGGTCAGTACCACGGAGCCTGCAGTCAGCGTTACAACATCGACCTCGGTCGGGGGCGGAGCTGCTCCGGCCGCTTGTTGTCCGCCGCCATCCTTGGATCCACAAGCGGTAAGGGCAAACATGGCTGTGAGGATGACTGTTGCAGCCAGGGGGTATCTTGTTTTCATCGCAAATCTCCGACCGGATTCTTAATTTCTTGGTAGTAGCCAAAATGGCATCTAAGTCAGCTGAATAATTGTTAGCAGGCTAACGATTAGGAGCATAACATATTTTGCCTGTTCTCTTGTTAAGACACAGGCACTCGCTGGGTAAATATCAATCACAGAAAACAAGAGGACACATCACACCGGACTGCGTTATCTCCAGCAATCCGGCCGATGCAAGCTGGCGTCGGCTCTACCACTCTTGCGGCAATTGGTACTTTGCCGGCAGCAACTCGATGATTTCCCGTTGTACCATGATGTTGTGCTCCTCGTAGAGAGCTTCGCCGCACAACGCCAACACCTCGTCAAGGTTGTCCAGTACTTTTTCGCCCTGCCATACCCACTCGACCGGCAAACAGACTTCATCTTCGCCTGCAGTCGGAAAGTCGGACTGCACAATGCCTACCGCCTTGATATGCAGACTGGATTGCGGCGTGCATTGTTTGATAAACACGATGTCTTCCTGCTTGATGGGCGAGACGATGCCGTGCTTGTCGGCATTACCGTCCGACAAATGCGGGAAACATACCGTGTGCCTGTCGATGTATCCACCGGCATTGCGTTCGTCGATTCCGAAAAATGCAGCCATGATGTTCTCCATTAATCTGGCGGTTTAACACCGCGTTTATCCCTGATACCTCTCGCTGCCTTATCCGGCGGCAATTTGAGCTAAGCCACGGGAGCATTCCAATAAGTCACGAGATAATAAATTCCCCAGACCAGCAAAGTGACGACCACGATCCAGAGCCAGATCGGCACGTGGCCATCGCGTTCTGCGATTCCGGCGCTTTCATAAACGTATACATGTCCCACTACGTTGCCGGATGACGTTTGGCTACCGGTAGCTTCATTTCCTTCTTGCTCGCTATTGCTTTTTGCTTCAGTCATGGCTATTTCACCTTTTGATTATTGATGATGAGCGTGGCAATGGCAGGGATCACGGGTTGATCAACATCAAGAACCTGTTTGTCGATTTGCTGGTGATCCGCCGCATCGGACAGCGAAGCCCATATCTTTGCACGCGAGTCGGCGAGTTGAACCCTGGCACCGCTCGCATAAACATCCGGAGGGGCGTCAACTGAACAGAAGCTGATGATGGGCAGCACGACCTTGTTGCAGGCCGCCAGTAGCCAGGGAATGCCGGAAGTGCAGAACCCGGCCTCCTTGCCGGGATCGGTCAGTCCCGCCTGCTTCAGCGTGGCAATTTGTGCGTTTACCCGAAACGACTGCACGTAATGCACAATGTCCCAGATTTGTGCGGGAGTGAACGTTCCCGCAAAAGCCGGCATCGGCGTACCGCCAACTCCGGTCATGATGGTTTTGAAAATATGCCGTCCATCGTGTCCCAGCTTGACGCCGCCCGGTACCCCGGCAGGCAAGGTGAAATTGGCGGGATTTTCCGGATTGCCCCAGGTGTCGGTGAAAGCATCATGTGGCACTCCGTCGCCTAGTCCTGCAAGACCGTGACAGGCTGCACATATGGTTTCGAATTGCTGTTTTCCATTGGCAATCGAAGCCGTTGTTATCGGCGGCTCATCCGGTATCTGTATCGGTGCGCCGGGCTTCTCCGTTTTCCAGCGTGGCGAAAAAGTCTTGATGTACTGGATCACGGCCAGCCGCTCCCGCGCATCGATGTCGTACCAGGGCGGCATCGCAGTTCCCCACAGTCCGTGGGTGACAGTGACGAACAGGTCTTCATCCGAGGGAAGCGAGTTCGCATCACCGGCAGTCGAACGGAATTTGAATATGCCCGAAGTAAAGTCGCGCGGCTTCGGATTCAGGAAACGTGCTGCCGTACCGTTACCGTCGCCCTTCACGCCATGACAACCGACACAGCGTCGCAGATAGACCTGCTTGCCGCGCGGAAGCATATCCAGATTCTTTTCCGAGTCGCTTGATTGCAGTGCGGCACCGGACGTGAGTCGCGTAGAAACGAAAGTCTCGCGCCAATCGCCTATCGATGTACCGAGTTTTTGCAGATAAGCGACCAGTGCCACGCCGTCATCGTTAAGTTGCGGAACCGACTTGCCATCAGTTTCCTTATAAAGCCACGGAAAGCGCGGCATGATGGAATCCGGTACAACATCGCGCGGATTCCAGTGGTGCGCAGCCTGCCAGTCATCGCCATGTTTCCTGCCGACGCGCAAAAGGTCCGGACCGATGCGCCGCGTACCGAGCATCTGCGGCTGGTCATAGACGTATTCGCCGGCTTGCGACACCGGTCCCCAGCGCGCATCTTCACCCGTCACCGGTCGCACAAACTGCGAATGACAATACCAGCAACCTTCGCGAATATAGACTTTGCGCCCTCTGCGTTCCAGCGGCGTGTAGTCGGCGACGCGGATGGTTTGCCCGGTACTTGCGGAAGCGACCGTGGGGTTATAGGTCTGCGGCAGGATGGAAGGCAGAATGCCCTGGATCAGGACTGCCAAAAAGAAAAACACGATACCCGCGATGATGAACACACCCGAGGGACGACCGTACCAGTTCGCCGATACGACCGCTGGGCGCGCCTCGGAAACGGACAAGGGCGAATGATCCGCGGGTGCCACAAATGGTTTTCCCTCACGCGCCGTCATCACCATGTTGATGGTCATCAACACAAAACCGACATCCATCGTCGCGCCCGCCAGGGTACGAATGAACCACCAGGGTTTCATCTCGACCACCGAATCGACGAAGTTCGCGCCGTACTCCAGCATGCTGCCCTGGATCAAACCTTGCGCAGTGAGCCCCACCAGCATGATGGTGGTACCCGCGATAGTCAGCCACACATGCCAGCTCGCCAGTTTCGGACTCCACAACTGGCGCCCGGTGACGCGCGGCCAAACGTAATACAAGCTGCCCACTGCGGCCAGCACAAAGGTGGCGAACACGGTGAAATGCGAATGCGAAATCACGAAGTCAGTGAAGTGCGTCAACTCTTGCATGCGCCGCAGCGCTTCGGTTGATCCCTGGAAGCAGCCGATCAAATAGAAGAACGTGGACAGCAGCAGGAACTTGGCCGCGTAACTGTCCGCGTCGTTGCTGCTGATCACCGCACCCCAACGGCCTTTTGCTGTACCGAATAGATTGGTGATCACCGCCCACACCGGAATGATGAGCATCATGCTGGTGACGATGGAAATGGTCTGGTTGTGATACGGAATCGGGCTGAACAGGTAATGGTGCGTGCCGACGAAGGGATAGAAAAAAGCCAGCGCCCAGAAGCCGAGCAACGATAGCCGGTGACTGTACAGGGGCGCCTTCACCGCCAGCGGCAGGAAGTAATACATCAGCGCCAGTCCGGCCGGGGTGATCCACAAGCCGACAATGTAGTGGATAAACAGGCCATGTAAAGCAGTGTTGCTGATGCCGGACATCGGCACATAGGGCAGGATCACGCCACCAAGGATCAGGTTCATCACGGTCCACACCATGGCGGCCAGTGCGTACCACAGTGCAACGTAGAAGCCTTTTTCCTTGCGCGTAAAGATCGTCGCCAGCACCTGGAAACCGACCAGCGACAAGAGTACAAAACGCAGGATATTGACCGGCCATTCATACTCGCCCGCCTCGAAGCCGAGGTTGTAGCCCATCATCAGCGAAAGGGAGCCGGTGACCAGAAAAATATTCCAGCCCCACAGCAGCCACCTGCCCCAATGCTCCATCACCATGCGCCGTCCACACAAGCGCGGCACCAGGTAATACAGCAATCCAATCACGGGCGTGGAAAAGGCGCCGAAGATGACGCCGTTGACATGGACCGGACGCAATCGACCGAAGGTCAGCCACGAGGTTTGTCCAAGGAAATCCGGAAAATGAAACTTGATGGATACCAGCAGGCCGACCAGCGGAAAAATTGTCATCCAGACAATCGACCACCACAGCCAGGCACGCACAATATCTTTGTTGACCAGCTCAGAAGCGCTCACGTCGTGAGCATCTGCATTGCGCAATCGTTGGTCAGGCATGATGACCCCCTTCGAATATTGCAATCAACACTCAGAAATTATGGCCGGTAGCGGCTAATGGATTCTGCCTGCCTCACCGCTTGCAGACATGCTTCACGACATCATTGAATTTGCACTGGCGCGACTTTCCGAAACGATGTCGGGAGAAAAAAAACGGCTACCAACCTTTGCGGACGTTCTTGAATTTGTCCGGCTCAGGAAGCCTAGAATAACCAAACATTATTGTCAACCATTATGCGGAAGGGGGAATGGCACGAACATGCTCGTCAGCAATAGGTATTCGAACCACTGTGCTTGGCCTTGTACATGGCCGCATCGGCTTTGCTCAGGATCATTTCCATATCCTGTCCATCGTCCGGGTAGATGGCGATGCCCATGCTGCCTGTCACGTGGACCGTATGTCCATCGAGACTGTAAGGCAGACTCAACGATGCCAGTATCTTGTCGGCCAGCGTCATCACATCGTTGCGCGATGTCACTTCGGTCATCAATACTGCAAACTCGTCGCCACCGAACCTGGAGACGGTATCGATTTCGCGAACCTGCAGTTTCAACCGTTCTGCAACTGCCACCAGCAACTGATCGCCCACCAGATGGCCCAGCGTGTCGTTGACCGGCTTGAACTTATCCAGATCGATATACAAAACTGCAAACTTCTTCTTGTGCCGTTTTGCCCGCGCCAGTTGCTGCTTGAAACGATCGCGAAACAGCAACCGATTCGGCAGGTTGGTCAGGAAATCATGTTGCGCCTGATGCGCCACAGTTTCCTGTTCGGCTTTGCTCTGCGTAATATCTGAAAATACTGCGATGCGATTGACCACTTTGTGGTGTGCATTCTTGAGCGTGTAAATAGACATCAGCGCCAGAAATGCTTCGCCATCCTTGCGGCGGTTCCACAACTCGCCTTCCCAGTGGCCAGTTTCGAGCAACGATTTCCACATGTCCGAATAAAATTCAGGCTCCTGTTTTCCGGAAGTCAGCAGTTTCGGATTCTTTCCGATCACTTCATCGTGGGAATAGCCGGTCAGCTCGGCAAAAGCCGGGTTGACCTCGATAATATTGTTATCGGTATCCACGATCATGATGCCGTCATTACTGACCGCGAACACTTTGGCATTCAGTGTGAGCAGTTGTGCAGCCCTGCGTTGCGCGGTGGACAACACTGCCAGCGCCATACCGGCAACTGCCAGCAACATCGCAAACATCCAGAAATTGGACATCCCGTAGCGGGCAAAATCGTCGGAAAAATATCCCTTTTGCAGATAGGCGCCGGCAAGTACCTGCGACATGAACATCAGCTGGATCAGGGCCGCATTTCTTCTCCCGGTGCGCAGGCCCGCCCAAACCAGCAATGGAAATAGCCAGGTCAGGGCAATGGGTTGATCGGAGGCTGTTCCCGGCAGATGCCAGCCGAGAAAGATGCTTTGTCCGATAACAAAGGATGCAATCCACAATGCGGCCAATTCCCAAGCCTTGGAAAGCTTGAAAAACCGGGACTGGGGCTTGGCGAACACCAGAACGATGGGCGTGAAAAATGCGATGCCCAGTACGTTTGCCCGCCACCATTGCCACATGACATCGGGCAGAATATCGCGAGTGAGCAAACCTGATTCCAGCAAAGACAAAGGCCCCAGCACGGCGCTCGCGATGGGCGGGATCAATCCGCCCAGCAGAATAACCTGGAAAAAATCGCGCGGCCGACTCAGCGACAGATCGAGATGGTTAAAGCGTTGCAGCAGATAGAAACCGGCGTAAGTTTCCAGCGTGTTTCCGGCTGCGAACCCCAGTGCAAAAAGCGGCGATGCATTCACCATCAGTGCGGTCAGGCACGTTGCCAGTACCACTGCGGGAAGGTATCGGATACCGCCGAGCAGCAATGCAGCCAGCGCAATGCCCCCCGGGGGCCAGAATATCGTGGCACTGCTGCTCACCGTGCCAAAAACCAAACCGACCTTGGCTGCTACAAGATAGGCAACAACCAGAATTGCTGAATTAACGATGAATGGCAAACCGACCCCTCACTTCAAGGCACCAATACCATACATCTCCCCCGTTGGATCTTTGTTTTTTTTAGTTTGTCCAATTTATAGGCGCCCGGTCCGAAGAAGTCAATTCGCATATACCCATTCTAGAAGTAACGACATCGCGACACTTCGTGGGCGCGGAGACGGATGTCCTAAATGGACCTCGATGCGGGCCATGGCACCTCGATCCACTCACAATTGTCGAGATGCCGGTGTACCTCCAGTTCCGGTTCGTCATTCATAAGTGCCCGCACGGCCACGATGGGATTCTCATGCGAGACGGCAAGCACGATACCTTCAGCATGACGAGATGCCGCTTCATCCAGAAAGCTGCGCAGTCGCGCCATTTGCTCCATAAAAGACTCTCCCTGCGCGGGTTTGAAGTGCAGAGGGTCGTCAGCCACCAGATTGTTGAATACATCCACATGCTGCCCGTCCAGGCCGGAACGGCGTTCATTCAGTCGTGCATCAATCTGTAACTGCAAGTCATGGTGGCGTAGCAGGATCGCAGCAGTCTGTTGAGCACGCGGAAATTCGGATGCATAAGCATGCGTAAATCGCACTTCCCGCAAAGCATTCGCGGTCGCCTCGGCCTGCGCCCTGCCGCGTTCAGTCAGGTTCACAGAGCGCGACGGATCGTCGTTAATGAGATGGGCAACGTTCCCTTCGCTTTCACCGTGGCGTACCAGAATGATCTTCATACTCACCCCCTTGATCAGAGATTGCGGCTCTTCCTGATCATTTCGTAGGCCAGCTGGATATCTTTCGATTGTTCGGTCGCCATCGCAATCATATCCTCCGGCATGCCCTGGCCGATCAGTTTGTCCGGGTGGTATTGGCTCATCAGCTTGCGCCAGGCGCGTTTCACTTCCGCATCCGAACTGTCCTTGCCCACTCCCAAAGCCTTGTAGGCGTCATCCAGGGCTGCGGCTGTACTCACCTGCCCGCCGCCAAAGTGCGACTGATTCAGCACCATATCCATCAGGTGCCTGAACGCATCACGGCCGTAACCCAGGCGTCCCGCAATATCGGTCAGCAGTGCCTCTTCCGCCGGATGGAAATGGCCGTCGGCCAATGCCATCACGATCAGGTAGATCAACAACATTTCTTTCAGACTCTTCGTGTGCCCGCAAACGGACATGAAACTTGCATAGGTTGGCGCAATGTCGAATGCGGGATCGGCGCCTTGCTTGAACAAGGCGATGGCCTGCAGGCGGTGCTCGGCAGACATGCCCAGTTTCTGCATGAACTCCTCGACATGATCGATTTCATCCTGCGATACGTGCCCGTCCGCCTTCGCCAGCTTGCCCATCGAGATGAACACGGTCTCCAGGAACACCGCCTGGCGAACCACATTCTGCATCGGGTTAAACCCGCCCGTGCCGTACGCTCTCACGCGATCGATGGACGACCCGAAGAAGAAACCGAGAAGACCGCCCCAGAACCCGAGGAAGTAATAACCCGCCACAATACCGATCAGTTTGAACAAGAAAAACTCCGGAAAATAATTTGATGAAAAACTGCCGCTTCAAAGGAGGCGCATTATACCTTCGCCGAAACAATGATTCGTCGTATCCGCACGGTGATTTCCGGAACGTTGTCAGACACCGCCCATCCAACGAAACAAGTTACACGCGCCAGACAAGACCACTCTGAAGATGGTGTTGAGCTGTCTGGCTTGGGAATATATATTGGAAAAGCGATTTGATACCCTGACAAAGTACATGACAGGTGCCACAAGCTTCAATAGCAGCATTACGTTTCGGAATGGCGGTCTGCCTACTGGCAGATCGAAAACTATTGCACAGAGGTGGTCCCATGAAACTCTATTACGCTCCCGGCGCCTGCTCGCTTGCTTCTCACATTTCACTGCATGAATCCGGACTGCCGTTTGAAGTCGACCAGTTCATTGCCTCCACTGGAAAAACCGCCAGCGGTGAGGATTTCAACCAGGTTAATCCCAAAGGTTACGTGCCAACAATTCGGCTCGACGACGGCAGCATCCTGACCGAAGGTGCGGCGGTGCTGCAATATATCGCCGATCAGAATCCGGCATCCGGCCTGGCCCCCAAGGCGGGCACAATGGAACGGTACCGTCTTCAGGAGTGGCTGACGTTCATCGGTACTGAACTGCACAAAACCTTCAGTCCGCTTTTCAACAAGGCCGTATCGCCCGAGGAAAAAACGCGTGCGCATGACCTGCTCACGCGGCGTCTCGGCTATGTGGAAGCCCAGTTGACGAACCAGCCGTACCTGATGGGTGTGCTTTTCACCGTGGCCGATGCGTACCTGTTTGTCGTTTTGAAATGGAGCGACCGGGTCGGTTTTGACCTGACTCCGTTTCCAAAGATAAGGGATTACCTGGCAAGAATTTTAGAGCGTCCTGCCGTGCAGGCTGCAATGAAAGCAGAAGGCCTGATTCAGTAATTCCGGGAGTATATTGGCATACCGAGCAGAACCCTTTTGGTGTGTAATTCTCGCCCGCCTAATTTGTCCCATCTTTAGAGGAGTTATCAGTCATGCGCTATCGTCTGTTAGGCAATACCGGCCTCTATGTTTCCGAACTCTGCCTGGGAGCCATGACTTTCGGCGCCAAAGGCTTCT
>CAYOJU010000046.1:12137-21054 GCA_964404355.1 uncultured Sideroxydans sp. | reverse complement strand
TCATATTCCTGATAGTTGCCATCAAAGAACGTCCACTTGGAATCGCCTTCGCAGGCGAGGATGTGGGTGGCGATGCGGTCGAGGAACCAGCGGTCGTGGGAGATGACGGCGACGCAGCCGGCGAATTCGAGCAGCGCATCTTCGAGCGCGCGCAGGGTTTCCACGTCGAGGTCGTTGGAGGGTTCGTCGAGCAGCAGCACGTTGCCGCCGGAGATGAGGGTCTGCGCCAGGTGCAGGCGTCCGCGTTCACCGCCGGAGAGTTGGCCGACGATCTTGCCCTGATCCGCGCCCTTGAAGTTGAAGCGGCCGATGTAGGCGCGCGCCGGGGTTTCGTATTTGCCCACGGTCAAAATCTCGTTGCCGCCGGAGATGGCGTCGAACACGGTCTTGTCGTTCTCCAGCCCTTCGCGCGATTGGTCGACGAAGGCGATCTTGACGGTCTGGCCGATCGCAACGATGCCGCTGTCCGGTTTTTCTTTGCCGGTGATCATGCGGAACAGGGTGGATTTACCCGCGCCGTTGGGGCCGATGATGCCGACGATGGCGCCGGGCGGAATCTTGAAGCTGAGGTTGTCGATCAGCAGGCGGTCGCCATAGGCTTTGCTCACGCCGTCGAATTCGATGACTTCGTTACCCAGACGTTCGCCGACGGGGATGAAGATTTCCTGCGTTTCGTTGCGGGCCTGGTGTTCTTGCGAATTGAGCTCTTCAAAGCGGGCGATACGCGCCTTGGATTTGGCTTGGCGCGCCTTGGGATTCTGACGCACCCATTCCAGTTCCTGCTTCATCGCTTTTGAATGCGCGTCGAGTTGCTTCTGCTCCTGCGCCAGTCGCTCGCCCTTTTGCTCCAGCCAGCTTGAGTAGTTGCCCTTCCAGGGGATGCCGTGGCCGCGGTCGAGTTCGAGGATCCATTCGGCGGCGTTGTCGAGGAAGTAGCGATCGTGGGTGACGGCGACCACGGTGCCGGGGAAGCGCACGAGGAACTGTTCCAGCCATTCCACCGATTCGGCATCCAGGTGGTTGGTGGGTTCGTCCAGCAGCAGCATGTCGGGCTTTTCCAGCAGCAGCTTGCACAGCGCCACGCGGCGCTTCTCGCCGCCGGAAAGGTTTTTGACCACGGCATCCCATTCCGGCAGGCGCAGCGCATCGGCGGCGATCTCCATCTGGTGCGAGGCATCGCTGCCGCTGGCGGCGATGATGTTTTCCAGGCGGGCCTGCTCGGCGGCGAGCGCGTCGAAGTCGGCATCCGGCTCGGCATAGGCGGCATACACCGCGTCCAGCTTGGCTTGCGCTTCCATCACTTCGCCCAGGGCGGATTCCACTTCCTGGCGCACGGTCTTGGCCGGATCGAGCACGGGCTCTTGCGGCAGGTAACCGATCTTCATGTTGGGCAGGTGCTGCACCTCGCCGTCGTATTCCTTGTCCTGCAACGCCATGATGCGCAGCACGGTGGATTTACCCGAGCCGTTCAGACCCAGCAGGCCGATCTTGGCGCCGGGGAAGAAGCTGAGGGAGATATCCTTGATGATCTGACGCTTGGGGGGAACGATCTTGCTCACGCGGAGCATGGACATTACATATTGACCTTGTGCCATTTTATTGCGCTTTCTGAGGTGGGGACTGGAAGGGGCGTAGCTTACCGGAAAGCCGGTTCGCAAGCACTAGCGCACCGGAATACGCCGTTTGGCCGGTATTTTCCGCCCGGAACCCGGCCTGCGGCGGGGGCAGACCGGCCCAAAAACATCCGGGGTAAAAAAATCCCTCAAATTATTTATGGGTTATTATTCGTCTGCTATTTTGAAGCGCAAGGGGCGCTTCGGATTGGTCAGGGAAAGCAATGCAAGCGAAACAATCGGCCGCAAACAATGTGGCGGATATCATCGGCGGCAAAGGGGACGCCGTTGAAAGCGAATATATCCGCTTCGACCAGCTTTCGGCGCTGGTCATCGACGACATGGGCGCGATGCGCCACGCACTGCGCTCGCAGCTGCAATGGATGGGCATGAATCAGGTCAAATGCCTCGCCAATGCCAAGGAAGCGCTGGATGAGCTCGAGGATATCCACTACGACCTGATCCTGTGCGACTACAACCTCAACGAAACCAGTTCCGGACAGCATTTTCTGGAGTACCTCAGGCACGAGCAACTGCTCAGCGCCAAGACGATCTTTGTGATGGTGACGGCGGAAGCCGAGTATGCCTTTGTCGCCAATGCCGTGGAGTACGCCCCGGACGATTACATCCTGAAGCCGTGCCCGGAAAAGCGGCTGCGCGCCCGTCTGATAAGGCTGTTTGACCGCCGCAACTTCCTGGCGTCCGCGCTCACGGCGATGGACGAAAAGAACTATCTGCTGGTGGTCAGCGAATGCGACCGGCTGATGTCGCTGGTAACGGACGAACGCTGGGTGATGGCCGCGCTCAAGCTGAAAGCGGAAGCGCTGCTCGCCCTGAACGACACCACCGACCTGCTCAAGACCTATGAAAAAGCCCTGTCGCTGCACGACAACGTGCCGTGGGTGAAGATCGGCATTGCGCGTGTACGCCTGCTGCTGAACGAACCGGCGGCAGCCGAACAGATGGCGCAGGAGCTCATCGCGCATAACCCGAACTACGTGGCGGCGTATGAGTTGCTGGCCGAGATCAAAAAATTGCAGAAGGATGAGGAAGGCGCCTACAAGCTGATGGAGCAATCCGCCAGGATACTGCCTACCGCGAAGCGTTTCCGCACCACGTCGGAATCGGCTTTCCTGCTGGGCAAGCTGGACGAGGCGAGGAAGCTGTCCGAATCCGCCATCAAGCTGTCGAGCGGCTCCATGGCCGAGCACCCCGATGACTACCTGTCGCTGGCACAGATACAGACCGACATGGGCGACCATCAGGGCGCCATCCACACGCTGAGAAACAGCGCGCGCAAATACGAAGACAAGGGCTCTTTCGGCATCGCCAAGAATGCCATTTTGGCGCAGGCCTATTACGATGCGGGGGACACGGCATCGGCAAAAAGACTGCTGGAGAAGTCGCAACGGCTGTTGACGCCGCAAAGCGACAGTGCCGCCATGAACCTGCTCGGCAAGGCGGCTTTCAAGATGGGGGACCCCGTCCTCGGCCTGAAGATGCTGACGCAGGCAGTCCAGTCCAGCGGCGAGGAACGGGAGCGCATCGAGCGCCACGTCACCAAGTCTATGATCGACACCGGGCAGGACGACAAGATCGACGACGTCATCGATGCGGGACAGAAGCGCATTCTGGTGCTGGTGAACGAGGCGAAAAAGCTGATGCACGTGGCGCAGTTCGAGGCGGCCTACCAGAAGGTGCTTGAGGCGCTGGAGATACAGAGCGAAAATATCGAGGCTTTTCTGGCGGTGACCCAGCTACACCTACTGTGGCTGAAGCAAGGAGGCATGAACCCGGAGGTGCAGCAACGCGCCAGGAATTATCTGGCAACGCTGGACCAGCTGCTGCCGCGCAATGAGAAAGTGATGGGCTTTTACCGCTTTTACAACCAGTTGACGGGGGAATAAGGGTGCAACAAGCTTTAGCCACGCTGGTGATCCACGACATCAAGAATTCTCTGGCCCTGCTGGAGTCCGATCTGGAGCAGCTCAACCATCGTTCCGATGCGCCCGAGGAGGCGCGCAAGGCCTATCAGCGCTGCATCGAATTGAAGAATCGCCTGATCAGTTTTCTCACGCTCTACAAACACGAGCAAGGCCGGTTGATCCCCAACATCGGCGAAGTCGAGTTGACCGAATTCCTGGAAGACATGATCGATAACTGCCAGTCGGCGCCCCCGGCCGCCAAGCATGGCCGCGCCATCGACATTCAGTTGAAAGAGAACCAGATCAGAATCGCGCCCGGCGTCAGGCGCAAGGGTGTCGGCTCGTTCGACGAATACCTGGTCGACCTGGCGCTCGAGTCGGCGTTGAATAATGCCGTCCGTTATGCCGCCAGCCGCGTGGATGTCTGGTTCGAGCAGGATGCAGACCGGCTGACATTCTTCGTACTGGATGACGGGCCCGGGCTGGCTACTTCCGACAACATCAAAGCCAATACGCCCGCCGTAAATCCCGATTCAACCGGCCTGGGCTTGTCGTTGTGCAAAGCGGTTACCGAAGCCCACGGTGGCGGTTGCGTCAGCCTCGCCAACGCCCACGGTGGCGGCGCCTTGTTCACGATGGAACTCAATACGGTCGGTTGATTACCCAATATCAATCCGTTCGCCCTGACGCTGAGGTCCAACAAACAATAGTGCTTACGGCTTCAGTGCGGGCTTCATCTGCGCAACGATCTGGTCGAACGCTCTGAAGTACGCGCTGCTCCATTGACCGATGGTGTATTCGTTCGCGACCACGGGGCTGTATGGCGCACCGAGAATACCCGTTCCCGTTCGCTCGGCGCGCTTGGTGAAAACCAGGTTGCCGCTGCTATCCCATACGGAGACGACAACCCTGGCCAGTGCCCGCTGCGCCTTGACCGTTTTTCCCATGGTGACCGCCCATTCGGAATACACCACAACCACCGCATCCACCTGCAGCTCGGCGCAAAGTTTTTTGGCGACTGCCGGCGCGAGATTGGCGGCGATCACATCGTCGTTATCTTTGGAGAAAAGTGCGAAGGGCTGCCCATTTTCTTTGGGGAGCAGCAGGTCGAGTTCGTTCTTGACGCCCAAGTTGCGGTAGGCCACGCTGCCGACAAAGCCCGATGCCCTGCTGATGCGCAGGTAGCCCGTGAGCCTGTTCTCGGTATAAGCAACCATTTCGGACAGGGTGTGATTGATCAGTTCTGCCGCTTTGGCATCGCCGCCAGTACCCGAGACGATGCCGCCCCAATTGGTCACCGCGAATGAAACCAGCGCCACTTTGCTGATGGGGGCGCTCGGCTTCGTCGTTACAGCAGTGTCGGTGACGCAACCTGCCATCAGGGTAACGAGAATAATCCCCAGAACACCACCAACTGACTGCTTACCTATCTTCATGTCTCTATCAGTGAATGCCATAAGTGCGAGGCAGTACGCCATGCGCATCGTTCGGGCGGTTCGGCCGTCGATCCGGCCCGCATTGCGCAGGCGAGTATTGATGGGGATTCTAATCCCGGTGTCGTGTGAATAGTCGAAATATATTTTCACGGACTTGTAGTCGAAGCCAAAACCACCGCGTTCTATCCTGTAAGCACCGGGAAAAAATGGGTGCGAAATCCAACCCGAACAAAGGAGTAGCACAATGAAAAGCCAACTGATTATCGCAGGTACCTTTCTGACCCTGATTGCAGCATCCCCGGTTTTTGCCGACGATGCCGCCCCGTCGAACACGGCCGCGACCAACCCTTCGTCCACCCGCACCCCCGCCCAGATCGAGCGCCGCGGCGAACGTATCGAGCGGCGTCTGGATAAAAAAGGCGACCGTATCGAGAATCGCATGGACGCCAGGGCCGACAAGGCGCGTGCCGCCGGCAACGAAGAAAAGGCCGACAAGCTTGAGAAGAAGGGCGAGCGCATCGACAATCGCCTGGACCGCAAGGGCGAGCGTATCGAGCAGCGCCACGATCGCCGTGCCCAACGCGCGAAGTAATTAACGTAAACTTCAGGCTCCTTTTATCAGGCACGACCACGACCGCAATCGGGATATGCAGAAATTTCTTGCTGCCATCGAAGGCCGTGCCTTCCGCATCGCCCAGTTCGCCACGCGTAACCGTGACGATGCGCTGGAACTGGTGCAGGAAGCGATGATGAAGCTGGTGCAGAAGTATGCAGATCGCGATGAGAGTGAATGGAGCGCGCTGTTCTACAGCATCCTGCAGTCGCGCATTCTCGACTGGCATCGTCGGCAGTCGGTGCGCAATCGTTTCCGCCACTGGTTCTTCGCCAGCGACGACGAGGATGCGGAAGATGAACTGGAGCAGTTGCCGGCGCATGAAGCCAGCGATCCGGCCATCCAGCTCGGCAACGAGCAGTTCATGGAGCAGTTGGAGCAGGAACTGGAGGCGCTGCCCTACCGCCAGCAGCAGGTTTTTTTGCTGCGCATGTGGGAAGGGCTGGATGTGGCAGAGACGGCCGCAGTCATGCAATGTTCGGAAAGCGCCGTGAAGACGCACCACGCGCGGGCACTGGAAAAGTTACGCGGAAAACTGGAGGGACACCGATGAACCGGGAAGATCAGGAATTTGAACAGCGGGCCAGGACGGCGCTGGATTCCAGCGTGACCACGCTGGATGCCGACACGCGCCGCCGCCTTGCCGCAGGCCGCGCCCGTGCGCTGGAGCAGAAATCGTTCTTCGCGCGCTGGCTACCTGCGGGCACCTGGATTCCGGCGACGGCGCTGGCGACTGTTGCCGTGCTGGCGGTGACCCTGGTCATCGTCAACCGCCGCCCGGATGTACCGGTGCAGGTGGCGCAGGCCGATCCGGATTTTGCGCTGGAGTTGTTGCTGAGCGAAGACGACAGCGCGGACACGGTATCCGACCCGGACTTCTTCATCGTGATGGAAGCCATGATGGACGAGGAGGACAAACAACATGCGGGTTAGCCACTGGTGGTACGCCTTGCTGGTGCTGGGATATGTGCACACGGCATACGCGGATGACACGGCGAAGGAATCAACAAAGGATACCGCGAAGGTGACGGCTATCGATGATGCATCGACGATGGAGGCCATCGAGATGCTGGGTGAGATGGACGATGAGGTGACCGATCTCGAGATCGCGATGTCAGACGAAAAGTTGAATGAAAAACCTGCAGCGCAGGAGGTGAAAAATGCTGAATAAGATCCATACCGGAATGTTGCGCCGGTTGTGCATGCTGTTGATGCTGGGGCTGGCGCTGTTTGCCGGCAACGCGATGGCGGAAGGTGTCGCCTGGAGCGAGCTGAACCCGCAGCAGCAACAGGTGCTGGCGCCCATGAAAGACCGCTGGGCCAGCCTGCCGCCGCAGAAGCAGGAGCGCCTGAGCAAGGGCGCCACAAGATGGGCTGCCATGACGCCGGAGCAGCGGGCTCAGGCAAAGGAACGCCTGATCCGTTTCAAGAACATGACACCGGAGCAACGGGAGTTTGTGAAACAGCGCATGCGCGAGTTTCGCGAACTCCCGCCCGAGCAACGCCAGGCGCTGCGCGCGAAGTGGCAGAGCCTGACGCCGGATCAAAAAGAGAAGCTCATCGAACGGTGGCGCAACATGACACCGGAACAACGCGAGCGCGTCATCCAGCGCCGCATGGAACGCCAGCAGCAAAGAGCGCGCAGGAACAGGGATTGAAAAATAACGACATGAAAAAATACCAACCGAATTTGCGTTTTGGCGCGGCTTCCATGGCCGCATTGTTATTTACGCTTCCTTCCGCGGCAAAAGCAGAAGCCGATATCCAGGCAACGTCGGGCTCCGGCCCCAACGGGTATCGCTCGACCGAGGTTCGCGGCAATGCCGACCTGTTCGATACCTCGCTGAGCGTGAATGTGCTCGGCTTCAAATCCGATTCGTCCACGGCGGATACCATCTCCCAGTCCGCCTTCGGGCTGGAGTGGAAACCCGCCAAGCTCGCCACGCTGGGCGTGACCCACAACAAGCAGGATAACAGCCTGATCGATATCTCCGGCAATACACTCAGCCTCGCACTCGCGCTGCATACACTGTGGGACAGCAAGTTGCAAACCCGGCTCAACCTGAAGCGGGCTGAGTCAGAATACAACTTCAACACCCTGCCGGCGGCTGTGCAAAACAGAACGCTCAGCCAGACCGGGAATACGTTCGGATTGAGTCAGGATATTGCGGATCCGGTTACGCTCTACGCAACGTTCGACCGTTACAGTTACGACCGCGACCCGAAGGATGCGGCAGCGCACTTGATGCTGTCTACAAAGCGCAAGTTCTTCAGCACGGTTTCCAGCCTGCTGTCCTTCCCGGACTCGACCAATACTTTCGGCATCACCTGGCGCATGACGGAAGCGTTCACCGTGGATGTTTCCTCCAGCAAGACGTCGACCCAACTGGATCAGGAACTGAAAACCCGGCGTGTGGGCCTCGACTATCAGGCGACCGATCACCTGAATTTCACCGTCGCCGTTTCGCGCATGTCTGCCACCGCCGTGATCACCAAGAAAACCTATTTCCCAAGCATCCCTGCTTTGACGATCCCGGCCGGTACCACCGTGATGCCGGCCACGGACGACACTTATCGCGAAATCGGGCTGGGCTGGACGTTCTGACGCAGCTAATCGCGGAAGTTCCGCGCAAACAAAAAGGCCATGCCGCGAGGCATGGCCTTTTTGCAGGTTTGCTTCAACCTGATATTTAGAGACGCATGTACATGAAGATACCCAAACCGAGCGACAAGACACTCAGTGTGATTCCTGTAGCTCTGGCGTTCGACATGACCCATCTGTCCACGTCGAAGTAGGTCTCGTGCAATGGCTTGGTCTGCTTGCGGAAGGTCATCCACCTGTCAGTGTAACGGCCGATGGCCTGCAACTTCTCGGGGAAATACACCAGCAGTACGCCCACCCCGATACAGAGTCCATTCCCGATCAGCAGAAATGCGCGGGTGTAGCCCGCCAATATATCCGCAGTTTCAATTGCAAATACTCCGGAGTAAATGGGCTGAAATACGATCGCGTCGTATTCCTTGAGAAGCAATATGGAGATAACCGCACCCACAATGATACCCCCGCCGAGCAGTGCGGGACGCTTGAGCAGAACCGGCTCGATGTAGCGCGGCGCGGTCAATGGCTTGATCAACTGACGCGTGGACACGCGCCTGTTCATGAAATCGAAGAAGCGCAACATTCTGGCATTTTTTGTAGCCAAGCCAATGCCAACAACAAAAGAAAAAATGCTGGCGAGAATGAAAAATACAAACACGCAAGCAATGAATACTGGATATGAAACCTGACCGAGAAGGTTATACATGGCACGCCCCCATCACATAATATTT
>CAYOJU010000046.1:0-12037 GCA_964404355.1 uncultured Sideroxydans sp. | reverse complement strand
ATATGAAACCTGACCGAGAAGGTTATACATGGCACGCCCCCATCACATAATATTTTGATTACGACTTGAAGTCGGATAGGTCGCCTACTCTTTACTACTCTCCTGCACGAATTTTATCACTTTCAGCTTTTGGGCTTAACTAAACTTTGGCCCAACATGTTAAATCCAGAGCATTTTGCTCTGCCATTCTTCGCATTGCTCAGCAAAAATATTTGGGAATTCTCCGGACAACCGAGCTTCCGGCAGAAGTAACCACTCTAACTTTATGACTTACTGTCAGAAATCTTTCCGGTTTCTCCAGAACAAATATTGGCCAAGCGTTTTTATCAAGTAAAACAATTACCTAGTATTTTCCTCAGGTAAATTTGCTGTAAACTATCTTTCCAGTTATTCAAATTTCCAGGTCACTTAAATTACTCCAAACACGCTGGATTTCTCGTATTTGAGAAGTGTGCTCATTGTTTCAAATGGAAATTTCTGCGTGGCATGGTTCTTGATATATTTGAAGTGCGTTGTAAACGATAACAAGGGGCTTAGGCTATGAATGATGACACCATTGAAAACGAAAAAAGCATGGTAGCACTGGAAAAACGGTTGGACATTTCTCGTCGCACTTTCATGCAAATGTGTGCCGCGATGGCGGCAACCATGGGATTACCCAAGAGTGCGGAAGCCGCAATCGCCAAAGCAGTGGCGACCAAGCAGCGTCCGTCGGTGATCTGGCTGCAATTCCAGGAGTGCACCGGCTGTACCGAATCGTTGCTGCGTGCAGAGCATCCAGCAATTGATAAGCTGATTCTCGACATTATTTCTCTCGATTATCACGAAACACTGTTTGCCGCCGCCGGTCATCAAGCCGATGCAGCACGCAAATCGGCAATGAAGGCTCACAAGGGCAAATACATTCTGGTAGTGGAAGGTGCGATCCCGACCAAGGATAACGGCATCTACTGCAAGATTGGTGGCCAAACTGCAATAGAGCTGCTCAAGGAATGTGCTGCAGACGCCGCCGCAGTCATTGCGATCGGCAGCTGTGCTTCTTGGGGCGGTATGCCCTCCACGCCACCGAACCCCACTGGGGCGACAAGCGTGTCCGAGATTCTGGGCAAGGTGGTTCCCAACATTCCCGGCTGTCCTCCAAATCCGTACAACTTCCTTTCCACAGTCGTGCACTTCCTGACCTTCGGCAAATTGCCGGATGTGGATGAAAAAGGCCGTCCCAAGTTTGCTTACTCACGCCTCGTCCATGAGAACTGCGAACGCCGCGCTCACTTCGATGCCGGCCGCTTTGCCATGGAATTCGGCGACGATGGTCACAAAAAAGGCTACTGCCTGTACAAGCTGGGCTGCAAAGGTCCGGAGACCTATGCGAACTGCCCGGCAATTCTGTTCGGCGATGTCGGCAATGCGAGCTGGCCGGTCGGTACCGGCCACCCCTGCATCGGCTGTACCGAAAAGGGTATCGTGTTCACCAAACCTATCCATGCATTGGCCGATCTGAAGACCATGCGTCCGCCGGTAGGCTTCCCGCGCGTTGTTGAAGAACAAGGCATTGGCGCCACCCTCGGTGCAGCAGTGCTGACCGCGGCAGTAGCCGGAGCAGCAGTCGGCGCCGGCATGCAACTGGCGAAGAATCTTGGCAAGGACGTCAAGCTCGATGAGAGCGAACCCGCCAAGAAAGAGGAAAGGAACCCATCATGAGCATAAGCCGGCGCGAATTCCTTAAGGGAGCGCTGGCCGGGGGCACCTTGCTTGCAACGGGTGCGCCAGCCGAGGCGCGCGAAAACAAAACCATGCCGGACGAAGCATTGGGGCTACTGTACGACAGCACCCTGTGCATCGGCTGCAAGGCTTGCGTTTCCGCATGCAAGGAGGTTAACAATATGCCGCCGGAGTTTTCCACTCCGGAGCATTTGTGGGATACCCCGCTCGACATTTCCGGCAAGACGCTCAATGTCATCAAGGTATATCAGGACGGCAATAGCCAGACCAAGGATAGCGAGAAAGACGGCTTTGCCTTCATGAAGGTGTCCTGCCTGCATTGCGTTGATCCATCCTGCGTATCTGCCTGCCCGGTATCGGCCATGACCAAGGACAAGGTCACCGGCATTGTCGGCTACGACAAGAGCATCTGCATCGGCTGTCGTTATTGCGTGGCTGCATGCCCGTTCGGCGTGCCGCGCTTCCAGTACGACACCCCTGTACCGCAAATCAGCAAGTGCCAACTGTGCCGCCACCGCATTCCGGACGGCCAGTATGCCGGCTGTGCTCAAGTGTGCCCGACCGGCGCCACGCTGTACGGCAAAGTCAAGGATCTGCACGCTGAAGCGAAGCGTCGTCTGGCATTGAAGCCAGGCGAGGAGACTCAGTTCCCGCGCGGCAACATCAACACGCATGACCAGTCTTCCCATACTGCCAAGGCGGCGAAATATCTGCCGGAGATTTATGGCGAGAAGGAACTCGGCGGAACCCAGATGCTGAAACTGTCTGCCGTGCCGTTCGAGAAGCTGGGCATGCCCAAGCTGCCGGAGCAATCCTACGCGGCCAAGTCCGAGACCATGCAGCACACGCTCTACGGTAACGCGCTGGCGATACCGCTGGCCTTCCTCGGTGTGTTGACTTATGTCGCCAAGCGCAACGTCAAACATGACGATGACGCCGACGACGAGAAGAAATAAGGAGATATCGATGTCTGCAGCTCACAATCATCCTGCTCCTGCACCGCTAGGCGGACCGCTCTGGACGCCCACCACGAAAATTCTGGCGGCGCTGGTGGCGCTTGCCGGCGTTATCCTGCTGGTGCGTTTCATTTTCGGCCTTGGTGCAGTCACCAACATCAACGACGGCTACACTTGGGGTATCTGGGTGGTGTACGACGTGGTGATCGGTTCCGCCTTTGCCTGCGGCGGCTATTCGGTGGCACTGCTGGTGTACATTTTCAACAAGGGTGAGTACCACCCTATGGTGCGACCAGCCTTGCTGGCGAGTCTGTTCGGCTACACGCTGGCCGGTGCCGGTGTGATCTTCGACCTGGGCCGTTACTGGAACTTCTGGCACATCTTCTGGCCGGGCTATGCGCAACCCAACTCCGTGATGTTCGAAGTAGCCGTATGTATCTCGGCATACATCGTCGTGATGTGGATCGAGTTCTCGCCTGCCTTCCTGGAAAAGTTTGGCAAGAAGGACACGAAGAAGAAACTCAACAAGGTGCTGTTCTTCCTCATCGCGCTCGGCACGGTGCTGCCTTCCATGCACCAGTCGTCGCTGGGTTCGCTGCTGGTGGTGTTCGGTTATCAGGTTCATCCGCTGTGGCAGTCGATTCTGCTGCCGCTGTTCTACCTGATGACGGCGATCACCATCGGTTTTGCCATCGTTGTCTTCGAGGCCTGCCTGTCTTCTGCCGGCTTCAAGCGTCCGCTGGAAATGCACCTGCTGGGCAAGTTATCCAAGGTGATGCTGTGGACACTGGCTGCTTATCTGGCTATCCGCTTCGTTGACTTGGCAGTGCGTGGCGCGCTGGGCAACATGTTCGCGCTCAATATCGAGGCGTTCATGTTCTGGGTTGAAACAGCGCTGTTCGTTGCACCGCTGGTGATACTGTCGAATGCCCAAGCCCGCAAGAATCCGGCGAAGCTGTTCATCGCTGCCTGCAGCCTGATCATGGCCGGCTTCATACTGCGTATCAATTCGTTCCTGGTCGGTTATGAAACCGGTCCGGGCTGGCATTACTTCCCGTCTGTATCCGAGATCATGGTTTCCATCGGCATGATCGCACTGGAAATACTGGGTTACATCGTGCTGGTGCGTTACCTGCCGATCCTGTCGGGAAATAACGAATCATCTGCCGTTGCCACAAACAAGTAATCAGAGAAACTAGGAGAATTTAAATGGGAAAAAGAATTACGATTGATCCGATCACACGTATCGAGGGTCACCTGCGTATCGATTGCGAAGTGAACAACGGCAAGGTTTCCAAGGCCTGGGCTTCCGGTCAAATGTGGCGCGGTGTTGAACAGATCCTGGTCGGACACGATGCGCGCGACGCCTGGGCGATTACCCAGCGTATCTGCGGCGTGTGTACCACGGTGCATGCGATCACCTCGGTGCGCGCTGTTGAAAACGCGCTGCAGATGGAAATTCCGCTGAACGCACAGTACATCCGCAACCTGATCATTACGGCACATGCCATCCACGACCATATTGTGCACTTCTATCACTTGTCGGCGCTGGACTGGGTGGATGTCACTTCCGCACTCAAGGGCGACCCTGGCAAGACGGCGGCGCTCGCCGGAAGCCTGTCCAGTTGGAGCGGCAACAGCAAACAAGAATTCACCAAGGTGAAAGAACGCCTGAGCGGTTTCGTCGGCACCGGCCAGCTCGGCATCTTCACCAACGGCTACTGGGGTCACCCGGCAATGAAGCTGTCGCCCGAAGTGAACCTGCTGGCAGTCACCCACTACCTGCAAGCGCTGGAAATCCAACGCTACGCCAGCAAGATCGTGAGCATCCTCGGTTCCAAATCACCGCACATCCAGAACATGGCGGTGGGCGGCGTTTCCAACCCGATCGCAACGGATTCTCAATCGGTGCTGACCATCGAACGCCTGATGGCAATCAAGGAATGGATCGACAAACTGAGCGACTTCGTCAAGAACGTTTATCTGGTGGATATCGCCGCTGTTGGCGCGTTCTACGCGGACTGGACAGCCATCGGCGCGGGCGTGAAGGATTATCTGTGCGTACCCGACCTGCCTCTCGACACCAAGGGCACCAAGTTCGCCCTGCCCGGCGGTTACGTCAAGGGTGGCGACTTGGCTTCCATCAAGCCGATCAAATCGTTCAATGATGCCTACTTCCGCGACGGCGTTCAGGAAAGCGTCAAGCACTCCTGGTACAAGGGCGGCAAGGGCGCGTTGCACCCGTACAAGGGCGAGACCATCCCCAACTACACCGACTTCCAGGATGACGGCAAGTATTCGTGGGTCAAGTCGCCGACTTTCTACGGCAACCCGGCGCAAGTCGGCCCGCTGTCCCGCGTACTGGCAATGGCAGCACAAGGCCATGCACCCACACTGAAGTACCTGACCGGTGTGCTGGATACCGCAGGCTCCATCGCCAAGACCAAGATTCCTTTGGCTGCAGTGCACTCCACCATCGGTCGCCATGCCGCCCGTGCTGTGTCCTGCGCGGTGCAAGTGGACGAACTGGCCAACCAGTGGAACCTGCTGGTGGAAAATATCGGCAAGGGTGATACCGCCACTTTCAACAAGCCCGTGTTCCCCAAGGGCGAAGTCAGCGGCGTCGGCTTCCATGAAGCTCCGCGCGGCGTGCTGTCGCACTGGGTAGTGCTCGATAACGGCAAGATCAAGAACTATCAGGCCGTTGTGCCGACCACCTGGAACGCCGCCCCGCGCAACGAAGGCGACGTGCCCGGACCGTACGAAGCATCACTGCTGAACACGCCGGTCGCCGATCCTGAGCGTCCTCTGGAAGTGCTGCGCACGGTACACTCGTTCGACCCATGCCTGGCTTGCGCCGTGCACGTGCTCGATGCCGAAGGCAAACCGGTTGTTCAGGTGAAGGCTCTTTAATGCGCATCGTTGTTCTCGGCGTTGGCAATACCCTGCTCTCCGATGAAGGCATCGGAGTCAGGGCGATCGAAAAATTGCAGCTTGATTACGACCTCCCTCAGGAGGTCGTAATTATTGATGGCGGTACCACCGGCATGGAAATGTTGGACGACCTGTCCAAATGCGATCACATCATCATCATTGATGCGGTGCGCAGTGGCAAGGATCCCGCCTCCATCGTCAGGCTGACCGGTGATCAAGTGCCGGTGTTTTTCAAGACCAAACTGTCGCCGCATCAGATCGGCCTGTCGGATGTGCTGGCTACACTGGCATTTATCGGCGAGCAACCCGGTGGCGTCACCGTCATCGGTGTCGAGCCGGTATCGCTGGAAACCGGCATGTCACTCTCGCCTCAAGTGGAAGCACGCCTACCGGAGTTGATGGACTTGGTAGTAACGGAATTGCGCGAACTGGGCGTGGTTGTCAAAAACAACCTGCCGAAGGCGGCTTAGTCATGTGCATGGCGATTCCCTCCCGCGTCATTGCTTTGACTGGCGAAATGGCCACAGTGGAATGTTTTGGCGAACAGCGTGATGTCAGCCTGATGTTGATGGAAGGTCCATTGGCGCTGGGAGATTATGTGCTGGTACAAGCTGGCGGCTTTGCCTACGAACGCGTTGCCCCGACTGCGGCACAGGAAGCGCTGACGCTGTTCAGCTCGGTGCTAGGGCAGCCCGCAGCAGCATAGTTTTATTTCATTGTTTTCCATTGACTGCCGGCCCCAGGGTCGGCTTTTTTTCGAGCATCGCTTCTGTGTACGACTGCCTTGCGCGACGCGACCGTGCCAGCGATTCCATTGGGTGTTCGGGCCAGCCCGCGGGGGCATCACCTGCTTTCACTTCCACATTGGCATAACCCAATTACTCAGCCGTGCTGCATCGACCGGTTGAATTCACACTTGCCATCCAACAAAACCTGACCGACATTGGGAAATTCGAAACCGGCAATCATGCGCTGGATGGTGGTTTTGCCGCAACCGAAAGGCCCCGGCAAGGTAAAGAATTCGCCCTCCTCGATAGACAGGCTAACATCGTCAGCGGCGACCAGAT
Source organism: uncultured Sideroxydans sp. (assembly GCA_964404355.1). Taxonomy (GTDB): domain Bacteria; phylum Pseudomonadota; class Gammaproteobacteria; order Burkholderiales; family Gallionellaceae; genus Sideroxyarcus. The sequence goes on along the minus strand of CAYOJU010000046.1, from coordinate 5,358 downwards.
CACCGAAGCGGCGGGTAACGTTCCTGAGTTCTAGTAACGCCATGCTTTGCCTCCCTGGCTTTCCGGACAACAGACATTACTGCATTAACAGACTACTTATACTTGCAGCCATTTTTCACTCCCCAAAACCAGCTCCCAACGGCTTGAATATGCATGAAAAATAATCCCATGCACAAGTGAATCTTTATAGTTGGAGATAATTATGTCGACAATAATCAAAAATACTTGCGCTTTTTTGGGTTTTTGATGCTAATATTTCTGTTGATTGTCGACAATCCAGATCGAATGAAGCCAATACAATTCCCAGAGCAGAGCACCCTGGCAGACGTTGCAACGCACCGTTTGGCGCAAAGCATCGTCACCGGCGAGCTTGCCCAAGGCCAGAAATTGAACGAGGCGGAACTCGCCGAACGCTTCGGCATGGGACGCGGCCCGTTGCGCGAGGCATTGCGTCATCTGGAAGGCATGCGCCTGGTTAAGCGCATCCCCAACGCCGGCGCGCGCGTGGTAGTGCTGGATCGCAAAACACTCTCGGATCTTTATGCAGTACGAGAAATACTGGAAGGCCTGGCTTGCCGCCTGGCCGCAGCCCAGATGTCCGACGACGAGATCGCGCTATTGAAAGCCCTGCTCGACAAACACGAAGAACAGATCAAAGAACAAGGCGGCAAGGTTTACTCCCAAAGCGAAGGGGACCTGGATTTCCACTACCAGATCGTGCGCGGCAGCCGCAACCAGATGTTGATGGATCTGCTTGGCGGCGAACAATACCAGTTGTTGCGCATGTGCCGCTTCCGAACCAGCCGCAACGCACAGCGCACCAAGCCCGCATTGAATGAACACCGCCAGATTGTCGATGCACTGGAGCACCGTGACGGCGAACTGGCCGAAATGCTGATGCGTCGCCACATCCAGGGCGCATGGCACAGCATCAGCGAAATGATTGATAAAGAAGAGGAGTCTGCAAAATGAGCAATACCCCCGGCAACAAACTGCGCCGCGCCGTAGAAGAAAATCATCCCCTGCAAGTCGTCGGTGCCGTCACCGCCTACTGCGCCATCCTGGCACAGAAGACCGGCCACAAGGCGCTGTACCTGTCCGGCGGCGGCGTGGCAGCATCTTCACTCGGCATCCCCGATCTCGGTATCACTACGCTGCATGATGTCTGTGAAGACACGCGCCGCATCACCGCCGCGAGCGATTTGCCGCTGTTGGTGGACATCGATACCGGATGGGGCGGAGCATTCAACATTGCCCGTGCCACGCGCGAAATTGCCCAAGCCGGAGCTGCCGGATTCCACATTGAAGACCAGGTGATGCAGAAACGTTGCGGCCACCGCCCGAACAAAGCCATCGTGCCCCTGAGCGAGATGGTGGATCGCGTGAAAGCTGCCGTTGACGCTCGCGTCGATTCCAGTTTCGTGATCATGGCACGCACCGATGCGCTGGCCGTGGAAGGCATGCAATCCGCCATCGAACGCGCGCAGGCCTGCGTCGAAGCCGGCGCCGACATGATTTTCCCGGAAGCAATGACCAAGCTGGAGCAATACACCGAGTTCACCAAGGCAGTGCATGTGCCGGTGCTGGCTAACATCACCGAATTCGGCGCCACCCCCCTGTTCACCACCGAAGAACTTTCGGGCGTGGGCGTCAAGCTGGTGCTGTATCCGCTCTCGGCTTACCGCGCGATGAGCAAGGCAGCGCTGAACGTATATCAACACATCCTCAAGGATGGATCGCAACAGCAAGTCATCGGGGACATGCAGCCACGCATGGAGCTTTACGATTATCTCGGCTACCACGCGTACGAGCAGCAACTCGATCGCCTGTTCGCCGAAAAAGGTAGCGAGTAATTAATTTTCAACATCAAGGAGAAAAATATGACAGAAGCAAGCGTATTGCCAAAGCCCAAAAAATCCGTTGCGCTCTCCGGCACTGTCGCCGGTAATACCGCGATCTGTACGGTCGGACGCACCGGCAACGACCTGCACTATCGCGGCTACGACATTCTGGATTTCGCCGAAAAAGCCGAATTCGAAGAAATCGCCTACCTGCTGATCCACGAAGTGCTGCCCACGGCCGCACAACTGAAAGCCTACAAGACCAAGCTGAAAGGTCTGCGCGGCCTGCCCGCGGCAGTCAAACAGGCTCTGGAAGCGCTCCCCGCCAACGCACACCCGATGGACGTGATGCGCACCGGCTGTTCCGTGCTCGGCACCGTTGAACAGGAACCTGAAGCACACGACCCGGCCAAGACGCGCGAACTGCTCGATCGCCTGATGGCCAGTTTCGGCTCGATGCTGGTTTACTGGTACCACTTTGCCAACAGCGGCAAGCGCATCAACGTGGAAACGGATGACGACTCCATCGGCGGACACTTCCTGAATATGCTGCACGGCACCGCACCCAAGGCTTCCTGGGTACGTGCAATGCACACTTCGCTGATCCTGTACGCGGAGCATGAGTTCAATGCATCCACCTTCACCTCGCGCGTGATCGCGGGCACCAACTCCGATCTGTACTCCTGCATCACCGGTGCAATCGGCGCGTTGCGCGGCCCCAAACACGGCGGCGCCAACGAAGAAGCGTTCCGCATCCAGAACCGTTACAAGAATGCCGATGAAGCCGAGGCCGACATCCGTGCCCGCGTCGAACGCAAGGAAATCGTGATCGGTTTCGGTCACCCGGTTTACACCATCTCCGACCCGCGCAATGAAGTGATCAAGCGCGTGGCCAAGCAGCTGTCCGAAGAGAAGGGCGATATGCGCCTGTACGACATCGCAGCCCGCCTGGAAAGCGTGATGTGGGAAACCAAGAAGATGTTCCCGAACCTGGACTGGTTCTCCGCCGTGTCCTACGACATGATGGGCGTTCCGACCAATATGTTCACCCCGCTGTTCGTCATCGCGCGCATCACCGGCTGGGGCGCACACGTGATCGAACAACGCGCCGACGGCAAGATCATCCGCCCGAGCGCGAACTACATCGGTCCGGACAACATGCCCTGGGTGCCGATCGAGAAGCGTTAAGAAATGCAAAGGGCGACTAGTTCACGGTCGCCCTTCCCAGTACCCGCATACAGCTAGAACACGTTCTCACAGAAGGACATTATGAATACCCAATACCGTAAGCCTTTAGCCGGAACCAAGCTGGACTACTTCGACACCCAGGCGGCAGTCGAAGCCATCCAACCCGGCGCTTATGCCAAACTCCCCTACACTTCCAAAGTGTTGGCAGAACAACTGGTGCGCCGCTGCGAACCTGAAGAATTAACCGACGCGCTGAAGCAACTGATCGAACGCAAGCGCGACCTCGATTTCCCGTGGTATCCGGCCCGTGTCGTGTGCCACGACATCCTCGGCCAGACCGCCTTGGTAGACCTCGCCGGTCTGCGTGACGCGATCGCCGACCAGGGGGGTGACCCTTCATTGGTCAACCCTGTCGTGCCGACGCAGCTGATCGTTGACCACTCTCTGGCCGTGGAAGCTGCCGGTTTCGACAAGGATGCATTCCGCAAGAACCGCGAGATCGAAGACCGTCGTAACGAAGACCGCTTCCATTTCATCGAGTGGACCAAGACGGCGTTCAAGAATGTTGACGTGATCCCTGCCGGAAACGGCATCATGCACCAGATCAATCTGGAAAAGATGTCGCCGGTGATCCAGGCGCGTGAAGGCGTGGCCTTCCCCGATACCTGCGTGGGGACTGACTCTCACACCCCACACGTTGATTCCCTCGGCGTGATCGCCATCGGTGTCGGCGGTCTGGAAGCCGAAACCGTCATGCTGGGACTCCCTTCCATGATGCGCCTGCCGGACATCGTTGGCGTCAAACTGATTGGCAAGCGTCAACCCGGCATCACGGCCACTGACATCGTGCTGGCCCTGACCGAGTTCCTGCGCAAGGAAAAAGTGGTCGGCGCCTGGGTCGAATTCTTCGGCGCTGGCGCGGACAGCCTCAGCATCGGCGACCGCGCGACCATCTCCAACATGTGCCCGGAATACGGCGCGACGGCGGCGATGTTCTACATCGACGCTCAGACCATCACCTACCTGAAGCTGACCGGCCGCGAGCCCGAGCAGGTCGCCCTCGTGGAGAACTACGCCAAGACCACCGGTCTGTGGGCGGACCAGATGGTTGCCGCCGATTACGAGCGTGTGCTGGAATTCGATCTGTCCTCCGTGGTACGCAACATGGCCGGCCCGTCCAATCCGCACCGTCGTCTGCCGACGTCTGCCCTGCATGAGCGCGGTATTGCCGACGAAGCCAAGCTGGCATCGGGCAAGGCCGAAGAAGCGCAAGGCCTGATGCCGGATGGTGCCGTCATCATCGCCGCCATCACATCCTGCACCAACACCTCCAACCCGCGTAACGTAGTTGCTGCAGCGCTGCTGGCGAAGAAAGCCAACGCACTGGGGCTGCTGCGCAAGCCCTGGGTCAAGACTTCTTTTGCGCCCGGCTCCAAAGTCGCCGAGCTGTACCTGAAAGAAGCGGGCCTGCTGTCGGAACTGGAGAAACTGGGCTTCGGTATCGTCGGCTTCGCCTGCACCACCTGCAACGGCATGTCCGGCGCACTCGATCCCAAGATCCAGCAGGAGATCATTGACCGCGACCTGTACGCCACCGCCGTACTGTCCGGCAACCGTAACTTCGACGGTCGTATCCACCCGTATGCGAAGCAAGCCTTCCTGGCTTCCCCGCCGCTGGTGGTTGCTTACGCCATCGCGGGTACGATGCGCCTCGACATCGAGCAGGATGCACTGGGCACCGATAAGTCCGGCAAGCCGGTCATGTTGAAAGACATCTGGCCTTCCGACGAAGAGATCGACGCGATCGTTGCAACTTGCGTGAAGCCGGAACAGTTCAAGCAGATCTACATCCCGATGTTCGATCTGGGCGTGATCGAAGCGGCGAAGAGCCCGTTGTACGACTGGCGTCCGAAGTCCACTTACATCCGTCGTCCGCCGTATTGGGAAGGCGCGCTGGCCGGCGAACGCACCATGAAAGGGATGCGTCCGCTTGCAGTACTGCCGGACAACATCACCACCGACCACTTGTCGCCTTCCAACGCGATCCTGCTCGACTCTGCTGCCGGTGAATATCTGGCGAAGATGGGCCTGCCGGAAGAGGACTTCAACTCCTATGCGACGCACCGCGGTGACCACCTGACCGCACAACGCGCCACCTTCGCCAATCCGCAGTTGGTCAATGAGATGGCCGTGGTCAACGGTGAGGTGAAGAAAGGCTCCCTCACCCGCGTCGAACCGGACGGCAAGGTCATGCGTATGTGGGAAGCCATCGAGACCTACATGGGTCGCAAGCAGAACCTGATCATTGTGGCCGGTGCCGACTACGGCC
>CAYOJU010000045.1:2565-21118 GCA_964404355.1 uncultured Sideroxydans sp. | reverse complement strand
TATCTCTATCTCGGCTACTGGATAGCCGATAGCCGCAAGATGGCCTACAAGGCCAGGTTCCAGCCGCTGCAGGGCTTGCAGGACGGCACATGGCAAGCCATCCTGCAGAAGAAAACCTGATGCTGAACCGCCTGATCACCTTTGCCGTCGCGCTGCTGTTCCTGCCTCCCATCGCGCTCACGCTCGCCGGCCAAGCTTGGTTTGCCGCCACACCCGTTGAAGGCACAGTCTGGCTGCCGACATTATTCGGCATCATTGCCGTACTCGCGTTCGGCTTCCTGCTCGACACACTCACTTTCCATCGTACCGGGCACAGCCTGCTGCGTTCACAGCGCAACTACCTGCTGTGGAGCGGCGTGGCAGGAACGGTGACGGGCGCGCTGATCGCTTACCTGAACCTGTTCGCGGAATCGTGGTTCACTGCCGGTTCGGAAACGCAGGCACTCGTGCTTGCCGCGCTTTCCTGCACGGTATTGCTACCTGTCATTTTGATCGCTCGTCTGTGGCTGGCTGGATTGCCCGGTCTGGTGCGCCTGAGCACACGCAAGTTCGCGCTCCCTGCATTGCCGCCCGAAGCCGCCGTAATACTTCTGGTACTGGTAGCGCTAACCGGACTGCTTGGCGGCACGATCTGGACAGACCGTCTGGGCTGGCTGTTGTGGTTCTCGCCGCTGCTATTGCTCGCCGCACTGCAATTGCTCTGGCACGAAAGCACCGTATTCTCCGGCCTGGCACAGGGCGACTGGAGCCGTATCTTGCTGGGCGCGCTCTCCGGTGTCGTGGTCGGCGGCTTCGCGCTGGCGGTATATCGTTTCAGCGGCGGCTCACTCTATCTTGCGACAGGCACCTGGCAAATGATCGTTGGTCTTGCTATGTTCGGCCTGCTCTGTCTGCAGATCGGCGATGCCGTTGCCGAGCATTGGCGCGGGAAACCGCGCGGCGAAGTGTTCAAGAAAAAACCTTTCCCTATTTCCGTTGTGTCGAAGAAAGACCAGTAATGTCCCTGTTCCAGTTGTTCCGCCCCGCCCTGTTCGCGCTCGATCCAGAGGTCGCCCACCACACCACCATTGAAGGACTGAAAACTGCCCAGTGTCTCGGACTCACTTCGCTGGTATTCAAGCGCCCGCCGGACGATCCGCGCACCGTGATGGGCCTGACCTTCCCCAACCCGGTCGGACTGGCCGCAGGGCTGGACAAGAACGGCGAAGTCATCAACGCGCTCGCCGCCTTCGGCTTCGGCCATATCGAGATCGGTACCGTCACGCCGCGCCCGCAGCCCGGCAACCCCAAACCGCGCATGTTCCGCCTGCCGCAGGCGCAGGGCATCATCAACCGCATGGGCTTCAACAACGACGGCGTGGACGCGCTGGTCGCGAACGTGAGACGTTCCAAGTTCAAGGGCATCCTCGGCATCAACCTCGGCAAGAACGCCGACACGCCCATCGAAAAAGCGGCGGACGATTACCTGATCGGCCTGCGCAAGGTGTACGAGCACGCCAGCTACGTCGCCATCAACATCTCCTCGCCCAACACCAAGAACCTGCGCCAGTTGCAGGGCGGCGACGAACTGGACGCGTTGCTCGGGCAGCTGAAAGCGGAACAGGAAAAACTGGCGGAACTGCATAGCAAGTACGTACCGCTGGCAGTAAAGATCGCACCCGACCTCGACGCAGATCAAATCAAGAGCATTGCCGCATTGCTCATCAAGCACCGCATCGACGGCGTCATCGCTACCAACACCACCCTGTCGCGCGAAGGCGTGGAAGGATTGCCGCACGGCAACGAGGCAGGCGGCTTGAGCGGCGCACCCGTGCGCGACAAATCAACTGCAGTCATTCGCCAGCTCGCCGCCGAGTTACATGGTGCCCTGCCCATCATCGGCGTGGGCGGCATTCTCACCGGCGCGGATGCTGTGGAAAAGATGGGGGCGGGTGCGGCGCTGGTGCAGGTCTACAGCGGCATGATTTATCGCGGGCAGGAATTGGTGACTGAGTGTGCGGCTGCCCTCAGGCAGACTCGATAGCTATTGGTATATCACTCAATCTAAAGATGGGGAATGGCTAGCGATCAAAAACAAATCGATACCTTTGGTCATTTGGGCACTGGAAATTGATAGTGCTACTTTTTTGATTGGCTTGCTTCAAAACATTCTTTCCGGTTTTTGTGATAGGCGACAAAAGCCCTGCTTTGACCTTGAGAAATAGCCATTCGCAATATCAAAGTTTCTTCATTCTTTGGGATTGGTTTGCCACAATGTTCGCATATGTAACAAGAACTCCCGGAGTTTGGAACGTTTTCCGACATGCTCATCTCCTTACAATATATTGCTACTTGTCTCCGCCAGTATTTGCTGCTGGGACGCTGTTGGGTTGGCCCTTTTCGTTGGGATCAACAAGCTTTGTCTTGGGAACGCCCTTTGCCCAATCGGGAATCATTTCTTGTGCTGAAGGCTTTGCGTTTGAAAAATCAAACTTACCTTTTTCTGCATCTGCTCCAGGGGGCACATCTGGGACGAAATGCCCATGATTATTAGTGTCAGCGGCATGTAGTTTAAGGTAAGCAGAGGACGTCATACCAATCTCACCTTTGTTATCTATTATGTCCATTTCTTCCCATACTTCAGGATGTCCAGGAACGTCTGTTGATGTAGTTAATTGCCAAATCCGGCCCTTTTGATTATCAAGCAAGTACGTATCAGTCATTTGAGGATTGGAGACCATTTGGTAACGCTGGGGTGATGAATGGTTGTCACAACCTGCAATGATAGGGACGATAAGCAATAATAAAGAAAAATGGAACAGCCTCATCATTAAATTCCTTTCAGAACGGTTTTACCCCCATCCGAGTAAGACGGGGGGCGATAAATACATAACAAAAGGTACCGGAATAATGGGTCGGGTTCGGAATACTTATCCACCTACTGTCACAACCCCTCATCGTTTAAAACTAGAGTTGATCAATGAGTTGTTTCTTCTTCTTTTGATAGTCATCCTCGGATATAAGCCCCTCTTTTTTTAGAGCCTGCAATTCTCTCAGCTTGTCAGTTGTGGAACCAGAAGATGTACTGTCAGTTTTCTTGACCTCGGGTGCAAGTGGTTTTGAGACATTGTTTTGCGCTGGCTCAACCTTGCTTACGGTTGGCTGACCAGGGTTCTTATACTGTTCAAAGAGCCCGTCAACCAACTCCAATATTTTCGCTCGTGCATTAATAAACTTATTCAAGCTTGCTCGCGCATCGTAAGAAGCGTCACCTAGCCTTTGTTTGATATCAGGTGTTGTCATCCATAGATTGGCAAATTTCATGTACATGGTTATGTCCCAGTTCCAGTTTGCCACGTAAAAAAGAACTGCATCGCATCCAGCAACTTGTTCTGGTTGGACTGTTGGATACCATAAGTTGTTTTTGATCTGATAACTGCCGGGTACGACGCGGTAATTGACTCCGTGATTTGTTAAACCTTCTTTGATTACTTCAAGTACGTTTTCTCTAACTTCTTTGTGTTCCACAACGCATACAAGATTTACCTTGCCTGCTTCAAGCTTGTTTACCTTTTGGACGGTTGTGCAACCTGAAAACAAAATGGAAGCAACCAGTAATATCAAATACGAATTTTTCATTTTCGACGTACCTTGTAAAATATTTAACCTGATCTTTGCACAAACCAAGAGAAGCAACAACGGGGCCACCCATTAGCCCAACTGCGTCAAGTGGACTAAAGGGGCCAGACTCAGTCAACAGCCAGCCGGTAACCCACCCCGACTTCCGTCAGAAGAAAGCGTGGCCGTGCAGGATCTTTCTCTAGCTTGTGGCGCAGGGCGCCCATATAAATGCGCAAATAATGAGCGCGCTCCACATAGTTCGGCCCCCAGACTTCCTTGAGCAGCAACTGGTGCGTCAGCACTTTACCGGCATGTTTGACCAGCACGGTCAGCAGGCGGTATTCGATCGGGGTGAGGTGAATTTCTGCGCCGCCAACCGTCACCTTGCGGTGAGTCATGTCCACCTTCAGTTCGTCCACCGTGAACTGGCCGTCTTCATTGCCGTTCGCAACAATCAAATGCCGCAATGCCACGCGTATGCGCGCCAGCAGTTCGCCTACACCGAATGGTTTGACCAGATAGTCATCCGCACCCGCATCCAGAGCGGAGATCTTGTCGCTTTCCTGCGAGCGTGCCGACAGGATGATGACCGGAACTGTGGACCAGGACCGCACGCCCTTAACCACTTCCTTGCCATCCATATCGGGCAGACCAAGATCGAGAATGATCAGATCGGGTTTGCGCGTTGCGGCTTCGGTCAGCCCCTGCTTACCGGTTTCCGCCTCGATCACCTGATAGCCTTCCGCGGCCAGCGTCGTGCGCAGGAAGCGGCGGATTTGCGCTTCGTCCTCGATGACGATGATGGTGGGGGAGTTGCTCATGCTAATAGATGTCCATGCCACGCTGCGTGATGTTGCATTAAATGTAGGTGCGAATTTACCTCGAAGAGGTTCTTGCACCCTGTGGGTGTTCGCACGCATGCTCCGCAATGTGCGAATGAATTCGCACCTACAGAGCCAATATCGGTTTCTTTTGATTTCACCCCAGATTGTCCATTAGGCAAAAACCCCTCCCAGCCTCCCCTTGTCAGGGGAGGAGCAGGCTCAGCTCTCCCCCTGACAAGGGGGAGTTGGAGGGGGTTTAGGTTGAATGGATTAATAGGGTTCATGTTTGAGCGACTTCCTCACTTTCGATCAAGGGTGGCTCGGTCAGTGGCAACGTGAAATGGAATGCCGCCCCGCCGGAAGACAAGTTATCCGCCCATATCCGTCCGCCATGCGCTTCCACAATGGAAAGACAAATCGTCAGGCCCAGCCCTGCTCCGCCCTGGCTGCCTTCGGTAGCGACACGGTGGAATTTTTCGAAGATGCGTTTTTCTTCGCCCGCCGGAATTCCGTGTCCCTGATCGGAAACAGTCACCACCATTTCGTTCCGGTCAACAGCGGCAGATATTTCGATGGGCGTCCCGGACGGTGTGTACTTCACCGCGTTTTCCAGCAGGTTGGCAAACACCCGCTCGATCAGCATGCTGTCGATCTCGACCAAAGGCAGATCGTGTGGCAGTTTGACGCCAACCGGATGATTGGCCATGCGCGTACTCATTCCCGCCAGGGCGCCACCAACGACTTCTTCCAGCGGTTGCCATTGCCGGTTCAGCACCACCGCGCCCGCCTCCAGCCGCGCCAGATCCAGCAGATTGTTGGCGAGTCCGGCCATGCGTACAGCCTCGTCGTAAATGGCCTGACCGAGTTCCCGTCGCGCATGGTTGTCGAGCTTGTCGCTGTCGCGCACCAGACTGCTGGATGCGCCGACAATCGCCGCCAGCGGCGTGCGCAAATCGTGCGAGATCGCCGACAACAAGGTGTTGCGCAGTTGTTCTGTTTCCATTTTCAACTGGGCGCTATGCGCTTCTGCCGCCAGCTTGACTCGCTCCAGCGCCAGCGCGATCTGGCTGACAAAAGTTTCCAGCAACCGCTGTTGCTCGGGCAGCGCAATCCGCGCCGGGTTAAGCGGCAACAAGGCCAGCACGCCCATCATTCCGGAAGAGGCTTGCAGTGGCAGGTAGACCATGTCGCCACCCGGCAGGGTGTCCGTCCCCAGCCCAGCCATCTGACCATGGTCATACACCCATTGCGCCACACTCAGGTCGCTGCCATGACAGGATTGCGCTATGCCTTCTTTTTTGGGATAGACAATGCGCCCTGTCTCATCGGGCAGCAATACGACGGCCTGCGCCTCGAAGACCTCCGCCACATGCCAGACCGCAATGCCCAGAATATTTTCCTCGCCGCGTGTTGCGGCCAGTTCGCGGCTCAGCGCGTACAGCGAGGCGATCCGGCGTTCGCGATGACTGGCTATCTTGGCCTGGTGACGAGTGCTCGCGGTCATGCCGCTGATCACCAGCGCGACTGCAAGCATGACGGCAAAAGTCACCAGATACTGGCTGTCGGAAACGGCAAAACTGAAGCGCGGCGGCACAAAAAAGAAATCGAACGACACCACCCCCAGGAACGAGATCAGCACCGATGGACTGCGCCCGTAGCGCGCCGCGACCACCACCACGCCCAGCAGGTACACCATGATCAGGTTGGACAACGCGAAGTGCTCAAACATGAGCCAGGCAATGGCAGTACAGATCGCCGTTGCGACCACCGCCCACAGGTGGCCGATGCGCCACCTGAATAGCGGGTGCGGCTCCTCGGCGGCAAGCCCCAGATACAGGCGGCTGCGGGAAAAATAAGGATTCTCTTTGGTCAGCGCGAGGAAATTGGATTCCCTGCCCATCACATGGATGTCGATGTCGCTGGCCTGGCGTACGACGGTGTCATCCAGCGACTCGAACAGCCAGCGCTTCCAGCCTGTCCGCGACGGTTTGCCCAGCACGATGCGTGTGGCATTGCGCGTGCGCGCATAGGAGATCACCTCCTCGGCCAGTTTATCGCCGCTCAGCGTAACGGTTTCCGCCCCCAATTCCTCGGCCAGTTTCAGCGTGCGCAATATGCCATCGCGCTGTTCCCTGGAAAGACGTTGCAATCTCGCCGTCTCTACATACACCACGATCCATTCGGCTTTCTGCAACTGCGCCAGGCGGTACGCCGCACGCACCAGATTTTCCGCGTTGCCGCTGGGACCGATGCAGACCAGCATGCGCTCCTTCACCTGCCACACATCTTTTATCGCGTTGTCTTCGCGGTAGTCGCGCATTTGCGCATCGACCCGATCCGCCGTGCGCCGCAATGCCAGTTCGCGCAGTGCGATCAGGTTGCCCTTGCGAAAAAAGTTCTTTGCCGCGCGTTCCGCCTGCTGCGGCAGGTAGACCTTGCCTTCCTTCAGGCGCTGCAACAGTTCGTCCGGCGGAAGATCGATCAGCTCGATTTCATTGGCGCTCTCGAGTACCGCATCGGGCACCGTCTCCCACACGGGAATGCCGGTGATTTGCGAGATGATGTCGTTGAGGCTTTCGATGTGCTGCACGTTGACTGCGGTGTAAACATCGATGCCCGCATCCAGTAATTCCTCCACATCTTGCCAGCGCTTGGGATGGCGCGAGCCCGGCGCATTGGTGTGCGCCAGTTCGTCCACCAGCACCAGCGCCGGATGGCGCTTGAGCGCGGCATCCAGATCGAACTCGCGCAACTGTGTATTCTGGTAGTTCACCACTCGCAACGGCAAAAGCTCAAGCCCTTCCAGCAAGCGTTCGGTCTCGGCACGCTTGTGCGTTTCCACATAGCCCGCCACCACATCAAGACCTTCGGCTCGGCGCTCGTGCGCCGCCAGTAACATGCCGAAGGTTTTGCCAACACCGGCGGATGCGCCGAAAAAAATCTTCAGGCGGCCGCGGCGGCGCTGGGCTTCGGCGCGCTGCACCTTTTCCAGCAGGGCGTCGGGATCGGGGCGTTGGTCTGTCATTTTTGTCTCGAATGAACTACAACCAGCCGGATTTTCTGAAGCGGTAGTACAAATATCCGCAAGTCCCGCCAATCACCAGCAGTGCCAGCGGATAGCCGTAATCAAGCGACAGCTCCGGCATGTTATGGAAATTCATGCCCCAGATGCCGGCAAAGGCGGTGGCGACGGCGAAGATACCGGCCCAGGCAGCCAGGCGTTTGTTGATTTCGTTCTGTTCGATGGATACCGTGGATTGGGACACCAGAATGGCGGTGGTGATAGTGTCGCGTATTGAATCTATGGTGGCGTTGATGCGCGCCAGGTGGTCGTACACATCGCGGAAATAATCCTGCGTGGTGGCACAAACCGGAGGCACGCGTCCGCCGTGCAATTTCCCGGTCGCTTCCATCAGCGGCAATACCGCATGCTTGAGCACCACGACCTTGCGCTTGAGTGCATAGAGTTGCTCAATGTTGATGAGGGCGGCGTCCTTGTCGAAGAGGCGTTCCTCGATAGCTTCCAGTTGCGACTCCAGTTCGTCGATCACCGGGAAATACCGATCCACCACCGAATCCATCAGCGCATACAGCACGAAGCCCGAACCCAGGCGCAACAATTCCGGCTCGCGTTCGCAACGCCCGCGCACGCCGAGAAAATCATGCTTGCTGCGGTTGCGGATGGAAAGAATGAAGTTGCGTCCGACGAAGATGCTGATTTCTCCAACCGTCAATTCGGTCTGGTCGGTTTCCACGATGTGCATGACGACAAACAGTTCATCGCCGTATTCCTCGATCTTCGGGCGTTGATGACCGTGATGGGCATCCTCGATCGCCAGATCGTGCAGGCCGAATTCTTCCTGCATCTGGTCGAGTTCGTCATTGGTCGTGTCGCGCAGCGCTACCCAGACGAAACAATCCTTGCGTTCAAGGTAATCGCTGATTTTCTCTACAGGAAGGTCGGCGAGCTTGATGCCGTTCTGGTAGGCAACGCAATTCATTAGCATGGCGGTTTACCGGCAGTGATGGTTTGCGCAAAGTATAAAGCAAGTAGGGTGAGCGCGTCCTTGCACACACCCTGCCAAGGGGCTTGCCCGATGTCAGTGCACAGCATCCAGTGCCAGATTGAGCTCCAGTACGTTCACCCGGGGCTCGCCCAACATGCCGAACTGGCGATCCTCGGTGTGCGCCTCAATCAGTTTGCGCACAACATCCGGTTTAATAATGCGTACCCGAGCCACACGGGCAAGCTGGTATTCCGCTGCCGCCGGGCTGATGTGCGGATCAAGCCCGCTGGCGGATGCAGTCACCAGATCGACCGGCACCGGCTGGGTGTTGCCCGGATCAGCATCGCGCAAGGCCTGCACTCGGACTTTCACCGCCTCCATTAGTGCCGGGTTGGTCGGGCCCAGATTCGAACCACCGGAATTGGCTGCGTTGTACGGCATAGGACCGGTTGCGGAAAGGCGGCCCCAGAAATATTTCGGATCGGAGAAAGATTGTCCGATCAATTCGGAGCCGACCGGCTTGCCCTCCCTGACAATCAGACTGCCATTGGCTTTGCCGGGCATGGTCAGTTGCGAGATGCCCGTTACCAGCAGGGGATAAACAATGCCGGTGAGCAAAGTAAGCAGCAGGAAGCTGGTGATGGCGGGGCGGAGTTCTTTAAACATGGCCATTCCTTTCTTAAACCAGATGCAGTGCGACGAGTATCAGATCGATCAGCTTGATACCGATGAACGGGACAATGAGGCCACCCAGTCCATAGATCAGCAGGTTGTTGCGCAGCAGCACATTCGCGCCGATGGCGCGGTACTTCACGCCTTTGAGCGCCAGTGGCACCAGCGCAATGATGATCAACGCATTGAAGATCACGGCGGACAAAATCGCGCTGGACGGTGTGGCCAGCCCCATGATGTTGAGTTTGCCGAGCGCCGGATAAGTGGAAGCGAAGGCCGCCGGAATGATGGCGAAATATTTGGACACGTCGTTGGCGATGCTGAAGGTGGTCAGCGAACCGCGTGTCATCAACATCTGCTTGCCGGTTTCCACGATCTCGATCAGCTTGGTGGGATTGGAATCCAGGTCCACCATGTTGCCCGCTTCCTTGGCGGCCTGCGTGCCGGTGTTCATTGCCACCGCCACATCGGCCTGCGCCAGTGCCGGGGCATCGTTGGTGCCGTCACCGGTCATCGCCACCAGCCGGCCCTGCGCCTGATGTTCTCGGATCAATTTCAGCTTGGCTTCGGGTGTGGCTTCGGCGAGGAAGTCGTCCACGCCCGCTTCGGCGGCGATGGCCGCGGCAGTGAGGCGATTGTCACCGGTGATCATGATGGTCTTGATGCCCATGCGGCGCAGTTCCGCGAAGCGTTCCTTGATGCCACCCTTGACCACATCCTTGAGTTCGATCACGCCCAGCACTTTTGTTCCATCCGCTACCACCAGCGGCGTGCTGCCGCGGCGTGAAACGCTATCCACGATGGTATTTACCTCGGTGGGGAAAATGCCGCCGAGACCGATGACATAATTGCGGATGGAATCTGCCGCGCCTTTGCGAATCTGGCGCTCGCCTATATTAACGCCGCTCATGCGCGTATGCGCACTGAAAGGCACGAAGGTCGCACCCATGTCATGAATGTTGCGTTCGCGCAGGCCGAATTTTTCCTTGGCCAGCACAACGATGCTGCGACCTTCCGGCGTTTCATCGGCCAGCGAGGCAAGCTGTGCCGCATCCGCCAGTTCGGCCTCGGTCACGCCGCTTGCATGCAGAAAATTGCTAGCATGACGATTGCCCAGCGTAATCGTACCGGTCTTGTCCAGCAGCAATACATCCACGTCGCCCGCTGCTTCCACCGCACGACCACTCGTCGCAATCACGTTCTTCTGCAACATGCGCCCCATCCCGGCCACGCCAATCGCAGAGAGCAAGCCACCAATGGTGGTGGGGATCAAACACACCAGCAGCGCTACCAGCACGGTAATGCTGACCGGCTGACCGGCACCGGAGGTCTCGACGCTGTAGAGGGAGAACGGTAACAGGGTAACGGTCACAAACAGGAAGATCAGCGTCATCGCTACCAGCAGAATGGTGAGCGCGATCTCGTTGGGTGTTTTCTGGCGCTTGGCGCCTTCCACCATCGCGATCATGCGATCCAGGAAGGTTTCGCCCGGATTGGTAGTGATGCGCACCACCAGCCAGTCTGACAATACGCGTGTGCCACCGGTCACCGAACTGAAATCGCCGCCGGATTCGCGAATCACCGGGGCACTCTCGCCGGTGATGGCGCTTTCATCCACCGACGCCACGCCCTCGATCACTTCGCCGTCGCCGGGAATGAAATCGCCCGTCTCCACCAGCACCACATCATCACGGCGTAAACTCGAACCGGCTACCAGTACGTATTGCTCTCCATATTTCGGCTGGGCCAGTTTCTTGGCCTGTACGTCGCGCTTGGCGCTACGCATGGCCGCAGCCTGGGCACGGCTGCGACCTTCCGCCAGGGCTTCAGCGAAGTTGGCAAACAGCACGGTGAACCACAGCCACAAGGTAATTGCCAAGATAAAGCCGGTCGGCGCTTCGCCATGCCCACTCATGGCCTGAAAGAATAGCGCCGTGGTCAAGACACTGCCTACCCAGACCACGAACATCACCGGGTTTTTCATTTGCTGGCGCGGACTCAGTTTTTTGAACGAGTCTACTACGGCCTGCCTGACGATATCGCGTTCAAACAGGGAAAAGGGGATGGTCTTGGTTGTCATGCGATTCTCCTAATGCGCGCTGATCATGTTGAGGTGTTCGATCACCGGACCGAGCGCCAGCGCCGGCACAAAATTCAGAGCACCCACGAGCAGCACCGTGCCGATCAACAGCCAGACGAACATTTGCGTATGGGTCGCCATGCTGCCGATGCTAGCGGGGATGCGTTTCTTTGCGGCCAGCGAACCGGCCAGCGCCAGCACTGGAATGATTAGCCAGAAGCGTCCGGCCCATACGGCGAAGCCCAGTGCTGTGTTATAGAACGGCGTGTTGGCAGAGATGCCCGCAAACGCGCTGCCGTTGTTGCCCACTGCCGAAGAGAACGCATACAGCACTTCGCTGAAACCGTGCGCACCGGGGTTGAAGATGCTGCTCTTGCCTGCAGTCAGCATGACGGCCACTGCCGTGCCGCCGAGGATGATCAGCGGCGGCAGCAGGATTACCAGCGATGCCATCTTGATGTCGAACGCCTCGATTTTCTTGCCCAGGTATTCCGGCGTGCGGCCTATCATCAACCCGGCGAGAAACACCGCGATCACGGCATACACCAGCATGCCGTACAAACCGGAACCAACGCCGCCGAAGATCACTTCACCCAATTGAATTTGCGCCAGCGGCACCAGCCCGCCCAAGGGCGTGAAGGAATCGTGCATGGCATTCACCGCACCGCAGGAAGCCCCCGTGGTAATGGTGGCAAACAGCGCGGAATTGACGATGCCAAAACGAGTCTCCTTGCCTTCCATATTGCCGCCGGATTGGGTCGCGGAAATATTCTGATCCACCCCCAACGCGGTAAAGGCGGGATTGCCCTGTTGTTCGGCATATTCCGCCACGGCGAGGAAGCCGACGAACAACAGCGTCATGGCAATCAGGATCGCCCAGCCCTGGCGGGTGTCGCCCACCATGCTGCCGAAGGTGTAGCACAGTCCGGCTGGAATCAGGAAGATCGCCAGCATGGACAGGAAATTGGCGAACGGCGTGGGGTTCTCGAACGGGTGCGCCGAGTTGGCATTGAAAAAGCCGCCGCCGTTGGTACCGAGTTGCTTGATCGCTTCCTGCGAGGCGACCGGGCCCATGGCGAGGACCTGCTCCTTGGTAGTCGCTTTCTCGGTCACCGGATTGCCTGCAGCGTCTTTCAGCGGATTACCCGCTGCATCCAGTTTCGGATTGTCATAGGTGAGGGTTTCCACCGTCGGCATGGTTTGATAAGCAGACAGGTTCTGGATCACGCCCTGACTGACCAGCACTAACGCCAGCATCACGGAAAGCGGCAGCAGGATATAGAGCGTGCTGCGCATCATATCCACCCAGAAATTGCCGATGGTTTCTGCCGTGTGGCGTGCGAAGCCGCGAATCAGCGCGATGACAACAGCCATGCCGGTGGCGGCGGAGAAGAAGTTCTGCACCGTCAGTCCTGCCATTTGCGTCAGGTAACTCATGGTGGATTCGCCGACGTAGCCCTGCCAGTTGGTGTTGGTGACAAAGCTCAATGCCGTGTTGAAAGAAGAATCGGGAGAGACAGCGCTGAATCCTTGCGGATTCAGCGGCAGCCAACCTTGCAGGCGTTGCAGTGCATACACCGCCAGCACACCCAGCAGGCTGAACCACAACGTCGCCATCGCGTATTGCGTCCAGCGCATTTCCTGCTTGCTGTCCGTACCGCACAGACGATAGAAAAAGTTCTCGGCAGGCTGCAGCCAGCGCACGAATGCGGGCAATTGGCCGTCGTACACACGCTGCATGTAATAGCCCACGGGCTTGGCCAAGACCAGCAGCACCCCCAGGTACAGGGCAATTTGAAAGAGTCCGTTGAACATCAGAATAACTCCGGTTTGAGCAGGGCTACCACGAGATATACCATCAGCAGCAATGCCGCGATGGCGCCGACAATGTAAAAGGTCATGATGGCCTCCGCAGTTTTTCGATGCCGTGTACGAGCAACACACTCAGGCCGAAGAAGACCACGATCAGCAATAGATATAGCCAGTCCATTTCATTTGCTCCTTGCGTGAAAATACTGAAAGCATGGTAGGAAATGGCGAATCAAAAAGGTGTAAAGAAGAATCCGCCGCGTATATAAAAGTTGTAAAAATTCGGTCCGGACGGGCAGGCAAGTCGGGATTTGCCAACCAGACTGCCGTGCAACCAACGCTTCAACCTTCACTAAAGGGTCCCGTCAGCAACGTTCGGGTTTGTTTTTGGAAAAATCCAGCGTAGAGTGCCTCCTCGCTCTTCTGCAAAACAAAAAATATATTTGAAGTCCGCATGAACGTTCTACATACAAAACCGGAAATAGCACGCGCCGATTTATAAAGCAGGCGGAGCCGGTTCCCGATTTCAGCGCAAGAGGGGAAACTCATTATGAATCAAACAAACAAAGCCGGCACCGGAGCCTTGTCGCTCGCCGCGCTCGGCGTGGTGTACGGTGACATCGGCACCAGCCCGCTGTATGCCTTCAAGGAAGCCTTCACCGGACCTCACGCTCTCGTACCCAGCGAACCCAACGTGCTGGCAACTCTGTCGGCGATGTTCTGGGCCATGATGCTCATCATCTCGATCAAATACGTGTGGGTCATGCTCAAATTCGACAATGACGGCGAAGGCGGCGTGCTTGCCCTGACCGCTCTGGCGAATCGCTCAACCAAAGGCTCCATGCACTGGAAAATGTTCATCGTGGCGGCAGGCATCTTCGCTGCCGCGCTGTTCTACGGCGATGCGCTCATCACCCCCGCCATTTCTGTGCTCTCTGCGGTGGAAGGTCTCAGCGTTGCCACGCCCACCTTCGAGACTTACATCATCCCGATCACCGTCGGCGTATTGACCGGGCTGTTCTTCATCCAGCGCCACGGCACGGGCAGTATGGGCAAATTGTTCGGCCCCATCATGTTGTTGTGGTTTGGCGCTCTGGCCGCACTGGGCTTTCTCAGCATCGCGCAAAATCCCACGGTATTGAATGCGATCAATCCCATGTACGCCATCAACTTCGCACTGGAGCATCCGGCGGGCATGTTCATGCTGCTGTCGGCGGTATTCCTGGCGCTCACCGGCGGCGAAGCGCTGTATGCCGACATGGGGCACTTCGGTGCCAAGCCGGTAAGGCTGGCCTGGTACGGCCTGGTCTGCCCGGCACTGCTCATCAATTATTTCGGCCAGGGTGCACTGGTGCTGCGCTCGACGGATGCCATCCAGAATCCTTTTTATCTGTTATCGCCGGAATGGTTCATGTTGCCGCTGGTCGCACTGGCCACCGCCGCAACCGTGATTGCATCGCAAGCGACCATCTCCGGCGCCTATTCGATGACGCTGCAAGCCATGCGCCTGGGCTACTTGCCGCGCTTGTATATTCTGCACACCTCCGATTCTCAGCGCGGCCAGATCTATATCCCCGCCGTGAATTGGGCAATGCTGGTCGGCGTCATCGTGCTGGTGCTCGAATTCGGCTCCTCCAGTGCACTGGCCGCGGCTTACGGCATCGCGGTTTCCGGCACCATGATCATCACCACCTTGCTGACTGTCGTGGTCACGCTGATGTTGTCTGGAAAAATGCGCGCATTGCTGCTGCCTGCCTTGCTGATTTTCCTGCTGCTGGAATTGATGTTCTTCAGTTCCAACCTGACCAAACTCTTTCATGGCGGCTGGTTGCCGCTGGCGCTCGGCCTGTTTCTGTTCGTCATGCTTTCCACCTGGAAAAGAGGCAGCGTCCTGGTCGCCGAACAACGCCGCAAAGTCGATATTCCGATGGCCGCATTCGTCTCCAGCTCGCATCCTGACATTCCTCGTGTTGCAGGCACAGCGGTCTACCTGACGGCGGACCCGACCATGGTGCCCAGCGCGCTGTTCCACAACCTCAAGCACTTCAAGGTATTGCATGAAAGGACCTTGTTCCTGCATGTAGTTACCGAGGATGTACCTTACATCGAGCTGGCGCAACGCCTGAAAGTCACTCTACTTGCACCTGGAATGTACGATGTCGCATTGCATTTCGGCTTCCGTCAGGAAGTGGATATCCCGCGGGTATTGCAGGGACTGGGGGCGCACGGAATAGAACTGGAACCCATGAGCACGACCTACTTCGTCGCGCGCTCCAGTGTCGTGGACGGGCCGGGCGGAATGCCTGCCTGGCGTTGTGCCCTGTTCTCGTGGATGACCCGCCAATCGGAAGGCGCGACGAGCTTCTTCAACCTGCCTGCCAACCAGGTAGTAGAGCTCGGAACCAAGGTAATGTTGTAACGGCCTGAACTGCCCATTTCCAACCAGCCAAACCCCAATTGCTTTCGGGATGATGCTCGAGTAGAGTGCCGCCCCATTCTTCCGCATTAAGACGGAAAAAGGGCGGTATGAGCGAAACAAAGACAAAACTGGGGTTACCTGCGCTGTTGCTGGGGGCGATAGGCGTGGTCTATGGAGACATCGGAACCAGTCCGTTGTATGCCATCCAGGCCACCTTCGCCGGCGCCCATCCCTTGCCGGTGGCTGAAGCGAATATCTTCGGTGTGTTATCCATGATGTTCTGGACCATCATGCTGTTGGTATCGTTCAAGTATGTCGTGATCGTCATGCGTGCAGACAATCACGGTGAAGGCGGATCAATGGCGCTGTTGTCTCTGGTGATGGACCTGACTACCCAGCACCCGAGACTGAAATGGTTCGTTACCGCGTTCGGGGTGTTTGCCGCCGCGCTGTTTTACGGCGACGGCATGATCACGCCGGCAATCTCGGTTCTTTCGGCAGTCGAGGGTCTGGACCTGGTTTCACATGAATTCAAGACCTACATCCTGCCCATTACGCTCGTCGTTTTGACCGGATTGTTCTTCTTCCAGAAACGCGGCACCAGTGTGATTGGCATGGCGTTCGGGCCTATCATGGTCGTCTGGTTCATCTGCCTGGGCGTACTCGGCACCCTAGCCATCGCGCAGAACCCCCAGATCCTGTGGGCACTCAACCCTGTCTATGCCTACCATTTCTTGAGCGCCGATCCCATGCTTGCCTTCCTGGCAATGGGCTCCATCGTGCTTGCCATCACCGGAGGCGAAGCTTTGTATGCCGATATGGGCCACTTCGGCAAACACCCGATCAGGCTGACTTGGTTCTATTTCGTTTTGCCTGCGTTGTTGCTGAACTATTTTGGCCAAGGCGCCTTGTTGCTGAAAAATCCTCAAGCCATCGAAAATCCGTTCTATCTGCTCGCCCCGGCATGGGCATTGGTACCGATGGTACTGCTGTCTACTGCAGCAACGGTGATTGCTTCTCAGGCAGTCATTTCCGGCGCTTTTTCCGTGGCGCGCCAATCGGTACAGATGGGTTTTCTTCCACGCCTGGAAATTCGCCAGACCTCGGATAAAACACAAGGCCAGATCTATGTGCCATTCACAAACTGGACGCTGTATCTGGCGGTCGTGTTCCTGGTCATCAATTTCCAGAGCTCAACGAACCTGGCTGCTGCTTATGGCATTGCCGTCACCGGCACCATGACGATCACCACGATCCTGATCGCCTTCATGATCGTGCTGTTCTGGCAGTGGCCACTGATCGTTGCCATTCCGGTAATCACCATCCTGCTGGTTACCGACTTGACCTACTTCGCCGCCAATGCCATCAAGATACCTCAGGGGGGCTGGTTCCCGCTGGGTATCGCGGTTCTTTCATTTACCGTTCTCACCACCTGGAAGCGCGGAAGAAAATTGTTTTTCGAGGTGATATCCGATCAGGCTATACCCATGAATATCGTGCTGGACAGCGCTGACGGTGTAAACCGGGCGCAAGGTACTGCCGTTTTCCTGACCAGCCTCGGCGAGGGCGCGCCTTCCGCGCTGCTGCATAACCTCAAACATAATCAGGTACTGCATGAGCGCAATATCCTGCTCACCGTGATTGTTGAGGATAAGCCCTACGTTACCAAGGGCAACCGCTTGCTGATAGACAATATGGGCAAGGGCTTTTACCGGCTGAGGGTTTATTACGGCTACATGGAATCGCCCGATGTTCCGGCCGCACTGGAATTGTGCGCAAAGCAGGGATTGATTTTCGATATGATGACTACGTCGTTCTTCATCTCGCACGCGGTCATCGTTACCGGCCCCAATCCAGGCATGATGAACTGGCGCAAGCGCCTGTTCATGGCCTTATCCAAGAATGCCATCAATGCGGCGGAGTTTTTCAATATCCCGGCCAACCGCGTCATCGAAATGGGAACGCGCATCGAGATTTAACTGCCCGCACTCAAAAGGTGCGGCGAGTTTTTTCAAGCTGTCTGCAATTCAATTTATTGAACCCTGCGCCGGAGTCATGTTCCAACAGCATGTTTGGCTGCATGCAAAAGCCATGACTTTACCCGTTCTTCTCATTGCCAACCCAACCAAACCGGCAAGTTAATATCCATTATTGTGTTGCGGCGGTTGAAGCAGCACCTGATTCAGCGGATAATCGCGGTCTTCCAGGAGTTCATTACCAAATGACCGAATACTTACTCATCCTCGTCAGCACGGTGCTGGTCAACAACATCGTAATGGTGAAGATACTGGGGCTGTGCCCCTTCATGGGCGTGTCCAAAAAGCTCGAAGCCGCCATCGGCATGGGCGCAGCCACGACCTTTGTGCTGACGCTGGGTTCCGGCGCCAGTTACCTGATCGAGCATTACTTGCTCGGCCCCGATCTCGCCTACCTCACCACGCTGTCATTCATCGTGGTCATCGCCGGTATTGTGCAATTCACCGAGATGGCGATCAAGAAAACCAGCCCCGAGTTGTATCAGGTACTCGGCATTTACCTGCCCCTGATCACCACCAACTGCGCCGTACTGGGCATCCCGCTGCTCAACGTGCAGGCCAAGCATGATTTCATGCAGTCGCTGCTGTTTGGTTTTGGCGGCTCGGTCGGCTTCACGCTGGTAATGATTCTGTTTGCCGGTATACGCGAACGCATGGAAGCCGCGGATGTGCCCGGTATTTTCAAAGGCTCGGCGATTGCCTTCGTCACCGCCGGATTGATGAGTCTGTCTTTCATGGGATTCTCGGGCCTTGTGAAGTGATCCTGGAAACCTCAGTTGACCGCTTATCCACACAAAATTCTATGATTCAAATAAATCATCTTGTTACTCAACGGGTCACGAATATGCTGAAGCCGCTACAGGCCGAATTGCACAATTTTGCGGGCACATGGCGGCGTTATAACTCCTTGGAATGGAATAACCATTCCGCGTCGTTATGCCTTGCCCTGCACCCGCAAAATCGCACACTTCGACCTGTTCAACCGAGGTTCCCAGGATGATTTCTGCGCTTCTGGTAATGATCGGCATCTCTTTGCTGCTTGGTGCCGTGCTGGGTTTCTCCGCGATCAAGTTCAAGGTTGAAGGCAATCCGCTCGTTGAAAAAAT
>CAYOJU010000045.1:0-2465 GCA_964404355.1 uncultured Sideroxydans sp. | reverse complement strand
TGGGTTTCTCCGCGATCAAGTTCAAGGTTGAAGGCAATCCGCTCGTTGAAAAAATCGATGCCGTGCTGCCGCAGACGCAATGCGGCCAATGCGGCTACCCCGGCTGCATGCCCTATGCCGAAGCCATCGCAAAGGGCGAGGCCGACATCAACAAATGCCCGCCCGGAGGCGAAGAAGGCATACGCAAACTGGCCGAGTTGCTGGGCGTGGATTACAAACCGTTCGGCGAAGGCGCCGGCCCCCGGGCCAAGGCCGTTGCCTTTATCGATGAACAGACCTGCATCGGCTGCACGCTGTGCATTCAGGCCTGTCCGGTCGATGCCATCGTCGGCGCGGCCAAGCAGATGCATACCATCATCGCCTCCGAATGCACTGGCTGCGAATTATGCCTCGCGCCCTGTCCGGTGGATTGCATCACCATGGAACCCATCGGCGAACACATCGGCAACTGGAAATGGACCTACCCGGTCATTCCCCTCATACAGGTCGCGGCAAAATGAGAACGCTGTACAAATTTCACGGCGGCGTTCACCCGCCCACCCATAAAGAAGAATCGACGCGCACGCCCATCGCGCAGGCCGCGATCCCGTCCAGACTGGTCATCCCTTTGCATCAGCATGTCGGCAACCGCGCCGTACCCGATGTGCAGGTCGGTGATCACGTGCTCAAGGGCCAGATCATCGGCAGACCGGAGGGACGTCTTTCCAGCGCAGTGCACGCCTCCACCTCCGGTACGGTCAGCGCCATCGACATGCAACTGGTCGCCCACCATTCCGGCCTGCCGGACTTGTGCATCACCATCACCCCCGATGGCAAGGACGAGTGGATTGCACATAAAGGCGTGGACTACAAACAAACCCCGCACACCGACCTGCGCCATATCCTGCGCCATGCGGGCGTTGTGGGGCTGGGCGGCGCGGTATTCCCCAGCGACATGAAGTCGTATTCCAACAAGCACAAGATCAAAACCCTGGTGCTTAACGGAGCGGAGTGCGAGCCTTACATCACCTGCGACGACCTGTTGATGCGCGAACGCGCTTCCGACATTCTGCGCGGCGCGGAAGTATTGCGCACACTGCTGTATGCCGAAGAAGTGCTGATCGGCATAGAGGACAATAAGCCTGAAGCCATCGCTTCCATGCGGCAGGCAGTGCTCGACGGAAACCATGAAAACATGGAAGTGATCGCCGTGCCCACGCTGTATCCGGGCGGCGGCGCCAAGCAACTCATTCGCGTACTCACCGGCATCGAAGTCGCCGCCGGTGTGCGCTCTACCGAGATGGGCACGCAGTGTTTCAATGTCGCCACCGCCTATTGCGTGTGGCGTGCAATTACATACGGCGAGCCGCTGTTGTCGCGCATTGTCACCGTTACCGGCAACGTCGACCATCCGCAAAATTATGAAGTGCTGCTCGGCACACCCGTAGACGAACTGGTCAAACAGTCCGGCAACCGCGCTGATACGAACAGGCACATCATGGGCGGCCCGATGATGGGTGTGGACCTGCCTTCCGGCGCAGTGGGCGTAACCAAGGCAACCAACTGCATCATCGAGGGATCCGATGCTTTGTTCCCGCCACCACCGCCCGCGCTGCCCTGCATACGCTGCACGCGCTGCGCCGAGGTCTGCCCGGCCGAGTTGCAACCGCAGGAGTTGTACTGGTTCGCCAAGGCCAAGGATTTCGGCAAGACACAGGAATACAGCCTGTTCGACTGCATCGAATGCGGCGCTTGCGCTTATGTCTGCCCCAGCCAGATCCCGCTGGTACAGTATTACCGTTTTGCCAAGAGCGAAATCTGGCAGCGCGAACAGGAGGCACAGGCGGCTGAAGTCGCACGCGAGCGTCACGAATTTCGCGCGGAGCGCATCGAACGCGAGAAGCGGGAAAAAGCCGAGCGTCTGGCGCAGAAGGAACGCGAAGCCACCGCAGCAAGAGAAGCTTTCACCTTGGCTCAAGCACTGGCCGCAAAACAGGCAGCAGAACTGTCTGCAAAACAAGCTGCAGATCCCGCTTTCGAGCCGGACAATACGCAGCAGATGCGCATCGACGCCGCAATCGTGCGCGCCAAGGCACAAGTCGCTGCAGAGCATCCCAACAACACCGAGATGCTCACGCCGCAACAAAAGGCCGAAATCGCCGAGATCGAAGCGCGCCGCGCCCATATCCGTGAAATGGCATCGAATGCCGGTGCGGACGACGAACCGCCGAAATCCAACAAGGATAAATGACAATCATGTGGAGCTCTCCTTTCATCACCGCCCCAAGCAGCGTCAGCCAGATCATGCTGCGCGTGCTGATCGCGCTGATTCCCGGTATCGCGATGTACGTGTGGTATTTCGGTCCGGCCATCCTGGTATCCATCACACTGGCCTCGATCACTGCACTGGCGTGCGAAGCGGCGATGCTCAAGCTGCGCAACCGCCCGCTCAAACCGTTCCTCTCCGATTTCAGCGCCCTGATCAC
>CAYOJU010000044.1:17375-21221 GCA_964404355.1 uncultured Sideroxydans sp. | reverse complement strand
GAATACCGGCCTGTCACGCCGGGGGTCGCGGGTTCGAGTCCCGTCCACTCCGCCAAACAGAGGCGAACGAAAGTTCGCCTTTTTTCATATGGGATGTCAGATGCGGCATCCGTTCTTTCGGGTAGGTTGCTATGTTCGATTTCGTTGAAAAAAACAGACGGCCAGTGCAAATCGTACTGGCACTTATCATTATTCCATTCACTCTTTGGGGTGTGGACTCCTACCGCAAGTCCGGAGGCGGGACGCCGCTGGCAACGGTGAATGGCGAGAAAATCAGCCAACATGAATTTGACAAAGCGTTGCAGCAACAGGAGCAGCGAATCCGCGAAATGGCAGGAGCCAATTTCGACCCTACATTTTTTGACAAGCCGGAGATCAAGCATTCCATACTGGAAGGATTGGTTACCCAGCAGTTATTGGGCGGTGAGGCGCGCCACATCGGGCTGAGCCTGACTGACGAACAGATTGCCCAGATCATTGCCAGCATTGGCGCATTCCAGGTCGATGGAAAATTCGACAAGAAGCGTTATGAGGAAGTTCTGAGCTCAAAGGGAATGAACCGTTTTGAGTATGAATCCGACATTCGCCAGGGCTTGCTTACCCAACAGTTGACCGATGCGTATACGCAAAACGGATATGCCTCCGACACGGTGGCGGGAAATCTGATACGCCTGAACGAGCAGCAGCGCGTTGTTGCAGTGGCGAGTATTGATGCCACAACGTTGGCTAAGCAGGTCAAACTGTCCGATACCGCCATAAGCGATTATTACAGCAAGAACACGCACGAATTTCAGATGCCGGAACGCGCCAGCGTCGAGTATGTGGTGCTTTCTGCAGACTCCTTGTTGTCGCAAGTAACGGCGACGGATGAAGAGATCAAGCAGTATTACGAGGAACGCCAAGCCGACTTCGGAACACAGGAGCAACGTCAGGCAGCGCATATTTTGATCACGGTGGCAAAACAGGCGTCTGCAGCCGAGAAACAGGCTGCCAAGGCAAAGGCCGAGCAGGTGTTGCAGCAGATCAAACAGTCTCCTGCAAAATTTGCTGAACTGGCGAAACAGTACTCGCAAGATCCCGGGTCTGCGGCCAAGGGGGGTGAACTCAATATGTCCGGGCGCGGTGCCTGGGCTAAACCATTTGAGGACAGCGAATTCGGTCTCAAGGTCGGAGAGGTGAGCGGTTTGGTGTTGAGCGATTATGGTTATCACATTATCAAGTTGCTTGCAGTGAAGCCGGCCAAAATGCAAGCTTTGGGCGAAGTAAAAAACATGATCGCAGAGCGAATCAAGCTGCAGCATGCCGCCGACAAGTTTGCAGAACTGGCGGAAAAATTCAACAACACCGTGTATGAACAAAGCGACAGCCTGAAACCGGCGGCGGAACTGGCAAAAGTGCCGGTTCAGCATGGCTTGTGGCTAAGCAAGGGGCAGGCTCCGTCCGGGGTTTGGACAGAGAAAGTATTGCAGGCGGTCTTTTCTGAAGATACGCTGAAGAACAAACGCAATACGGCAGCAATTGAAGTCGCGCCGAATACGTTATTGGCAGCGCGCGTGACGGAATTCAAACCGGCGAGTGTGCGGCCCCTGTCTGAAGTTTCTGCCGGAATCCGGCAGAAGCTGGAACTGCAGCAAGCGGCTGATCTGGCGTTGCAGCAAGGCAAGAAACTTCTGGAACAATTGCAGCGCGGCGAGAAAGCCGGCGTGAACTGGAAAGCAGCACAAACTATCACGCGCAATCAGCGTTCCGGTGTTGAACCAGAGCTGGCACAAGCGGTATTTCGTGCCGACACCAGCAAGTTGCCTGTGTATGTGGGGGTGAGCGGGCAGAGCGGCTATTTGCTTGCACGTATTGATGCAGTTAAGGAATCTGCTATACAAAGCGATGAGAACAAGCGTGTTCGCTACGAACAACAGATACAGCAGATAACCGGAGAGGAGTTGTTGACTGCTTATCTGGCTGATCTGAGAAAACGTGCCGATATCACAATGAAAGAATTTGCAGCAGAAGAGAAAAAATAATCGACATAGTTTGCACACCAACAAGAACGCCGCTCAATGAGCGGCGTTTTTATTGTTCAGGAATGAATAATCAGGCTTCGGTGGACCCAAGCGAAGTCGTGTTGAAACCGCCATCGACATAAGTGATCTCGCCGGTGACGCCGCTAGCCAGATCGCTGCACAGAAATGCGGCGACATTGCCGACTTCCTCGATAGTGATGTTCCGCTTGAGCGGAGCGTGCTTTGCATTATAGGCAAGCAATTTTGAAAAATCGCCGATGCCCGCAGCTGCCAGAGTCTTGATTGGTCCGGCCGAGATGCCGTTGGCGCGTATCCCTTTGCGTCCCAGTTCCATGGCCAGATAACGCACACTGGCTTCGAGGCTGGCTTTGGCCATTCCCATTACGTTGTAGTGCGGCATGGTACGGATTGCACCGAGGTAGGTCATGGTCAGAAGTGCGGACTTGTCGTTCAGATAGGGCAATGCTGCCTTGGCCAGGGCGGGGAAACTGTAGGCGCTGATATCGTGAGCGATACGAAAGGCTTCGCGGCTGAAACCGTCCAGAAATTCTCCATCCAGCGCTTCGCGCGGTGCAAAGGCGATGGCGTGGACAAAACCGTCGAATTTGTTCCAGCGTTTTGTCAGTTCAACGAAGAGTTGCTGAATTTCAGCATCGGAGGACACGTCGCAAGGAAATACCAGATTGCTGCCGAATTCCTTTGCCATTTCCGTTACGCGATCTTTTACACGGTCGCCCTGGTAAGTAAAGGCAAGTTCAGCTCCCTGGCGGTGCATGGCTTGTGCCACGCCGTAGGCTATCGAGCGATTGCTGAGCAAGCCGGTAACAAGAATGCGCTTATTAGCCAAAAATCCCATGCCGTTCCTTTGTAAATGGTGTCTATCACGTAAGTTTTTATTATAACTGCAAATGCTTTTGCCTGATGCTGTTGGCGTGCCAGGTTGCCAGGTTGCCAGGTTGCCAGGTTGCCAGGTTGCCAGGTTGCCAGGTTGCCAGGTTGGGTCAAACAATGTCAGCGTATTCGGCGCGCAAAATCTCTGCAATATCCGGCAGCATCCGTCTCCGTTTGAGTGTAATTGGCATGTCAGTATTTGTCAGAATTCGTCGGCGTAAGTCAGTATTTGGCCGAAGGTCATGTAATAGAATTAGTCCAAGTGCGGATTTTCAGCGTTTCCTGTGGGTTGATTGTCAGCCCGGTTGTTTGAAAATGCTTGAGATTGCGCGGTGAGTCAATAATCCGGAATTTGAGACGGCTAGATGATCAGGGAGCGGTTCATTTGCTTTTGCTCGATGAGTATTACCAGTCTGGGATTCGGGTTGTGGACTTATGGGGAGAACTTGGAATTGGCGAAAACGATTTCAATTTAGGCAGGAATCAAACGCTGCTAATTAATGGACACATCCACGCTCAACAAAACCAGTTGTGCAAGCTTGTGATCAGTTGAATATAAAAAAAGGGAGGAATGAATGACCCAATACGGACGCACAGTGGCGGAAAGCATGCAACACCGCCGTCCAGACCACCAGATAATGTCCCGCTTGCTTCCGCTGCTGGCGCTTGTGGCAACATTGTCGGTGCCGCTGGCAGTAAAGGCGGAGGAAGTGCCCAATACGTTGTGTACAGGTTGCCATAATGAAGATGGCAACAGCACAGCTCCTGAGTTTCCAAAACTTGCAGGACTTGATTCGGCATACATTACCAAGCAAATCACTGATTTCAAGAAATACAAGCGGGTTAGTGAGATCATGGGCCCGATGGCAGCACAGATTCCGGACGCAGATGTTCCAAAGCTGGCTGCCTATTTCAGCAAGCAAAAACGCACAAC
>CAYOJU010000044.1:0-17275 GCA_964404355.1 uncultured Sideroxydans sp. | reverse complement strand
CGGACGCAGATGTTCCAAAGCTGGCTGCCTATTTCAGCAAGCAAAAACGCACAACAGGGACAGTCGGAGTTGTCACTGATGCCAGGCTCGCATCTTTAGGGCAGCAGATCTACGACGATGGTATCGTTAATAGCGCGGTGCCTGCATGTGCCGGCTGTCATGGTGAGAAGGGGGAGGGCACGGATCTGTTCCCGCGTCTGGCTGGTCAGCATACGGTTTACATCCTGACCCAGTTGAACAATTTCAAGAATATCGTGCGCAACAATGATGCCAAGAAAGTGATGCGCGCCATTGCATCGCGCATGACCGATCAGGAAATGAAAGCAGCAGCCGAATATATCACCAGTATAAAGGGGGAATGACCAATGAGAGCTTTGTTGATTTTCGCACTAGCATTGTTGCCGACGTATCAGGTTGTTGCTGCCGACGCTGCCGCGCCGGTCACAATCGGGACCAAGGGGTACGTCTGGAACAAGCTGACGCCCGAGCGGGCTGAGGTACTGCGCAAAACTGCTGATGCTGCGCGGGGTCAGGAAGCGTTCCGTGGCTGCCGCGGTTGTCACAAACAGGATGCTTTCGGTCGCGTGGACGGTACCTATCCGAGACTGACCGGGCAGCACGCTTCGGTGATCGTCAAACAGTTAACCGATATCCGCGCCGGTTTGCGCCTCAATCCGAAGATGGAGCCCTTCATTTCGACTGATGCAGTTTCCGTCGATGAAATCGCCGATATCGCAGCGTACCTTTCCACTCTCACCACCATCAAGGAAAACGGCAAAGGGCCTGGTGATCAGGTGCGTGTAGGTGAGACGCTTTACACCCAGAAGGGCTGCATCAAGTGTCACGGTAGTCGCGGCGAGGGCAATGGCGATAAACTGTATCCCGCACTGGCAGCACAGCACTACAGCTACCTGTTGCGTGAAATGGAAATGATCAGGACGATGGCGCGTGGCAACTCGCACCCTGACATGGTTGTGGCGCTGCGTGATCTTTCCCCTGCTGAGATGGAAGCATTGGCAGACTATCTGGCCAGGTTGCCTGACCGTCGCCAAGCCAAATAAAGCAATCCGGATGGAATGGATCAGTTAGGGGTTAGGGGATGTTTTCCGGCTGGCCCATTCTGTTTTCTGACTAGCTTGGCAGTTGACGAAGACCCCATTCGGCGTTGTTAAACTGACGTCGAATGGGGTCTTCTCGCTTTTCTGCAGAGCAAATCCTGGTTTCTCAAGCCCGATTGAGCATCCCCTTGCAGGACGACAGTCGCTGCCAATCCCGGGATTGATTTGGCATCCTGCTAGCACTTCGGCAGGCACATCCGGAAAGTACTGCCCAGGCCTTCAACTGATGAGACCTCGGTATCACCTCCATGGAACCTGGCGATCCAGTTCACCAGATAGAGGCCGAGGCCGCTTCCCTGAATGTCAGCCTCATGCCGACCACGTGCAAACTTCTCGAAAACATGTGGCAGCAGGTCGGAGGGGATACCCATACCCTGGTCGCTTACCTCAATGCACAGCATATCCACTTTACTGGAAACAATTTTCAGGCGAATTTCGCCATCGTTGGACGAATATTTGCGTGCGTTGTCCAGCAGGTTGAAAATGGCAATTTGTATCAGTTGCCAGTCTGCACAAAACCTGGCATCGCCTGTCCAGGGTTCAAAACGGACAGCGCGCGCGTAGTTCCCGACAAAGTTTTCCACTGTTTCCGCACAGAAACGGTTGAGGTCACCGGTCACCCGATTCAGACCCTGCTTGTCCATATCCAGCCATTTTTCGGTAAGGAAGCTGTCCATTAATGTCGCCAACTGGGAGACCGAGCGCATGATTTTTTCAATGCGCGGCAGCAGATCCGGACGGTCTGACTTTACCAACATGTTCAACATCTGCGCGGTATTGCTGATGACTGCAACTGGGCTGCGCATCTCATGCGCCATCAGGGCCATGAGGTTAGCCTGCGTTTCGCGAGCATCTCTTTCATGGTGAAGCGAGATTTCCAGTATTTTCCGCGCATCGCTGAGCTGGCGGGTGCGTTTTTCGATTTCGTCCTCCAGCCATTGCTGGGTGCTGTATATGGTGCTTGCCATATGGTGAAACTGCGATATCAACTCGCGGACCTCGCCGCTGCTTTCTTCCTGGGGTTCCTCCGAACTGAAATCGCCACGGCGGATGCGGGATACCGCGTCGGTCAGCGTTGATACCGGCTTGAGCACCATTCTGTGCAGGGAGAATGCCAGAATGGCCAGTAGTCCCAGCGTGCCGGCAAAAATTACCAACACCATTTTTGTGAAATCGACTTGCGGCAACAGAACCGATAAATCGAGCAGGGTCAGGTCGTACCAGCCCAGTTCAGGGATGATATTCAGGCCCGCCAGATAACGCTTTCCATTGATGTGCACAAACTCTGTTTCAACACCATGATCGCCGCTATCAAACTTTTTAACGCTTTGATTCAGCCACTGGTTGCCTGTTGTTGAGCCCAATATCTGAACGTGCAAATGCTCGGGTTCGGACAGAGACGGGACGGCCGGGAAGTCGAAATGATTGATATCGTTGTAGACCTGGATGTCGGTATTGTGATCGATAAACATGTTGGTCACGCCGGGCAGGTGAATGCTGGAAGCGTTACGGGTGAAGTCGTACAGATTGATTCCCGTTCCAAGCACGCCTACAACCTTGTTGCCCTCCCGTATCGACACCATGGTCATCAGTCTGAGCATGCCCAGTTTCTTGTAGGAAATGACCTTGACGGTACGATCATCGCCGCTCTTGAAAAAGTTGAGTATCCAGGCATCGTCCGGATTTGCGGCAGTGAGGGTGTTGCGCAATGGGTGCCCATTTTGCTTCTTTGCGCTATCGTAATAGTAGAAGTTGCCCGACTTTACGATGGCCACGAAAAAATTGGTGCTGTCAAAGCGAGTGTGCAACTCTTTCATGCTTTGCTCGTAGAGAACCGGATCATGCTCGTTGGTGATCCATTTCCGGATTTGCGGGCTGTCGGCCGATTGCTTGGCAGAGGTCATCGCGCGTGTCAACGGTTGCAGTGTGCGTGCTTTGTCGTAAAGCGATTGCTCAACCGCGAAACGCGCGCCAATGCGCTCAAGTAATTGCTCGGTAAAATTGTTGAATATTGCCCAGAGCAGCAGGGTAAGGAGCAGTGAGGATGCGCCTATGATCAGCAAGAAACGCCCTTGCAGGTTCAATCCGGACAAATATTGCCCGGTGAAAGAAAGCACTTGCGCGGCGGCGCGGCGATTGTGTACAGTGAACATCGTTTTCTGATCCCAGGTTACAAAGCTGACATATGGCACGCATTATCATAGTTGAAGACGATCTTGGACAGCAGGAAGAATTGCAGTCCTACCTGGTATATGCCGGGCATGAAGTGCTGGCCGTCAGCAGTAATAGCGAACTCGAACAACAGCTGAAGTTTGTTCCGGAAATCGCGTTGCTGGACTACAACCTGCCCGGCGAATCGGGGATTGAAATCGCTTTGCGCCTGCGCAAACAGTATGGAACCGGTATCGGCATTGTCATGGTGACTGCGCGCAGCCTGGGAACAGACCGAGTGGAATGCCGACGCGCCGGTGCAGATGACTATCTGATCAAGCCCGTCAATTTCGGCGAATTGCTGGCGCTAATCGATAATCTGTGCGTGCGCCTGAGTCCGCCGGTAACCAGTGAAGGAGTCTGGCGCCTATTGCTGGTACGTTCCGAACTGGTACCACCTGATGGAACTCCGATACCACTTTCCGGCCTGGAGTTGATGTTGCTGCAGGCACTGGCCAATGCTCAGAACAAACAGGCGGATCGCGATACTCTGGTTCGGGCATTGGGCAAGAATCCGCTTGCTTACGACCCGCGAGCGCTTGAGGCCAGCATCAGCCGCTTGCGGCGCAAACTTCCCCCGCTGGAAGATGGCAGGAATCCGCTGCAAGCCATGCGTGGCATGGGTTACCAATTCATTCGCCCGCTTACTGTGGAAAGTTGAGGTTTCGCAGTATTTAAGGCGCCAGTACAGTCGTCGTCTTCGTAAAATCAGTCATTGCCTTTTATCACCATTAATTTTCTGTCTTCGGATTTGAGCTGGCTGGTCATTTAAGCAAAATTTAAGGTTTGATCAATAGCATGAAAGCCAACTTCGCTTCTTTGTAAATACAAAATGTGCAGACTATTACCAGCAGCTATAACCACAATGAAGCGCTCGATCTTGCTTGGCTTGATGATTGTCAGTCCGGGAGTGCTTGCCGCCGAAGATGTGTGGAAGCTGAGGGAGAGTGACCCATTGTGGCAAAGCGAGTGCGGGAGCTGTCACATGGCTTTTCCGCCTGTGCTACTTTCCAGCGGCGATTGGCAGATTCTGATGCAGGGGCTGGATAAACATTTCGGTGTCAATGCCAGCCTGGACGCGAATTCGCGCGATCAAATCGCCGCTTTCCTTGATCGCAATGGTGGATCAAGCTGGGGGCATTCGGCGGATTCCCAGCGCATTACCGAAACCAGTTTTTTCGTAAACAGGCACAAGAGTTCCATACGCATGCTGATGAAGGGGCGAGTCAAGAGTCTGGCGGACTGCATGGCTTGCCACAAGGAAAATGGAACGGAAACTCCCAACTAGCCGGGAACGGTGACTGCCTGACCATAAAAGTTTCTGAAGAAGTCCCAAGTCCAGGAGCTCCACGCGGATACCATTGCTTGAATCACTCGTCTGTCCTTACGCCGATACTTCGGTAAATTCTGTCCTTCTCTCGCTGCAGTAATAATGATGCATTAGCGCTGTGTAATTGCTTGCGCCAGCATTTTTCATCGTTCCTGCCGGATCATTCACTCTCCAACCTGGGCTGTGCGCCCTCCGAAATCACTTGTTAGTTTGTGCGCGGCATCCTGCTTGCAACATACAACGCGAAGTTTGTTCTGCTCGGGAAATATGAAAAACGATTTGAGGTTCGGGTATGGAGAGAGACTCTTCCAGCTTATCTGGCGCGTCCTGCGCACATGTCAGTATTTGTCAGAATTCGTCGGCGTAAGTCAGTTTAAAGCGGAACGTGTTCTATAGAATTCATCCAAGTGCGGTCTTTGGCATTGCAGGGAGATTTTTTATTTCCCCCGTTTTTCGGAAATGCTTGAAGTTGCGCTGAGGGATATTAAACCAAAATATTGAGGTGGGGGCATGATGATCAGGGAGCGATTCATTTTCAAAAGTGTGGCGATGGGGGCGTTAGTCGCACTGTTGCTGGTGGTGGGGCAAGCAACTGCAGCTGATACCGCTGCGTCGGAAGTGACAGCGGCGGTGCCGACTGTGTCAGGTGTAACTGCAGCAGCGCCGGTTGCTGAAAAAGCGCCAGCGCCAGTGCTGGCTTCCACAACGGAGCAGGCTACTGCGACTTATGTTGGCGAGAAGGCCTGTGCAAGTTGTCACGAACTGGAAAACGCCAGCTTCGGACATACGCAGCACGCCAAGACATTCCGTGAGAATCCAGCCAACGAAACGGAAAAGACGGTCTGTGAAGCATGTCACGGTCCCGGTTCACTTCACGCAAAGAAAACAAAGGATCACAACCTGATCGTCGGCTTTTCCAAGGGATGGGGTTCGTCTATTGAAAAAATGAACGGCCAATGTCTGAACTGCCACAAGGGCGGTCAGCGCATCTTCTGGCAAGGTTCCATCCATCAAACCAACAAGCTGGCCTGCAGCGACTGCCACAACCCGATGGCCAAGTTCTCGAGTGCCGGATTGTTGAAGAAGCCAAGCATTACCGAAACATGTCAGACCTGTCACCAGCAACAGCGAGCCGAGTTCAAGAAGAAATCGCACATGCCGGTACCGGAAGGCAAGATGTCCTGCGAGGATTGCCACAACCCGCATGGCACTTCGAACAAGCGTTTGCTCAAGGCGGATAACGTCAATGACTTGTGCTACACCTGCCATGCCGAAAAGCGCGGCCCCTATCTGTGGGAGCACGCACCGGTGCGCGAGAACTGCCTGAATTGCCACACGCCGCACGGTACGAATAACGACAAGTTACTCGTCCAGACGCGTCCGTTCCTGTGTTCCGGATGCCACAGCACCACCGGCAGCATGGGTCACCTGGTATGGGGTAATAACACACTGGGTACGGTTGTGAATGGAGACCCAACCTCGTTAGGACAGACTAATACGCTTGGCACACAAGCCAACAGTGGAGCAACAGTTCTTGCCAGCAAGCGCATGACCGGTCGTTCATGCCAGAACTGTCACTCGATGATCCACGGCAGCAACGCCCCTGGTGGCGCGCGCTTCCAGCGTTGATCTGATGGGGAGATGACAACATGACACATACAAAACAATTTGAAAAAGTCGAATCAAATCGCGACAGGAGATTTTCAATGAACAATAGCCCGCGTATAAAGTTACTTACGCTTTGCATCGGCGCCGCGCTGGCTCAGATGGCCGGAATGCAGGCCTTGGCGGATACCGCTGTCGGTGTGGATACGGCCAACGGCAATGCGGCCAACCCCGGTTATCTGACTGCTCCGGTGAACTTGGATGCAGAGTGGGCTGCCGTTAAACGTACGCCTTCCGGCCAGCTGTACAGCATCCCGGCGGCAGACACGCCTGAGGCTGCCAAAGGTCAGCTATCGGGTAGTGTTGACGTCGGGGCTGTGCATCAAAGTGCCTCCACGCCTTACGCCAAACGAACTGAATATTCGGACCAGCGGAACGGCCTTTATCTGAATAACTTCAGCTTATCCTCCGAATACGGCGGGGCGGGTTACTTCACCATCAACGGCGGTGGTGTGGGTCGGAAGGATCAGTTCTACGACGTGACAACGGGAAAGTATGGCAGTTGGAAAGTGAAAGCCTTTTATAACGAGACTGTTCACGTATTTACCGACACTTGGAAGTCGCTGTATAGCGGAGAAGGTACCGGTAATCTGACTACCGGGCTGACCATGCCGACCATGGTAACGTCCGGAACCACAGTTCTGGGTGCTACAGGTAACGGCTATGTCGGGCCAGCCACAACCTGTACAGTAGCTGCACCTTGCTGGAATTATAACGGCGTGATTTATAGCAATGCGATTGGTGGAGCAGCCGGGAGCACGGCTGCCAACACCGCTATCCTTGCTGCGATCAACGGAACTACAGGTACAGCAGTTCCTGCTACCGGTGTGATTGCAACTTCTACCGGGGCAGGTGCAACTGGCGCGGTGCAATCCAATATGGCTGCTGCCATCGCTGCGAAGTTGGCTGCAACACCTTACAGTGAATTGAGTCTGGTACGCAAGAAAGGCGGGGTGCGCGGTGACGTGACTCTGACCGACAGTCTGAAAGGCTACGCCAGCTACACACTGGAAAAACGCGTGGGTGCCCGTCCGTTCGCGATGAACGACGGTAACGTTTCCACGGAAATCGCCGAGCCGATCGATTACAAGACACATGACTTACTGGTGGGTCTGTCGTATTCGGATGATTTGACGCAAGCCAACTTGCGCGCGTCGGCCTCCATCTTCCGGAATAACATCAATACGTTGAATGTTCAGTATGCCCTTTTGGGTTCTGCGGCACCGCAAGGCGCTATTCAGCATGCAACTTTTGACCTGCCTCCCGACAATGAGGCTTACAACCTCAAAGGAGAATTCGCGCGCAGCCTGCCCGAACTCTGGAAGGGGCGTTTCACTGCAGCAGTGTCATATGGAACAAATCGTCAGAACGACGCCTTGCTGGCCCCCATTTCCGAAGCTCAGAATGCTGATCTGTTGACTGCCAATGGGGGCAGTCTGACGGGTGTAACAATGACGGGTAACAATCCCGGCTATGCCGTCAATTCCTTGCTGGTGAATAACTGGAACACCACAGACGCGTTGAGTCAGAAAACGGCCAACCAGCGTATCGACAGCAAGATGGCCAATTTGGGCTTGTCCTTGAAACCGATTGAAGATCTTAGCGTGAAGGGGAGTTACCGTTTCTATGAAACGATCAACAAGGGTGGATATGTTGCCTACAATCCGCTTACTGGTCAGTTCGGTCGCGGTCCCAGCACCGGCAACGGAACAGGTGCCGCTGATTTGGTGATAGCGCCTTCCGGCACGGGATGCTATACGCCGCCCGGGTACCCGGCTGTTCCCGGATGTTCGGCAACGATTCCAGTCACGGGCGTTGCTGGTACCGCCACGCTGGTCAACGGTTCAAACGTCCCCGTTTTCAGCGAGGCCCGCTCAACCAAGCAGTATAACTATGGTTTTACGGCGGACTATGATCTGAACCGGACCAGCAGTTTGAACGCTGCCCTTGAGCGCGAGGACTTCCATCGCAACTTCAGAGAGCGCGAAAAAACCTGGGAAAACAAAGTTAAACTCGGTTATGTCAATCGCGCATTGCTGGACGCGACATTGCGCGTCTCTTTTGAAAATGACACCAAACGGGGCAGTGAATACAGGTACCGAACATTTGAGGATTTGGGTACAGGATTGCCCGGTATGGACATTGCGTCGCAACTTGCTGCTGAGTCAACTGGCTTTCTCAATTCATCCGGTGTGGTTACAACTACGCCAGGGGTTGTGAATATCGGTGGGGTGATTTATCCAGCCCTCAATGCGAACTTGTTCAGCCGTTACTCGACCATGTTCCGCAAATACGACCAGGCTGACCGTAATCAGAAAATACTGAATACTCGCATTAACGTGATGGCGCTGGAAGACCTGGATCTGGGCGTAAATATGCAGATTAAGCGGGCTGATTATCCCAATTCGTTCTACGGCTTGAAAAAGGACAATCAGGATTCTCTGGGGTTGGACCTGAATTTCCAGGCGTCAGTCGACCGGATTATTACTGCCTTCTATAACTTCCAGAATGGCAAGAAATCCATGACCATGAACTCCGGTATTGCCGGGACTGCTTGTACCGTTGTTGGACAAGTATTTTCAGCAGTTACCTGTGCGGACACATCCGGGGGAAATACAGGTGCACGTCCCTTTACCGATATTTGGACATCGAACACAACAGATCGCAACCATGTAGTAGGGTTGGGCTGGCAGGAAGATTTGGGTTTTGCGCGCCTCGGTGTTGACTATACCTATTCGAGAAGCAATACGCACATTGCCTATGACTTCGGAACCACGGCATTCAGTGCCACGCCGGCGAACAACACCGCAATGGCATTGCTTGCCGGTAGCGCCTTGCCTGACATGACCACTGTTCAGAATACGCTGGCAGTAAACCTGGTCAAGCCGCTCGACAAGAAAACAACAGTTCGTGCGACATATCGTTTTGAAGGCATGAGACTCGCCGATTGGCACTACGACGGTGTGATCAAGAATGCAATGGCGGCATACGACAGTGGTACGTTGTTGCTGGATTCCGGTTCCATGAACTATCACGTGAACACGTTTGGTGTATTCCTGAATTACAAGATGTAAAGCTTCATAGTAGAAAATCCCTTGGGGCCAGAAACTTGGCCCCATTTTTTTTTGATCATTTGCCGGGGTGATATTCAGTGAGACATATTATTGCCAGGATGGGCTGGATCGTTAAGGAGGTTTTACTTTGAAGAAAGTACTTTTGCGGGGAGCTATTATTCTTTCCGCCGTTCTTGCAGACGTGGCTTGTGCTGATACAGTTATCGAAAATGAGGCTGAAGCCAGCGGTTTGTCGCATGGGGGCAAGCTGAGCAGGATAGTCGATTCACTGCCGCTCGGACATTCCAAAGCCATTCTCGCCGATACCCAGTTGGTGAATAGCGGCAAGGTGCTGGAAGTGCTCGACACGGATATGTACACCTACCTGCGAGTGACGACAGAAAAAGGCCCGCTGTGGATTGCCGCGTATAAGACAGTTGTCACCAAAGGGGCGACGGTCAAGTATTCAAACGGAGTGGCTATGTCCAACTTTCATAGCAATGTGCTGAATCGCAGCTTTGATGTGATCGTATTTGTGGATTCGCTGGAACAGGTAAAGAAATAGTCCGGTATGGCGGCTCCCATTTTGGTCCAGCGAAAGGCGGGCAGGGGTTGCGTTCGCCGTTACCCGTTCACATTGCCAATGCGGAATTGACAGGATTAACCGCGTATCTATACTGCTTTTGAAGTTCGGGTACTTGAGTGAAGCACCCAGATTAATCGTATATAATTCCACGCTGTTCATTTTGGATTTTCCTTCATGCTGGAAGTAGGCAATCTCGCGTGCAGTCGCGGCGACCATCGGTTGTTTTCCGGATTAAGCTTCTCGTTGCAGCCAGGGCAACTCATGCAGGTGCAGGGGGCGAACGGTAGCGGCAAGACCAGTTTGTTGCGCACACTGTGCGGATTCATTCGTCCCGACGAAGGTGAGATACGCTGGCGCGGCAAGCGGGTTGGCGACCTGGGGGAGGACTACCACGCCGAGTTGCTGTATCTGGGGCATTTGAACGCCATCAAAGACGAGTTGAACGCGCTGGAAAATTTGCAGATGAGCGCGGGAATGGCGGGTTACCAGGTCACCGAGCAGCAGGCTATTGCTGCGCTGCGTCGTATGGGATTGCAGCGCCGCGAGCATCTGCCCGTGCGGGTATTGTCGCAAGGGCAGCGCCGCCGGGTGGCACTGGCACGCTTGCTGACCAGCGCCGCGCATTTGTGGATACTGGATGAACCATTAACCGCACTCGATGTGGGTGCTGTAGGCCTGATGCAGGAACTAATCGGTGAGCACCTGTCGAACGGTGGCATGACGATTTTTACTACCCACCAGCCGTTGCAGGTCGCGGGTGTTGAAACAAGACAGTTGACGCTGATATGAATAAGCTGTCATTAATAGGGTTATTCGGATTGGTGGTGCGGCGCGACCTGCTGCTGGCGATGCGCCGCCGCGCTGACGTGCTGACCACGCTGATATTCTTTGTAATGGTGGTGAGTCTGTTTCCGCTCGGTGTCGGGCCGGAAATGGACATGCTGCGCAAGATGGCTTCCGGCGTGGTGTGGGTCGCCGCGTTGCTGGCTTCCATGCTGTCGTTGCCGCGCATGTTCTCCGCAGATCATGCGGATGGGACGCTGGAACAGATGATGCTGGCACCGCAGTCGCTGTCAGTGCTGGTGCTCGGCAAGATTGTTGCGCACTGGATGTTGTCCGGCCTGCCGCTCGCTCTGATCGCGCCAGTGCTTGGGCTGCAGTTCGATATGCCGCCTCAGGCCTTGTGGATACTGGTGCTGGCATTGTTGCTCGGAACCCCGGTATTGAGCATGATAGGCGCCGTAGGTGCGGCGCTGACGCTGGGTTTGCGCGGTGGTGGTGTTCTGGTTTCATTGCTGGTATTACCCCTATGCATCCCGGTGCTTATCTTCGGGGCGGGAGCGGTTGAGGCGGTTACCAGCGGCATGAGTGTAGTATCCAACCTGTCGTTTTTGGGCGCATTCATGTTGTTCGCTTTGGTGTTTACGCCGTTTGTTGCGGCGCAGGCGTTACGTATTTCGATGGAGTGATAATTTGGCAATCAACTGGTTCAAGTATTCGGCACCGACCAATTTCTACGGACTTGCAGGCAAGCTGATCCCCTTTTTCGCGTGGCCCGCTGCGATTTTCTTTGTCATCGGTATCTACATCGGTTTCTTTATTGCGCCGACGGATGCGACGCAGAGCGAAGCCTATCGCATCATCTTCCTGCACGTTCCTGCTTCCATCCTGTCCATGTTCATCTACCTCATCATGGCCGGCTATGCCGCCTTGGGACTGATCTTCAAGACTCGGCTCTCTGCCATGATGGCGCAAGCCTTGGCACCGACGGGTGCCTTGTTCGCGTTTATCTCGTTGTGGTCGGGCGCATTGTGGGGAAAACCGATGTGGGGTGCCTGGTGGGTATGGGATGCACGCCTGACCTCCGAGCTGATCCTGCTGTTCCTTTACCTCGGTTTCATCGCATTGCAGGCCTCCATTGAAGATCCTCGCCGCGGAGACCGTGCCAGCGCGTTACTGGCGATCGTCGGTTCGGTGAATGTTCCCATTATTTATTTCTCGGTCAAATGGTGGAACACGCTGCATCAGGGCTCGACCATCAAGTACAGCGGAACAAGCATGCATATCGCCATGCAGCAGGCCATGTTTTCGATATTGATCGCGTGCTGGCTGTATGCCATCGCGGTGACGCTGGCACGTGTGCGCTGCATCATTCTGGAGCGGGAAGCCAATACGACCTGGGTGAATGGACTGCCAGAAGTGAAACAATCGGAGGTGCGGTCATGACACGGTGCGCGAATGCGACGGGTGCGGGAATGACCGCATTGCACTTCATCCTGCTATCTGTGGGTTTTGCCAGTAACGTATTGG
This sequence comes from uncultured Sideroxydans sp., assembly GCA_964404355.1. Taxonomy (GTDB): domain Bacteria; phylum Pseudomonadota; class Gammaproteobacteria; order Burkholderiales; family Gallionellaceae; genus Sideroxyarcus. Next base: position 5,002 of record CAYOJU010000044.1, on the reverse strand, counting down.
AGGTGCAGAAATGAATTGGGGCGAATTTTTTGCAATGAACGGCTATGCCTTCTACGTCTGGGGTTCATACGGCGTGGCGCTGCTGGTGTTTGCTGTCGAGATCGCGCTGGTGCGCAACCGCAGAAAGATTACCTTGCGCAATCTGCGACTGATGCGCGATGAAATGGGGGAATCGGCATGACGCCCAGGCAAAAAAGATTTTCGTTCATCGTGGCGGGTATCGCCTTGGTGGCATTAGCTGTAGGTTTGGTGTTGTACGCGCTGAAGAACAACGTTAGCCTGTACTTCACTCCAACCCAGGTCTACAACAAGGAAGCGCCGCAGGGCCGCAGTTTCCGTATTGGCGGATTGGTTGAAAAAGGAAGCCTGCAGCGCCAGACCGATGGATTGACAGTGCACTTCAACATCACCGATACGACCAAGACCATGCCGGTAGTCTACAAGGGCATCCTCCCCGATCTGTTCAAGGAAGGCAAAGGCGTGGTTGCACAAGGCAAGTTGGAAGGCGATAACGTATTCCATGCCGAGGAAGTGCTTGCCAAGCATGATGAGAACTATATGCCTCCGGAGGCTAAAGACGCTCTTGCGAAAGCGGCTGCGGCCAAAGCCGGAGACACCCAGCCCGGCACTGCCGCTGTTGAAAAACCCGTAGCCAAATAATTTTTGAAAGCCTTAGCATGATTCCAGAAATCGGTAATTTCGCTCTCATTGTTGCCTTGTTTCTTTCACTCATCCAGGGGGTGATGCCCATACTGGGGGCGGCGCGCAATGATGCGGTAATGATGAGTTCCGCGCGCACCCTGGCGGTGGGGCAGTTCATCATCGTGGCAGTCGCTTTCGGTTGTCTGCTGCAGTCATTCATCGGCAACGATTTTTCCGTGTTGTACGTCGCCGAACATTCCAATTCGCAATTGCCGGTGCAGTATCGCATCGCGGCGATCTGGGGCGGGCATGAAGGTTCGCTGTTGCTGTGGACGCTCATTCTGACCGTGTGGACGGTTGCAGTGGCAACGTTCAGCAAACATTTGCCGCAAGAAATGGTAGCGCGCGTGATCGGTGTGATGGGGCTGGTTTCGGCCGGTTTCCTGTTGTTCATGTTGCTGACTTCCAATCCGTTTGATCGTCTGATTCCTGCGGCGATGGATGGACAAGATCTCAACCCGTTGTTGCAGGATCCCGGCTTGGTGATTCACCCGCCCATGCTGTATATGGGCTATGTTGGTTTCTCGGTGGCTTTCGCATTCGCACTTTCCGCACTGTTGGGCGGCAAACTCGATTCCACCTGGGCGCGCTGGTCGCGTCCGTGGACGACCGTGGCGTGGGTGTTCATGACCATCGGTATCGTGCTGGGTAGCGGCTGGGCCTATTACGAATTGGGCTGGGGCGGTTGGTGGTTCTGGGATCCGGTAGAGAACGCCTCGTTCATGCCTTGGCTGGTTGGCACGGCGCTTATGCACTCGCTGGCTGTGACGGAAAAGCGCGGTGCTTTCAAGAGCTGGACAGTGTTGCTGGCTATCGCGGCTTTCTCGCTGAGCCTGCTGGGTACCTTCCTTGTGCGTTCCGGCGTGCTGTCCTCGGTACATGCTTTTGCGACCGATCCCAAGCGCGGTATTTTCATTCTATCCTTCCTGGTGGTCGTCATCGGTTCTTCGCTGCTGCTGTTTGCCTGGCGCGCACCGAAGATCGGGCTGGGCGGCAAGTTCGATATCATTTCGCGCGAGTCCATGCTGCTTACCAATAACGTGCTGCTGTCGGTGGCTTCCGCGTCGGTGTTTCTGGGTACGCTGTATCCCTTGTTCATGGATGCGCTGGGTTTCGGCAAGCTCTCAGTTGGCCCACCTTACTTCCAGACGGTGTTCGTGCCCCTGATGGTTCCCTTGGTCATGATGATGGGGCTCGGTCCTGTCGCGCGCTGGAAACAAGCCAGTCTGCCGGATATCTGGCAGCGCGTGCGCTGGGCGTTGGGCGCCAGCATGGTTATTGCGCTGCTATTGCCTCTGGTCATGGGTGCATGGACGCCGCTTATTGCACTGGGCCTGTTCCTGGCTGCCTGGGTAATTACCACCTCCCTGCTTGACCTGCGCAAGCGCATTGCCGGCACCGAGTCATTGTTCCAGCGCCTGAAGACTCCCTCGCGCAGTTACTACGGCATGCTGATGGCACACCTCGGCATCGCGGTGTTCATCATCGGCGTGACCATGGTCAAGGGATATGAGACCGAGCGTGACGTGCGCATGGATGTCGGCGATACGGTCGAGGCGGGTGGATACGAGTTCCGTTTCGATGGCGTGAGCGATCAGCGGGGACCTAACTATTTGGCCGCGATAGGACGCGTGACGGTCAGAAAAGATGGAAAAATAGTCACGGTTCTGCAACCTGAAAAGCGCAACTACAATGCCTCCGGCATGCCGATGACCGAGGCGTCCATACAGGCGGGGTTCCTGCGCGACTTGTATGTGTCGCTGGGCGAACCGATTCCCGGCACCACAGCATGGGCGGTGCGTGTCTATATCAAACCATTCGTGGACTGGATATGGCTCGGCTGCTTGATGATGGCGTTGGGCGGAGTGCTTGCGATCAGCGACCGTCGCTATCGCATTCATGCGCGCAAGGCGCAGGCCGCTGCCAAAGGTGTTGAGCAATTGAAGGAGAAAACAGCATGATGCGTTTCATTTTGCCTCTAGTGATATTTCTGGTGCTCGCGGGCTTTTTGTACAAAGGCTTGCATCTCGATCCGCACGAAGTCCCGTCGCCGCTGATCGACAAGCCGGCACCGGCATTCAACTTGCCGCAGTTGCAGGAAACAAACAAACAATTTTCCCCGGCAGAAATGAAAGGCAAGGTCTGGCTGCTCAATGCATGGTCGTCCTGGTGTGTATCGTGCAAGGAGGAACATCCGGTGTTGATGGGCCTTGCGCAGCAGAATATCGTACCGATCTACGGACTGGACTATAAAGACAAGCGGGAAGATGCGCTGATGCAGTTAAGTCAGGCCGGTAATCCATACACCTTGAGTGTGATGGACAGGGAGGGGCGCACCGGTATCGATTACGGCGTCTATGGCGTGCCTGAGACCTACGTCATCGACAAGCAAGGCATCATCCGTTACAAACAAATTGGTCCAGTCAACTTTCAGAACCTGCGCGAGACGATATTGCCCTTGGTTGCGGAGCTGCAGAAAAAATGAAAAAACTAATGATTCTGTTGTTGTGCCTGTTGCCGACCTTTTCCTATGCCGGCGAGGCAAAAGACCTGGCTACCGATCCGGTGCTGGAAAAACGCATGATCGGCTTGGCTGAAAATCTGCGTTGCCTGGTGTGCCAGAACGAATCATTGGCCAGTTCGCACGCCGAACTGGCGGAAGATCTGCGCCGCGAAGTGCGCGAGCAGATGTCAAAGGGCAAGAGCGACCAGGAGATCATCGACTATCTCGTGGCACGGTATGGCGATTTTGTTTTGTACAAACCGCCGGTCAAGAGTTACACCATGCTGCTCTGGTTCGGTCCCTTTGCGCTGTTGCTGATTGCAGTGGGTGTGCTGGTATTCCAATTGCGCAAACGTCGCCAGTTGCTGGTACAGGAATCCGAACTTACCCCTGAAGCGCAACAACGTGCTGCCTCACTACTCAACGAAGAAGATAACAAATGACTTTATTCTGGATCATCTGTGCTGCGCTACTGCTGATTGCCATCCTCTTTGTCGCTATACCGCTATGGCGCGGTACTTCCAAGAACAACGCCGTGGTGCGGGATGCGGCAAACCTGGAAATCCTTCGCGATCAGATCGCCGAAATGGATACCGATCTGAAAAATGGACTGTTGACACCGGAGCTGCATGAACAGGGCAAACGCGAACTGCAGGCGCGTCTGCTGGAAGAGGTTAGCGATACATCCGGAGGTGAGGTATCGAACAAGCCGCATCCTCTCAAGATCACTGCTATTGTATTGGCGGTGTTGTTGCCTTTAGCCTCGGTAGGGTTGTATCTGAAGATCGGCAATCCGGATGCGTTCCAGTCTCCTCACGGTGCATTTGCCATGGCGCGCACACAGGATGATCTCAAGACACTGGAAGAGAAAGTGGCGAAGAACCCGAACGATCCGGAAGCGCTGGTGATCCTGGCTCGCTCGTATGTCGATCTGGGGCGTTATGCGGATGGTTCCCGAATATATGAAAGTCTGGTCAAGATCATTCCGGACGAACCCATCCTGTGGGCGGACTACGCCGACGCTTTGGGAATGACGCATAGCAGTTTGCAAGGTGCCCCGGCCAAATTGCTGGAGCGCGCGCTGGAGCTTAATCCCAACAATGAGAAAGCACTGGCGCTGTCCGGCTCGGCAGCGATGGAGCGCGGCGACTATTCCTCAGCCGTGCGATATTGGGAAAAGCTGCTCAAGCTGTTGCCTGCCGAAGATACGCAAAACACAAAAATGATTGGGGAGGCCATCAACCAGGCGCGCCAGATGATGGCTCATACCAAGGGCGGCAAGGTCGCTCCCGCACTGGATCAGATCAATGAACCCACCGCCGCCAGTACAACCCAGGTATCAGGTAAGGAACGCATCACGGGAACGGTGACACTGAGCGCTGCGCTCAAGAGCAAGGCCGATCCTAACGACACCCTGTTCGTGCTGGCGCGTGCAGCACAAGGTCCCAAGATGCCGCTGGCCATCCTGCGCAAACAGGTGAAGGACTTGCCGTTGAGCTTTGACCTGAATGACAGCATGGCGATGGACCCATCGATGAAGATGTCCAACTTCGACCAGGTAGTCGTCGTGGCGCGCATTTCCAAGTCTGGAGCTGCCATGCCGCAATCTGGCGATATGCAGGGCATGAGCAAGCCGCTCGCATTGGGAAGCAAGGGCATCAAGATCACGATCGATCAGCCAATTCAGTAAATGGGCGCCTCTTGATGAGAAAAGGGCTGCCGCTTGATGCGCCAGCCCTTATTTTTTGGCTCCCCGACCTGGACTCGAACCAGGGACCTGCGGATTAACAGTCCGTC
>CAYOJU010000043.1:13030-21450 GCA_964404355.1 uncultured Sideroxydans sp. | reverse complement strand
ACCGCATGCACCAGCGCGCGGGCAGGGCGATCAGCGCGGTGATCGAGGGCAACGTCCCCGCACCGGTTCGCAATGAAGCGATCTACCGCTTGTCGCGACTACTTCTCGAGACCCAGGATTACGTCAACGCGCTGCACGCTATCGAGCGCATCAAAGGCAAACTGCCTTCGGGAATGGAAAATGAGATCGCCTTTACCAAGGGGCAGATTTACCTTGCCAACGGCCGTTTCAGTGACGCCGAACAGATTTTCGCCGAGCTGGAGGGGAAAAGCGGATACCAGGGTTTTGCCGCTTACAACCGCGGCGTTTCTCTGTTCTCCCAAGGGCAGGATGTGAAAGGTGCAGAGGCAATGAGTCGGGCCGGAGAGGTTGCCGGCAACGAACCGGGGACGGAGGCGATCCGCGACAAGGCCAACCTGGTACTCGGCAGCCGCCTGCTGGAGAATGGCGACGCGCTACTGGCCGGCAAGTATCTGGAACGCGTGCGTCTCGAAGGCCCCTTTTCCAATCGCGCCCTGCTTGGCGCGGGATGGGCCGACGTCAATCGCAAGGATTTCAAGCATGCGCTGGTGCCGTGGAACCTGCTGTTCAAGCGCAACGTTACCGACCCCTCGGTGCAGGAAGCATTGCTCGGTGTGCCGCATGTCTATGCGCAACTTGGCCTCTACGGCAAATCGGCGGTGCTCTACGGCAGCGCGCTGGAGAAGATCGGCAGCGAACTCGACAGGCTGAACGCCTCCATCGACAGTATCAACCAGGGCCGTTTCCTGCAGGCACTGGTGCGCAAGGAAGGCCGCGAGGACAAGGAGTGGGTGATCCGTCTGCGCGAATTGCCGCAGACCCCGGAGACTTTCTACCTGATGGAATTGATGGCCTCCAACGATTTCCAGGCGATGCTGCAAAACTATCTCGATCTGGAAGAACTGCACCAGCGACTTGCCTCGTGGGGCACCGACTACGCCGCCTACAACGACATCATCGAACTGCGCCGCCGTTACTACGAACCGCTGCTGCCCTCCATCGATACCCAGTTCCGCAAGCTCGACTCGGTGTTGCGCCTGCGCATGGAGCAGCGCGAACGGCTGGATAAGAAACTGAAAAAGATGCTGGTGGCACCGCAACCTGAATTTCTGGCGACCGCGCAGGAGCGGATGGCCAAGGAACAGATCGCCGCGCTGGAAAATGATCTCAAGGGAAAACGCGCCGATGCAGACACGCTCCACCGCATCGAGCGACTCAAGGGCATCCTCCGGTGGAACATCACAACCAACTACCAGGCGCGTCTGACCGAAGCCTTCGAGCACCTTGCGACACTCGACAAGGACATCGCCACCTTGCAGGCGACTTACGCCTCCTTCGTCCGTACCCGCCAGGCGGCCACCCAGAGTTACCAGGGCTACGACGAGCAGATACACCGCCTTGGCGTCAAGACCGATAATGCTCTCGGTACGGTGAACACGCTGATGGCGCGGCAGGGCCATATGCTGGAGGTGATGGCGGTCAACGAACTGGTGCGGCGCAGACAAAAGCTGGAGCAATATCAGGTGCAGGCACGCTTTGCGATGGCGGAAAACTACGACCGCGCTTCCAAGGCCAAGTCACAGGAAGAAACGACGCGGTTAGATGCAGAACAGAAGAATTCGGCCGCGAAAGTGCCGACGACAAAACAACCGGCGGTGCAACCAGTGCCAGCCAAAACGCCGGGAACACAATGACGCGTATTCTCTTTGCCCTGTGTTTGCCCTTCTTCCTTGCCTCCTGCGCAGCGGGCGGCAGCCGCGGTACGCTGGCCGATCTGCATAACGTTGAACCGGAACTCAAGGATGAAACCATAGAGGACGGCCTGGAGAAGGCGATGCAGAATTATCGCCACTTTCTCGAGCAGACACCGGAAGCGGCGATGACGCCGGAAGCGTTGCGCCGTCTCGCCGACCTCAAGCTCGAGCAGGAGTATGGCTACGTACAGGAAGGAGCAAAAACGTCCCCGACCACCGCACCTGCAGCGGCTGTGGCGAAACTGACGTTGGACAAACCGCAAACCGGCACGCCGCCTGATGGGGGCGATGCAGGCAAGCGTGTTGCAGCGACAGGACTCATTGCCGCCGTCGGCAAGGATGGCAAAGACGGCAAGGAATCGGAAAAGAATTTCGAGAAGCGAGTCGCCAAAGGCGAGAAGCTGCCTCCGAAAAAGAAGGGCTCGCTTGCTGCACCGACCGTAGAGGCCGCCGCCGACCTGGAAAACGCCAATGCGCGCGAAGCGGTGGAGTTGTACAAAAAACTGCTGGCCAAGTATCCGCTGTACGAACATAACGATCAGGTGTATTACCAGTTGTCCCGCGCCTATCAGGAACTGGGTGAGGTGGAAAATGCAATGGACGTGATGAACCGCTTCGTCAAACTCTACCCCAACTCGCACTACATGGATGAGGTGCAGTTCCGCCGCGCCGAATACTATTTCACCCGCAAAAAATATCTGGATGCCGAGGACGCCTACAAGTCCGTTGTCACTATGGGCAAGGGATCATCCTTTTACGAATTGGCGCTTTACAAACTGGGCTGGTCGCTTTACAAGCAGGAGCTCTATGACGATTGCGTGGAGAAATTCGTCGACCTGCTCGATTACAAAGTCTCCATCGGTTACGATTTTGCTCAGCAGCACGACCAGACTGATAACAATCGCATCGACGATACCTTCCGCGTCATCAGTCTCAGCTTCTCCAACCTGGGCGGGGCCAGTTCGGTGGTCGAGTTCTTCGGCCACCACGGCAAACGTACTTACGAAGAGAAGGTCTACAGTCGTCTGGCCGATTTTTATCTGGAAAAGCGCCGTTACAGCGACGCGGCGGCTACCTACAAAACCTTCGTTGACCTCTACCCTTTCCACGAGGTTTCGCCCCAATTCCACATGCGCATGATCGAGATCTACAAAAAGGGCGATTTCGGCAAGCTGGTGGTGGAGCAGAAGAAAGAGTTCGCCAGGACCTATGCGCTGAATGCCGAGTACTGGCGCTACTTCGACGTCAAGAAGCGCCCCGACGTGGTCGGTTTCCTGAAGGAAAACCTCAGGGATCTGGCGAACTTCTACCATGCCGGTTACCAGAAATCCGCGAGTGCGGACGAAAAACGCGACAATTACCGCGAGGCGTTGCTCTGGTATCGCAATTACCTCACTTCATTTCCCAGCGAGCCCGAATCGCCCGCGATCAACTATCAGATGGCCGACCTGATGCTGGAGAACAAGGTCTTCGGTGACGCGGCGGCAGCCTACGAGCATACTGCCTACGATTACCCGGCGCACGAGAAGTCCTCAGCCGCCGGCTATGCCGCAGTCTTTGCGCATCGGGAGAACCTGGCAATTGCCGGCCCGGATGAGAAAAATCGGATTAAACGCGACGTGATTCGCAGCTCCCTGAAATTTGCAGAAAGCTTTCCAAAGCATGAGAAAGCCGCGCTCGTCATGGGCGCAGCAATCGATGACATCTATGCGATGAAGGATTACACATTTGCGCTGCAGACAGGGCACAAGTTATTGAATAACTTCCCCGGCGCGGACCGCAATATTTTGCGCGGCGCGTGGCTGATCGTTGCTCATTCATCATTTGAACTGGTGAATTTCAAGGATGCCGAAGAAGGTTACAAAAACGTTCTGCAATTAATGCCGGAGGATGACAAGACGCGCCCGGACGTGGTGGAGAACTATGCTGCATCCATATACAAACAGGGTGAGCAGGCAAACAAAGCGTCCGATTTCAAGATGGCAGCCGCGCATTTTCTCAGGGTGGCGAAAGCGGCGCCCACCTGCAAGATACGCGCAACGTCAGATTACGATGGCGCAACGGCCCTTATTCAGCTGAAGGACTGGGACAGGGCGGCAGAAGTGTTGACATCATTCCGCACTGACTATGCGGGGCATAAGCTGCAGCCTGAAGTAACGAAGAAGATCGCCTATGTCTATAAGGCAGCTGGCAAGCCTGCAATGGCTGCGGCCGAATTTGAACGTATTGAAACAGAAACGCAGGATGTTGCAGTTCGGCGCGAAGCCCTGCAATTTGCAGCCGATTTGTACGTTGATGCCAAACAAACCGATAAAGCAATGCAGGTATATCAGCGTTATGTGAGTTACTTCCCCAAACCATTGGAGCCGGCGCTGGAAACGCGCAACAAGATTGCCAATATATTGAAGTCGCGCAATGAACCAAATGCCTATACTGAACAGCTCAAGCTGATCGTTGCGGCCGATTCGCACGCCGGTTCGGAGCGTACGGATAGAACACGCTACCTGGGCGCGACAGCATCGCTTGCCTTGACGGAGCCTTTATTTGATCAGTTTGTGCAGATCAAGCTGGTCAAGCCGTTTGACAAAAATCTGCAAAAGAAAAAGCTGGCAATGAAGTCCGCCAAGGAAGGCTTTGATAAGTTGCTGGGTTATGAGGTCGGGGATGTCACGTCGGCAGTAACCTACTATCTTGCCGAAATGTATTACAACTTCAACCGGGCATTGCTTGAATCAGAGCGCCCGGATGATTTGACTGCGCTGGAAAAGGAGCAATACGAGCTGGCGTTGGAGGATCAGGCCTTTCCTTTTGAAGAAAAGGCGATACAGGTCCATGAAAAGAATCTTGAACTGCTGTCGCTGGGCATTTTCAGCCCATGGATAGACAAGAGCATTGAAACACTCGCAAAACTCGTGCCGGCACGCTATGCAAAATTTGAAGAGAGCAGCGGTTACGTCGCAAAGATAGAAAAAGCCAATTATGCAGATCTGACAAATCCGGCTCCAATACTGTTAAAGGAAGAACCTGCACCTGTGTTGGCTCCGGTTCAACAAGCTGCCGAACCAGAGCCGGCTGTTGTGGAATCGCCGGTGGCTGCGCCCGTTCCGGCAGAAGTCAAGCCGGTTGTTGCAGCCAAACCTGCATCACGAAAGAAGGTTGCAAAGCCCAAAAAGGGCAAGCCTTCCGTGCAAGCGAAATGAAAGCCGGGACAAACTGATCATGAAATATTGCCACCCATTGAGTTCGTCAGTCTTGAAGGCGCACGGCACCACAAGCCTGATATTGCTTACGGCAGGTTTGTTATATGCGTGTGCGGCAGAAGCGCCCAGGAAAGAGGAGTCGGCGCTTAATAAACCCGTTGTTGCTGTTGTTGCGGTCATTACTCCAGAGGTGCGTGCTGATTTTGATGCAGCAATGTCGCATATCAAGGCAGAAGAGTATGACGCCGGCATTGAGCTGTTAACCAAAGTAGTCAATGCGGTTCCCAATGCTGCCGTGCCAAATCTTGATTTGGCTTTCGCCTATAAGAAAACCGGAAAAATGAAGCAGGCGGAAGAAAGTCTGCTACAAGCCCTGACTGCAGAGCCCGATAATCCCGTTGCGAATAATGAATTGGCTTTGTTGTATCGCAAGACGGGCAGGTTTGTTCAGGCACGCCAGCTTTATGAAAAGATACTGGATAAATACCCAAACTATAGAATGGTCCACAAGAATCTGGGCATACTCTGCGATCTCTATATGAAAGACTATGGGTGCGCATTGAAGCATTATGAGTTCTATAGTAGCCAGGTGCAGGACGACAAGGCAGTCAAGATCTGGATTGCCGATCTGAAAAAACGGTCGGGGAAACAGGAGTGAATATGCAAAAATTAATTTTCCATGTGTTCCTTCTATTCTTTTTGACAGGCACTATTGCCTTGGCTGCAGGCAATGGAAAAAAGGAAGTTGGTGAAGCCAAGGTAATTTCCGGTATGTCGATTGTGGGAAACAATGAAACGCCTACATCGCTTGTTATTGTGCCCTGGAAGAGCTCGGAAATCGGCAAGGAGACCAAGCTTCAGTCCAATTTGCTGAATGATGGGCTGACTCCGGTTGATCGGGCTGTATTTATGCGCGAACTGGATTTCTATCAATTCAGTAATTCAAAATAAGCACAATTTTTATATATTGAATGAAGGAGAAAAATAATGCATTTCATTGAGGCCGCAACAAAATTCATGGTCGCCGGCGGGCTTTGGGTAGTTCCCATTTTGCTTGTTGGCGCCCTCGGTCTGGGTATCACCATAGAGCGCTTTATCAAGCTTCAGCGTGCCGAGTCAGCCAACCGCAGGATGTGGGATCAATTACAACCCATGCTCCACCAGGGTGAATTTGAAAAAGCACGGGAGCTAACATACAACGACAAGTCATATGTCAGCCAGCTGGTCAATGTCGGACTTCAACGCGAAGGTACGGTGCGTCGTCGTGAGGACATTGAAATCCCGATGGATGAGGTCATGTTGTCGATTGTGCCCCAACTGGAAAAACGCACTCCCTATACGGCTCTGTTTGCCAACCTCGCTACATTGTTGGGTCTGTTGGGTACGATCATGGGTCTGATATCGGCCTTTGATGCAGTTGCCAGTGCGGCACCGTCGGAGAAATCGGCCCTGCTGTCGGCCAGCATAGCGGAAGCGATGAGCTGTACCGCTTTCGGTTTGCTCGTTGCGATGCCAATGCTTGCAGCAAACTTGTATTTGAACCTGAAGGCCGGCACCATTATTGACGGACTTGGCATGGTCTCATTGAAGACCGTGAATACCATCTCCGCATTCAACGCGAAAAATCGGAATCAACAGGCCTAGTCATGCTGAAAAGACGACGTCATGAAGCCAAGGATTTGGAGCTTACAACCCTGCTCAACATCCTGATTGTGCTGGTTGCGTTCCTGCTTTTGTCTGCAGTTTTTTCAAAAGTCACCATCCAGGAATTGAATATGCCCCCACAAGGAGGCGGAGCTGCACCGACGGTCAACAAACCGCCTGTGACCATCGAGGTTGTCATTCGAAAAGATGCGCTTGAAATTGGCGACGGAAAGATCGTGACCGATACGATCCCGAAAATCGGCCAGGAATATAACATCAAGGAATTATCCCAAAGGCTGAAGCTTTTGAAAGACAACAATATGGATAAGAAAGATGTGATCCTGCTGGTTGAACCGGATATTGATTACGCAACCATGATCAGCGTGATGGATGGCGTCAAGTTCGTGAGTTTTGTCACAGCAAATGACAAGAAAAGAACGATCACTTTGTTTCCCAATGTAACAGTGGGTGATGCGCCATGAAACAGACCAGACGCCAAAAGCTCATGGCCCGCGGAAAGCGCAGGGGCGAGTCCACGGGGATGATGCTCACTTCACTGATGGATATCTTTACGGTTCTGGTTCTCTACCTTCTGGTTAATCAGGGTGACGGCGTTAAGCTGGAGCCCCCTCCCTGGGTTGTTTTGCCGGACTCGGCAGTTGATACCATACCGAGGCAATCCATCGTTATTTCGCTTACTCAAAAAGATGTCCTGATTCAGGGCGAACCTGTCGTATCGATTGCCGAGGTCAACGCAAGCCCGGATGCTGAAATCGATGCAATTCGCCAACGCATCCTGCAGATCAAGGAGGAGGCGGGAAAGCGAAAGGATCAAATTGGTGTCAATACGGAGGTCACGATTGTGGCTGACCGTGCCATGCCTTTCAAGGTTTTGAAAAAAGTGATGTTATCCAGCAGCAATGCTGGCTACGGCAAGATTTCTTTTGCAGTCAATCAGAAATAATACAGATCCAGTGGCCATATCAAACGCGCTTCAAAGTGAAGCTTCGCTAAAACGCCAAATAGTCGATGCCTCCCATAGTCTGGAGGGGCATGAGGAAAAGTTGCGCGCTCTGGATAATGAGCTCAATACCTATTCCAATCAGCGCCTCCAATACCAACTGCTGGGCACGATCTGCGCCTCTCTCGAAAAACTTGACGAGATGGGCGCATCTGATCTTTTCTGGGGCAGGGAAAGCACAGGTTATTCTCCTGAAAAACAGTTACAGCGGGTACGGGGCGGCGTAGCAGAATTTGAACAAAAGATCGCTGCGATCGAGACACAACGCAGCGGCGTGCAGGCGGACATCGAGAAGGGATGGATTGCTTTGCGCATGCTCAATGATGAGCTTGCAGAGCTGCAAGAGGAAGTCGAAAGAACAAGGAACGAATTTGTAGTTGTGCGTGAAGCCGAGGTGCTGCCGTTCAGGCCGTTGATTATGCCGTGGGCGGAGCAGCGCGAAGACACACAACGTTACAGAAAGATCCGGCTTGTCGTTTTATTTTTCGGCTTGCTGCTAGGCATCGGTGTCACGCTGTTAAAGGCACCGGTGGAAAAACAGAAGGAAGAAATCATTCCTGAAAGACTGGCCGAGCTGGTGGTGAAGAAGAAACCCGAACCCAGACCGGTAGAGCAAAAACCGGCAGGGACAAAAGACGATACCGCTGCCCCGGGAGATGTGGCACAGCTGCCTTCAGATACACAAAAAGCGCGTGCGTCAGCCGAAACAAAGGGAGTATTGGCTTTGAAAAACGGCTTTGCCGATCTCATGGGTGACAGCGCTGACTCGGCGAAAATGGG
>CAYOJU010000043.1:0-12930 GCA_964404355.1 uncultured Sideroxydans sp. | reverse complement strand
CTCTACAGGATCTACAACCGCGAGCTGCGCACGAACCCGCTGCTCAAGGGCAAGATGATGCTGCGGATCAGCATCAAGCCGGACGGCTCCGTTTCTCTGTGCAAGCTGGAATCAACCAATATGGATTCACCAACCCTGATTAAAGAGGTGTTAGCCCGAGTAGAACAATTCAATTTTGGCCCGAAAGCGGGCGTGCCAACCACTACCATCCTTTATCCGATCGACTTCCTGCCTGCCAACTGATCGTAGCTTCATGAAGAGAATAGGGATGGGAGTTTGGCTGCGAATGTTCCGAACGGTCGGTACTTAACCGACAATCGGTCTGTAACCATCTGGAAAAGAGTGTTATATGTCATGTTATGGCCCGCTGGGATTTCATTCCCTGTGTTGCATGTTTTTTTGTACGTCCTTGAGCTCAAAGTCTGATCGTAAAAGGGGGCGCCCTGATGTGCTGTTGCCATTTACGAGCTTCACCTTCAAAGCGTGGAATTATTGACGGCGTTTCACGAAATGAAAGTTTCTTTGTTGTTGCGCCCTTCCCTTGCCCGTCAGAGTTCTCTGACATTTAAATCGGGATTTCCTGATGGTAAATATGGATTGAAAGAGTGGAGACTTGAGAAAAACACAGGAACGCACCGACAAAGTTCCCTCTCCCTGGGGGAGAGGAAGAATAACGGACTGATTCGGTGCTTCGCTACGTGTCAAGTAATGATCCGCAGGGTTTCAGTCACCCATGACTTTTGTGTTTTTGTACACATTATTTTTATGTCCCTGAGCAGGGTGTTTGATCGTAACAGGTGCACCCCGATCCGGACTTTTGGTTGTTAACAAATTTATGATTGTGTTCAAGATGGTGTCGGGTGTTGCTGAAGGTGCTATGCGATATATATCTATCGCAGTGCTGACGCTTTTGGCCCTGATTTCCCCGGTTGTTGTCTCGGCGGCGCCGGTAACCACCAGTTGCAACGATGCGCCGTTCATCAATGTCATCAGTCATAACTTTGCCACCAGCTACTGCGAACTGTGCGGTATCGGCCAAGTGACCATCCGTCTCACCAACCCTTCCAACGTCGATCTCAATGATCTCACGGTCACCGAAAATCTCGGCAGCTCCGGCCTGACCAGCGTCGCTGGAACGACCACCTACTCGATTAACGGCGGCGCGTTCAATGCTACCGGCGACCCAGTGGTCAGTGGTGCCAATGGCGAGATTTTGAGCTGGACTTCCGCGCAAATTCCGGCGCTGGTTACCTTCTCCGCCTGGGTCGACACACTGGACCCCCCTCAAACCATAGATATCCGCTTCCAGGTTCGCCGCAACACCGCAGTGCCCACGATCAATGAAGAAGGACTAATCAGTGCCAGCCGCCTGATAAGCGCCACGGTCGACTACAGCCTCACCAGTTGTTCCGCACCCGGTCCCTACAGCGCCGCCACCAGTAACGCCATTCCTCTGCCGCTGCGCGAACCCAACCCTGTGGTCACCAAGCTGGGGCGGAACGTCGATGCCGCCCAAGGTTCCGGCAACTACAGCGCAATCGTGTACGGCAACATCAACGATGATGTAATTTGGCGCGTCCGAATCAACAATACCGGCAATGCCGCATTGCAAGACCTCAAGTTCAACGATTTGATGGGAGGCGGCAATTTCACCATCACCAGTGCTTGCCCTTCGGAGGCTTCTGCCACCACAGTGGCCAACAACGAAAGTATCGATCCGGGCGGCACCAACTGCGTCCCCGCCACCAATAACATCACCAATTTTCCGGTGCGTGATCCGTTCGGTAACCCCGGTAATGACGAACCGGGTGCCTTTGTCGATGTCGTCAACGGCGCCAGCGCGTATGTTTACCTCGTGGGCAAGATCACCAGTTCTTGCCTTGCCAACACCACCAACACCGCCTCCGGCGTGGAGTGGGGTTGCCATGCGGACGCGCCAGTCGGCGGCATCACCACTACCTCTACCGGCGCCACGCCGGGCATAGCCACCGCCACCCTCAGCTCACGGGTCACCAACAACGGCCTGACTATCACCCGCGCCCTGACCGGCACCAACGTGGCCCAACCGGTGGGTAGCAAGGGCACCATGACTATCACCATCTTCAACAACACCGGCGGCACGGTGAAGAACATCAGCCTGCGCGATGTACTGCCCGCGCAATACGTTGTCGATCCCACCTTCACTCCGACCTTGACCATGACCCGCGCGTACGGTGCCTACCCGGGGATGATCAACACCCTCAACTGGACCAACCCGGTGGCAGGCACATTCCCGCTGACCAGTACCAATCCGGCCGATCCGCTGGGTAATACCGCACCGGTATTCACCCTCACCAGCACTACCGTGCATCCGAATCACCCTGACCAGTTCAACCTGCTGCGCAGGGGCGACACGGCAGTGATCCGGTTCCGCGTGGTAATGATCCGTCCGTCCTACTTTGACCTGGTAGCGGATCTGGACGTGCGTACCGAGAACACCGGCGACGGCACCGACCCGGCCAATGCCACTACCCTGAACAACCAGCTCTTCGTCGATTTCGAGCAGCTCTGTAATCCCGGTGTTATGCAGCAACCGGCCAGTTACCCCTACAACGACAACTTCATCTCCAACCCCGAAGACCTGGATGTGGACATCACCGGCCCGGACCTGATCTTCATTCTCACCAACGACCCGGCGCAGATCCTGCCGCTGCAGGTCACGGTGGCAAACCATGGCGGCCATGATGCTGCCAACTACGTTACCTACGTCAGCTTCGGTGCCACCATGGACGTGGTGAGTTCACCCGCCGGGTGTGTCGTCACCACCAACCCGCCGCCGCTGGCGGTATGGCGAACGCCGGCAGCAATCCCGGCCAATGCCACCGTCTACGCCTGTACCAGTTCCGTCATGGGCACCATCGCCCCCGGCGCTACCCGCACCCTCGATTTTGGCGTGAGAAAGACCTCCAACCCGGCGGGTCTGGCCGCCGACGATCTGACCTTTCGCGCCGACGTGGTGGGGCAGATCACCCTCAGCAACGGCACGCCGCTGTGGTTTCCGACACCCAACACGACGGTAATCAACAACACCTCCGACAACTATTCCCTCGATGCAATTCGCGCCCGCGTGGTCGGTTTCAACCTGACCAAGACACAACAAGGAAACTGCAGTGAGAACAACCCACCGCCGGGCAGCCCTGATAACCTGATCCAGATCGGCGAGCAGTGTAGCTTCCGCATCCGTTCCGGCGGCTGGTTCGGCTTCCTTACCCCGGGGTTCACTTACATAGCGGTGCAAAACGTGCAGGTGGTGGACCAACTGCCCGCAGGCCAAGGCTATGTCTCTTCCACAAATCCGGCATTGACCAGCGACCCCGCGGTAAAGGGCATCAGCCTCAACCCGCCCCCGGTGCCCGTGAACGAGGGCTGGTTCAACTGGACCTTCAACACGGTGGTGCCGGGTGAGCGGATCACGCTCAAGGACCAGTGGTTCCAGGCCGATGCCACCACGCGGCTGATGAACAACCCGCTGAACGCCAGCGCAGCGCCCAACGTCCATGCCGCCCTCAGCACCAACGTCCTCAACTCCACTTTCCAGGCGGTATTCGACAACGCCGGTGTGGAGCAGGTGTACACCCTGGGGCCGGGCACTGTCGGTTATCCGCAAGCCCTGGTGCGCCATGTCGACCTTACTGTCACCGAACCAAACATCATCGTAACCAAGCGGGTCTGTAACGAAACCCTCCACGGCGTCGGCACCGCCTGCAGCAACTTCGTCGCTTTGGCCAACGACGGCGATACCTTCGACAGTTACGTTTACCGCGTCACCCTCACCAACGAAGCGGCCAGCGGCGGTGTGGCGCGGGCACCAGCCTATGACATCAGCACCACCGACATCCTCGACCCCAGCGATCTGGCCTACGTCATGCCCTTCGCCAGCGACGGCCTGGACAACGACGGCGACGGGCTCATTGACGCTGCCGACACCGACGGCGAGGGCAGCATCACCGACAACGTGGTGAACAACGGCAACCCGGCGCAGATCCACAATTCTTATGCCAACAGCAGCGCCATGCTGCGCCTCAATCCCGGCAGCAGCATCACCTTCTATTACCGGGTCAAGCCGGACCAGCGCGTGGCACCGTTGCAGAGCCTGGTCAACAACGTCACCGCCAGCTACGACAGCCTGGCAGGCGCGTCCGGCAACCAGACCGTGGTGTTGAGTGCCAACGGAACTGCAAGCGGTGCGCGCGTGTACAACACAACCCCAGCCACCGCCACGGTACAGATCAAGCCGCTCGCCACCCAGCCCAAGGTTGTCCTTGCAACCTCGAACACTGCACTCAGCGCCAGCCAGCCGCAACCGGTGTCGATTGGGGAAGAGGTGAAGTACGAGTTGCGCGCCTACCTGCCGGTGGCCAACCTGCGCAACTTTGTCATTCAGGACACCCTTCCGCCCGGCATCAGCTGTATTGAGGCTCCGGCGATCAACCTCAATGCGCCACCATACAGTGCGGCGGGCTTCTCGCCGGGCGGAACGTTTACCCCCACCTGTAATGCAGGCAGCGTGGTGTGGAACTTCGGCAATCAGGCACTGACCATCAACTCCAGCCCCGGTAACCTGTTCCAGTTCCCGGTCAGCTTCATCGCCAGAGTCAACAACAGCGCCACCAACAACACCGGGGGGTTGATCAGCAACGGCAGCCCGGCCACTGCAGCCACTGCCAGCTACCTTGACAGCACCCTCAGCCTGGTGACCCTCAACTTCGGGCAGAACGACCTGGTAATACACGAGCCGGTAATTGCACTGACCAAGACCATGAATGTGGCCAACGCCGACGCCGCCGATGTCCTCACCGTTACCGTCACCGCCACCAATACCGGCACGGCCACTGCCTACAACCTGCGGGTTTTCGACGATCTCGCGGCGGTAGCTCACCTGACCTATCTGGGCAACGTGGGCGGCACCGATCCGCCTGACGTTGTCGACACCACTACCTTCGGCGCCAACCGTCCGCTCTTCAGCTGGGCTGCGGCCAATCCGAAATTTGCCATTGCCCCTGGCGCCACCCGCAGCTTCACCTTCAAGATACGGGTTGCACCGCAGGTGCAACCACTGGAAGTTCTGGACAACACCATCCAGTCCGACTGGACCTCGCTGCCCAACCGCAATAAGGCGCTGAACAGCAGCGGTACGATCGGACTCAACGGCGCTGCCAACGGCATGCGCAACGGCGCCATCCCCAATGCGGCCAACCCGATCAACCACTACGAAGCTCGCTCTACGGCATCGGCCCTCGTTCCCGCCATCGCCGTCACCAAGACCGACCTCACTCCGGCGCTGGCCCCGGAGATCGGTGCACACAAACATTTCCGGGTAGTGCTGGCGTTACCTGAAGGCATAAGCAACGGATTGGTCGTAAGAGACAACCTGGCGACCACCGGCCTCAGTTATCTATTGACCCGCGACGCCAACTTCGACGTCAGCTACACCTTCAGCGGCATCACCACCATCAACGGCCAGCCCCCGACCGGAGCCGCCTTCAGTGCTGTGCCCGCGAACAATGCCACGGGCACCATCGTCTGGAACATCGGCACGGTGGTCACACAGAACGAGGATGATTCCACCGTCCACGCGATCAACCCGACTATCACCATCGATTACTACGCTCGCATCAACAACGACCTGGTGACCAACAGTGGCGGCACGCTGCGCAACGGCGTCACTGTCAACTACACCAACGGCGAGACCGGCGCCACCGAAGCGGTCACTGCCAGCACCCCGCTGATCACCGTGACCGAACCGAACCTGACGATCAGCAAGGCGGTGACGTTGATCACCCCGGCGCCCATCACCGGCGGCGACATTCTTGAATACACCATCACCGCAGTGAACAACGGCACCGCCACTGCCTACGACAGCAACCTGGTCGACACGCTGCCCGCCGAGGTGAACTACTACAGCGCCTTCACCCCGACCGCGACCATCAATGGCACGGCGGTAACCGGTTTCGTCGCCGTCCCGTTGGGCACGCCAGCAGGGCCGTTGCACTGGGGCCGCAGCAACAGCGATTACAGCCTCGACATCCCGGCGGGTGGAACCCTGGTGCTTACCTACCGGGTGCAGGTATTGACCGCCCAACCCGGCGCCAGCCTTACCAACCGGGTCTGGGTGGACTGGACCTCGCTGAACAACGCCAGCACTTATGAGCGCACCGGTGCCGGTTGCCCGACGATCACCGCGCCCAACGATTACTGTGCGGGTCCGGCCACCAGCACCGTGGCCATCGCCGACACCAACACGCTTGTGAAAAGTATCATCTCCGACACTTACAACGTTGCCCCGCTTAGTACCGCCACCGATGCCATCGTGCGAGTCGGCGATACCGTCACTTACCGGCTTGCACTCAACATCCAGGAAGGCGTGACACGACAGGTCTCGGTGCAGGACGTTTTGCCCGCCGGACTGCAATTCGTTGACGTGGTTAGCATCAATGGCGATACCACCGCTAGCTACACTCCTCCGGCCAGCGGCGCGGGTTCCAACTTCTCTTACGCGCCGATTACGGCTGCTGCGGTACCGGCAGCGGGGCAGACCGGTATTCTGACCTGGACTCTCGGCAACGTTACCAACAACCCCCAAGGCAACGCCACCACCGACACGCTGGTCATCGTCTACCGCGCCAAGGTGGTGACGAACGTGCTGGCCCACACGCCGACGCTGACCCTGACCAACACCGCCACGCTGGGCTATGTCGATGTCAACGGCGTCCCGGTAACCGCTCCGGCACGGCTGGTGAGCAGTGCGGCACTTACCGTGCGGCAACCGGTGATGGATGGGCTGAGCAAGATCGACCGTTCCGGCCGCACCAGCATTGCCCCGGTCAACCCCGCTTTCGAGCAGATGAATTTCCGCCTCAGCAGCTGTAATACCACCGGCCTGGCCCCGGCCTACAGCGTGCAGTTCACCGACGTGCTGGCGACGCAGTTCAACCAGACCAGCATTGCCGGTCCGCTCGGCGGTGCCGGTCATCCCGATGTCTACATCGGTGGCGTGCTGCAGACGGCAGGGACTGGCTACACCTACACTCCGCCCGCAGCACGCGGCGGCAGCATGGTGTTCCGCCTGATCACGCCGGTGAACCCCGGCCAGTGCGTCAACATCGACTACAACATCGGCTTCTATGCCGACTTCCCGCTCAACCAGATCTGGTACAACAGCGCCAGCCTCAATGAATACTGGTCGCTGCCGCTGCTCTCCGGCCAGCGCTATCCGGGACTTGGCCCGGTCGCTTTCGGCATGACCAATGCCATCCCGCAGAGCCCGCCAGTCAAGACCCTGATCTCGCCACTCACCGGTGAAGCGACCGTCGGCGATGTTGTGGTCTACCATATCGCGGTGCCCGGCGTGCCTACCACCGCCGCGCTCTACAACGTCGTCGTCACCGACACTCTCAATCCGGCGTTGGTCTACGTTAGCGCTACCGAGATCAGCGGCCACGGCCTGACCCTGACCGATAACACCACCCTGCCGGGCGCGGTGAGTCTCAATATCGCCACCATTCCGGCGGGACAGCAGGCGCTGATTGAATTGCGGGTGCGCGTTGCCAACAACGCCTCGGCCAACGCCGGGACGACCTTCGACAACACGGCCAGCTACGGCTATCCGCTGACCGCGGGCGGTCCGCTCATCAACGGGGGCAGCAGTACCGTAGGCTCGCCGATCAAAATCGTCGAACCGCTCGGCACCCTGACCAAGGCAGTGAGCAACCTCACCCGGCCGGGCCTGCCTCCCGACGCCGGTGATGTGCTTCACTACACGCTGACGTTCACCACCCAGGGCGGCACGCCGGGAGATAATTTCTCCAATGCCTTCGATCTCGCTGTCGCCGACTCCCTGAGTCTCGGCCTGCTCTACAACGGCAATCCCACGGTGAGCGGCGCCAACACCATAGCCGCACCGGTCACCGCAGGTAACGGCATAACCGTGCCGCAGACCCTTAGCTGGAGCGCCGCCCAGAGCAACGCCGCGATCAATGCGCCGGAAGGAACCGTCGTCACCATCGGTTACGACGTGCTGGTGCTCGACGGCGTACAGGCCAATCAGGCCCTGAACAACTCCGCCCTGATCCGCTGGACCGGCCAGCCGGGCGTGAACGCGAATGAGCGCAACGGCAGCGGTACTCCGGCACTCAACGACTACTTCACCGCGCCGGCCGTTAGCACCCAGACCGTGCCCGACGCCAACACCGTCACCAAGACCCGCCTCACCGATACTTTCGGCGCGGGCGATGCCAACGTGCGCATCGGTGACATCGTCGAGTACGAACTGCGGCTGCACATCCGGGAGGGGACCAGCCCCAACACAGTGATCAGCGATATCCTGCCGCGGGGACTCGCGTTTACGGAAGTGGTCAGCATCAACGGCGACACGGCAGCGCCCTACACGGCAGTGGCCCCGTTCACTCACCCCGCCATCGCCGCACCCACGGTGACCGGCAACCCGCTCACCGGTCCGAGTACCGTCAGCTGGAACGTGGGCAACCTGGTCAACGCGGGCGACAACAATGCGGCCAACGACGATTTCGTCATCGTCTACCGCGCCGTGGTGCGCAATCTGGCTCTGCCGCAGGTCGCCAGCTCTGCCCTCAACAACAGCGCCACTCTCAGCTACGGTACCGCTACTGTGGCAAGCAGCAAGACCGGCAACCAGAGTGTCACCCTGCAACAACCGGTATTGGGTTTGACCAAGAGCGTAGTCACCGGAGGCGGCGGCACGGTGCTGGTGCCCAACGAACTGGTCACCTACACCGTCAACATCACCAACACGGGCTCCGCTCCCGCCTACGACCCGCTACTGGTCGACACCATCCCGGCGGGACTGCGCAATGGTGGAATCACCATGGTTAGCACCAGCCTGGTTGTTGCGGGCACCGTGTTGCCCAACCTGGCACCGGTATACAACCCGGCCACCGGTGTCGCCACCTGGAATTTCGACACCGGCGTGGCGAATCAGTACACCATCCCGGCGGGGGATACGCTGCGCGTGGTATACCGTGTGCAGGCCGATTCCAGCCTCGGCGCGGGCCTGACCATGACCAATCAGGCTCTGGTCTCGCGCTACTACTCCTTCGACAACAATGCGGTGCCGACCCTCGGCATCACCACCGGGGTGCGCGAGATCTACGGTCCGACAACGGCAGCCTCAGTTACCCTGACCACGGCCGCACCGGGTGCGCTGGCCAAGCAGAATCCGGCTACCACTACCGTCGCGGTGGGCGACACGTTCAGCTACCGCATCACCGTTCCGGCGACACCGGTGGCCACTGCGTTGTATGACGTGCGCATCCTCGACAACCTCGGCGCTTCGGCGGCGAACCTGGGCTTCGTGAGCGTCGCCCGCATCTCCGGTTCGCAGCCCTGGACCCCGGTCAACACCGGCACGGCCACCAATCTGGTGATACAGGACATTACCAACGGTATCGACATCCCGGCAGGCGAACAGGTGGTGATCGACGTCACTGTGCAGGTACTGGATACGCCGGTCAACGTCAGCGGCCTGACCTTCACCAACACGGCGAGCTACACCTACAACACCTTCAATAGCACCCCGGCCAGCCAACTGACAGGGGCGGGCGCGACCACACCGACTATGACCATCGTCGGCCCCGATTCGGTCACGCTGCAGAAGAGCGGCCCAGCCACACTGGCGGCAGCAACACCCGGCACCTTCACCCTCAACGTGCACAACACCGGCACCGGCAGAGCCTGGGATCTGACCATCACCGACCGGCTACCCAACAGTGCAGCAGGCGGCATGTGCAGCACCGCACCCGTCATCACCTCGGCGCGGATATTCCAGGCTGACGGCGTCACTCCGGTCTCAGCGCCGCTTGTTGCCGGAACGGATTACGTCACCGCCTTCGCTCCGGCGCCGGGTTGTACCTTCAGTATTACCACGCAGTCGGCAGCAGCAGCCATCGGTGCCAACCAGCGACTGATCGTCACTTACACTGCCCAGCTTGATGCCAGCACCGCTTACGCCACAGCGCTGACCAACATCGCCGGTGCGACCCAATGGTTCAGTGCCGACACAGCAGGGGCCGGAGCCACTGCCGGGCAGCGAACTTATACCCGCACTATCACCGACGGCACCGTCGGGGTGCTCGATCACCAGGACGCCTGGACGCTGAACAGCCAAGGGCCGAATTTGATTTTCCGCGAGACGGTGATGAACGTGACTACCGCTGCCAACCCGGCATCCACGGCCACCCCCGGCAACCTGCTGCGCTACACCATCACTTTGCGAAACGGCGGCGGTCTGCCGATCACCGACTTCACGTTGCGCAGTGATCTCGACGCGCTCAACGGCGCGGCGCGGTTCCGGGCGGGCACCCTGACACTGGTCACCGTTCCCGCCGGTGCCAACGTCGCCAACACCAACGCCAGCGGCGGCACCTACGGCAGCGGACTGCTCGATGTGCGCGCCCTCAATCTCGATGCGGCGGGCGGTGCCAATGACACTGTGACACTGGTGTTCGAAGTACGCCTGGCGGCGGCGCTCAACAATGGCACCATCGTGCTGACCCAGACCCATCTGCTGGATAACGGCGTCATCATCGGCCACAGCGACGACCCCAACGTCAACGGCATCGACAACCCGGCCGTGATTGGCGACGAGGACCCGACCCGAATCGTGATTACATCCGCCCCGGCCTTCGCGGTGTGGAAGACTTCGGCTGATCGCACCGGCAATCCGGCGGTGCTCGCGCCCGGCGACACGCTGCGTTACACCATCACGGTGAAGAACACCGGTACCGAGAATGCGATCAACACCATCCTGCGCGACCTGATTCCGGCCAACACCACCTACGTCGCCAACAGCACCACCCTTAACGGCGCGGCGTTGGCTGACGCGGGTGCGGGCATCTCGCCAGTGGAGGCGGGAATGCTTGTCCATGCACCGGAAGATCCCACACCGGGCGCGATGCGCGCCGACGCCGGTGCGGCAGTGACCGGTAATGTTGCCACCATCACCTTCGATGTGGTTGTCAGCAACAGCGTGGTCAACGGCACGGTGATTTCCAACCAGGGCTTCGTCAACGGTAACGGAGCGGTTAGCGGCGCCTTCCCCGAAAAGCCTTCCGATGATCCGGGCACCCCGGTAATTAACGATCCGACCCGCAACGTGGTCGGTTCGCTGCCGCTGGTGGATGCGACCAAGACCGTGGCCATCGCGGTGGACGGCGGTTCACCCGGCATCGTCGATCCGGGTGACACCCTGCGCTACACCATTACCGTCAGCAACTTCGGCGCCATCGTCGCCACCGGCGCCAGCTTCACCGACGCGATCCCGGCCAACACCACGTATGTCGCCAACAGCACCCGCCTCAACGGCATCGCGGTGGCAGACGCGGGCGTCGGCATCTCGCCGCTGATTGGCGGCATTGCCATCAGTTCCTCCGATCTCACCCCGCCGCTTCCCGCCGTTGGTGCGGGCAGACTCACTGCCGGACGAAGCGCGACGATCGTCTTTGATGTGACCGTGAACGCAGGCACCGCGGCAGGCACCGTGATCAGCAACCAGGGTACGGTGAACAGCACCGAGCAGGCACCGGAACCGACCGATGCCGATGGCAACAATGCCAACGGCAACCAGCCGACGCAGATCGTGGTCGGCAGCGCGCAACAGCTTTCGATCAGCAAGAGTGTTACGGTAGTTGGCGGCGGCGCGGCGCTGGCGGGTGCCGATCTTGAATACGTGGTCGTGGTGACCAACATCGGCAGCCTGCCTGCCACCAATGTCTTAATCACCGATAACCTCAACCTGCCGGTGGCCGGGCGACTGACTTACGTCGCCGGTTCCGCCACCCTGAATGGCGCACCCGCCGGGGTCGGCTATGCTGCACCGATAGTCAGCGCCGACTACGGCACCACTTACGGCAACCTGGCACCGGGCGCGAGTGCCACGCTGCGCTTCCGCGCCACCATCAACCCGGCATTGCCCGTAGGAACCACCATCACCAACATCGGCAACGTGAGCTGGAATGCGGGCGCCCAGACGGCCTCTGCCAGCGTCTCTATCGACGTGGGCGGTATTCCGGGAGTCGCCAGCCTGCGCGGCCGGGCGTGGCATGATGCCAACTTCGATCTCATCGCGGGCGGCACAGAACTGCCGCTGGCGGGTTGGAGCGTGGAGACCTGGCGCAACGGCAGCCTGATCGGCACGGTGCTCACCGACGCCAGCGGTCTCTACCAGATCAGCGGCCTGGCACCCAACGCCACCACCACAGATCAATACGAACTGCGCTTCCGCGCGCCGGGCCACACTACCACCACGGCGATGCTGGGCTACGCCAACTCGTCGTTCACCAACGGTCTGCAAACCATCAGCGC
Organism: uncultured Sideroxydans sp.; assembly: GCA_964404355.1. Classification (GTDB taxonomy): domain Bacteria; phylum Pseudomonadota; class Gammaproteobacteria; order Burkholderiales; family Gallionellaceae; genus Sideroxyarcus. The sequence goes on along the minus strand of CAYOJU010000043.1, from coordinate 555 downwards.
CATCGTGGTCGGTTCCGGCAGCATTACCCAGAACCTCAACATGCCTGCCTCACCCAACGGCGTGGTCTACAACTCGATGCAACGCCTGCCCATCGCCGGGGCGACGCTGACCATGCTCAACGCTATCAGTCGGACAGTATTGCCGGCCAGTTGCTTCGACGATCCGGCACAGCAGGGACAAGTGACCCTCGCCAGCGGCTACTATCGCTTCGACATCAACTTCAGCAACGGTGCATGTCCGGTGGGCGGCACCTATCTGCTTAATGTCGCGCCTCCGGCCAGCGGCTACGCGGCCAACACCTCGGTGATTATCCCGCCGCAGAGCAGCAGCGCTACCGCCGCCTTCTCCGTGCCTGCCTGTCCCGGCAGCGCCAGCGACGCGGTACCCGGCACGCCGAATTACTGCGAGGCCGCCGGTTCCGAGGCCGCGCCGTCCATCAGCATCTCTGCCGGTAGCGCGGGCACCCGTTATTACCTGCACCTGCTGCTCAACAACACGCTGGTGCCGGGGCACAGCCAGATTTTCAACAACCACATCCCGCTCGATCCCGATCT
>CAYOJU010000042.1:0-21968 GCA_964404355.1 uncultured Sideroxydans sp. | reverse complement strand
CCGATGGCGTTGCGTATCGGGACGTTACACCAGATGAGAAAGGGCACGATGATGGTGCCGCCTCCGATGGAGACCAGACTGCTGAGCCAGCCGGTGAGTGTGCCGGTGAGCGTCATGCCCGCCAGGCCGGGCAACTGGCGCGAGGCGTGCGGGCGCTTGTTGATCAGGATTTGCGCTGCAGCAAAATAGACGAACAGCGTGAAGAAGATACCCAGTCCACGCGTGGGGATGTGCGAGGCAAGCAGTGCACCCAGTGCGGTGCCGAGCAAAATGCCGGGCGTGATGTGGCGCACGACTTGCCAGTTCACCGCGCCATGCTGGTGGTGCTTGCGCATGCTGGCAATGGAAGTGAATACGATGGTCGCCATGGCGGTGCCGAGGGCGAAATGCATCGAATATTCGGAGGGGAAGTGCTGTGCATCAAACATCAACAGCAGCACAGGCACCAGCACCAGCCCGCCGCCAACGCCGAACAGCCCGGCCAAGAAACCGGCAACTGCGCCTGATACCAAATAAGCTGCGTACCATTCCATTATTTGTGCGCCAGGTTTGTTGTGATGAACTTCCACTCCGCCGGATCGAGCGGGGTGATGGATAAGCGATTGCCGCGTTGCAGGGTACGCATATTTTCAAGTTCAGGATGGCGTTTCAATTCTGCAATGGTAATGAGCGCGATCTTCTTCACCAGCCTCACATCCACATTGAACCAGCGTGGCGTTTCTTGCGTGGCCTTGGGGTCGAAGTATTTGCTTTTTTTGTCGAATTGTTTGGCGTCGGGATATGCGCCGCTGCACACTTCGGCGATACCGGCGATGCCGGGTTCCTTGCAATTGGAGTGATAGAACAGCACGCCATCGCCGACCTGCATCTGGTTGCGCATGAAGTTGCGTGCCTGATAGTTGCGTACGCCGTACCAAGCCACGGTTTGATTCGGCATCGCGGCAAGATCATCGATGCTGCAGTCGGTGGGTTCGGATTTCATTAACCAATAACGCATAAGCCAATTCCACAAAAGAAAAGTGCGACCCCGAAAGATCGCACTGGAATAGAGTTCCCCGCCTGTGCCGTTGACTCAATATCTTGAACCGGGGTTCAAGAGGGTCGGTTCCCGGTTACATCAGGTGCATCCGCGGAGGATGCTCACAACAGTAACTTTAATGGGGCGCAACCTAAGCATTAGCTCATTGGTTCAAAGAATTATGAGTCTCACGAACACCGCAGGGAACAAACCTAGAACAACTCGTCTTGTTCCGCTAAAGCAGAATCGACGGTTGCCTGCATGGAGTTCATTCTACGCTTGAATTCGGCGAGGTCAAATCCGCCGCCGAGGCGTGTGGTGAGGAGTTCGTGGGTGATATTGAGTGCTGCCATGATGGCGATGCGTTCGACCGAAGCGATCTTGCCGGCGTCGCGAATCTCGCGCATTTTTTTGTCCAAATAAGCAACGGCATCGAGCAATTCTGCACGTTCGTCATCTGGACAGGCAACGCGCAATTCGCGGTCGAGGATGGTCACATCCAGTGAACTGGTCTTGCTCATTGAGCGCCTTCGGGAAGTTGGGAAAGGAGCTTTTCCAATCGCTGTGCGGCCTCGTCGACCTTGTCCTGGCTCTTGCGCTGCAGGCTGACTGCGGCTGCGACTTCCTGGCGCAATTGCAAATTCTCGGCGCGCAGACGCTGCGTGAGCTGTACCAGTTGGCCCAATTTCTGGTCGAGGATGTCGAGTTCGCTATGCATGGGCGAACTATAAATTTAAAAAGCCTGTTAAGTCAATCGGTAACGGAATGTTTTGCAAGTGCTTTGGAATTTTGGCCGGTAACCTCTGGTAGAATACGGCCTGCTTCAAGGTGCAGAAAGGCGCGAGCCTTTCAGTTAAACGGGAAACAGGTGAGGAAGCGTTAACTCCGATGCCTGTGCTGCCCCCGCAACGGTAAGCAAGTGTGGACGCGTCAATTAGCCACTGTGAGCAATCATGGGAAGGCGATGTGTCAGATCTTGTGAGCCCGGATACCGGCCTTGAGCGAGGTTCAGGATATGCGCGTGGGGCGCATGAATGCCCGTATTTCAAGGTTCATTCTTTTTTCCCGCCGCTTTCCTGATTTTGTTCAATGTTCCAACGGGGACGCTTGGAACCCAAAAATTGGGAAGCAACATGAAACATAAACACTTTTTCACCGCATTGCTGTTCGCGGCAACTCCCTTGGCACATGCCGCAACCGACAGCCTGGACGAGGTGGTGGTCACCGCCACACGCACCGAGCAGGCGCTTACGCAAACGCTGTCGCATACCACTGTTATTACCCGCAAAGATATTGAAGCTTCGCAGGCTGCTGATGTGCCTTCGTTGTTGAAGAGCTTGGCCGGAGTGGAGGTCTACCAAAGCGGAGGTGTCGGAAAACAGAGCAGCCTGTTCCTGCGTGGAACAAACTTCAACCATACTTTGGTGCTGTTGGATGGCGTGCGCATTAGCTCAGCCACATCTGGCGCGACGGCAATTGATCAACTGATGCTGGATCAAGTGGACCACATCGAAGTTGTGCGCGGCAACGTCAGCAGTCTGTACGGTTCCGATGCTATCGGCGGTGTGATCCAGATATTCACCCGCTGTGGCAAAGGCGAGCCTTCTTTCAATGACAGCATCAGTGCCGGTTCGCATAATACGCAACGAGCATCCGCAGGTTATGGCGGCGAGGCGGCGAATACGGCCTTCAACGTGCAGGTGTCGAAGTACAAGACCGATGGTGTTTCGGCGATCAAGCCCAGTATTGTTCCCACGGTGAACCCGGACAAGGATGGCTACGATAACAACAGTGTGTCGGCGACCGTTCGCCATGCGTTCAGCGAGGCGGATAGTCTGTCGGCTTCGCTGTTCGACAGCAATGCGACGAGCCAAATCGATAATGCGTTCGCTGCGATGACTGCAGTGAACAGCAGCAAGTCGAATATCCAGAAGATTGCTGTGGTTTCGGACAACCGTCCGAGCGACAACTGGAAGAGCAAGTTGCAACTGTCACGGGGATTGGACGACAGTCAGAACTACCTGAACGGTGCGCAGAGTTCCCGGTTCAAAACGACCAACGATTTGTTGTCGTGGCAGAACAACGTGAGGTTCGGCGAAGACAGTGCGCTTATCGTCGGGCTGGAGAAGCTGAAGCAACAAGTTGCCAGCAGCACACTCTTCACACGTACTAGCCGCACCGATGACAGCCTGTATGCCGGTTACACCGGCAACTACGGCGCACAACAGGTGCAGCTCAACTTGCGCAAAGACAAGTATTCTGATTTCGGTACGGCCAATACCTGGTTGCTCGGTTACGGTGTTAACGTGACGGAGACTTGGCGAGTTACGGCGAGTACAGGAACGGCCTTCAAGTCGCCAACGCTGAACGACTTGTTCTACCCGTTCGAGGATTACGGTTTCGGCTACTCATATGTGGGCAATCCCAACCTGAAGCCGGAGCGTTCGCGAAACAATGAGTTGGGACTGCATTACGCCAATGATGGACAGCGCCTGGATGCAGTGTATTTCGATAACCTCATCAGTGATCTGATAGTTATCAACACTTTGCCTGCCTCGACAATGGTCAATCTGAATGAAGCGCGCATTGATGGGGTGGAACTGGCTTACAACGGACAGTTCGGCGATACCGGGATAAGGTTGGCTGCTACCAGTCAAAACCCGCGCGATGCCCAGACTGGAGAGGCATTGTTACGCCGCGCAAAGAACTTCTCCAGTGTTGGTGTTACTCAGAAATTCGGTGGGCTTAAAGTTGGTGGTGAATGGCAGCACAGTGCAGAGCGAGAAGACAACCACATCACTACCTATCCCACGCAGCGTCTTGTTCTGGCCGCATACGACGTGGTGAACCTCACAGCGAATTATGCGCTGGACCAGCATTTCGATCTGTCTGCGCGAGTGGATAACCTGTTCAACAAGGATTACATGCTGGCGCACGGATATAACACGCTGGGTCGAACCTTGTATGTAGGGTTGAGTTACCGCTGATATCCCGGCAGGGGCGGGCGGCTGTCGCCTGCACCTGCCTTTTCTGTTAAAGTTCGGATCAATTCCGGATAGGCACGAACATACCAAGGAGACATTATGAAAATCTTGCAAAACACAACAGCATGGATAGGCGCAGCACTGATATTGCTGATGGCCGCGACGCGCTACAACCACTTTGGTTCGTCGCTAGCCTTGCCCGATGCTTCCTATGCCATGTTCTTTCTGGGGGGCTTGTATCTTGGCCGCGTGCGCGGCGGTTGGGCGATACTGGTACTGTTCCTGCTCGAAGCGGCTCTGGTGGATTACTACGCGATCAACTACCAGGGCGTCAGCGGCTGGTGCGTAACAGAAGCTTATGCCTTCCTCATGGCTGCGTATGCGGGTCTGTGGTCGATCGGGCGCTGGTATGCGCCGCGTTACGCCATGACCGGCAAAGGCCTGTTCGGATTATTTGCCACCGCAGTAGTGGCCGGCAGTCTGGCTTTTGTTATAGCCAATGTCAGTTTCTATCTGCTGGCCGGTTATTTTGGCAGCATGGGCGTGGTGGAATATGTCTCCAAAGTAGCCGGATACTACGGCTCTTATGTCGCAGTGGCAGTGATCTACATCGGATGTGCTGTCATCGTACAGATGGGGTGCACCATACTGACAGGCAAGTTGGAAGGCAACACCAAAGCCGTCTGAACTGTTTTCGGCTCGCGATTCAAGCGCAGGGCAACACTGTTTGAATGATCCCGGCGCAGTGTTGCTGCGCCGATGTGATCACCAGATTCGCCACCACCGGCCGGTTTTCTCGATCATCACTTCAAATTCTTTGGCGGCTTCAATTTCCCAGGCGTCAAATGCAAACTTGGCTTGCTGCAGGGCGATGCTGTACTTCGTATCCACTCCCTTGATGTGTTCCTTGAACCAGGTCTTCAGAAAGCGCAGCACTTCAAAATAGATCGGCTTGTCTTCCGTCAAATGTTTCTTGCAAAGCTCGTCAAGTTGTCCGATCAGTTTCTGGTGCTCCAGTTTGTGCGCTTCGATATCCGCATAATATGCCTGTTCCATCAGGCGTTCTTCCAGAGAAAAATGCGTCCTGGTATAACTCCTCAGCGCTTCCAGAATGCCGCCAATGATCTTGTTGCCTTCACGCTGGGCTACCGCGACAAATAGGCGGTTGAGCATGTTGACCAGTTCCTGATGCTGGTTGTCGATGGTTTTAATGTTAACGCTGTATTCGGGAGACCATTTGAAGTAGACCTCATCGTTTGACACATTCTCTTCGGACATATGTACCTCCGTATAGGTAATTCGGTCATGCAGATTTTTGTGCACCCACCAAAACCAAGCCAAACATGTTTTCCGCTAATTCTTTGGATATCAATAGTTTCCTGCTAAAGCATTAACATGCGTATATTGTTAAAGGTGTTGCAAGCTTAATTGGAATATGGCTATTTCAATCAACCGTTCATCGGCTCGATAGCGAAGATGGGCGGTAGCCTTGAAGGGGAGAAAGCTCATTTTGTTGCAATTCAGAGGTGTTACAGTTGACACTGTTGCCATATCTGGTAAATTCCATACCCGAGCGATTAACTCAAGCAAAGCCCAATCAGTTCCCTAATAACCCCATTAAACAGGAGACCATCATGGCCGTACTCGTAGGTAAACCAGCACCGGATTTCACTGCCAATGCCGTTCTGGGCAACAACGAAATCAAGGAAATCAAATTTTCCGACTTATCCAAGGGCAAGCACGCGGTATTGTTCTTTTACCCGCTTGACTTCACCTTCGTCTGTCCTTCCGAACTGATCGCTTTCGATCACCGCCTGGAAGAATTCAATAAACGAAACGTGGTCGTGGTCGGTTGTTCTATCGACTCGCAATTTACCCACCTGGCCTGGAAAAATACTCCGGTCGACAAGGGCGGCATCGGCAAGGTCGGCTATCCGCTGGTAGCCGACATCAAGCATGAGATCGCCAAGGCATACGATGTTGAAGCTGCCGGTGGTGTTGCGTTCCGCGGTTCATTCTTGATCGACAAGAGTGGCGTGGTACAACATCAGGTCGTGAACAATCTGCCACTGGGTCGAAATATTGACGAAATGCTGCGTATGGTCGATGCGCTGCAATTTACCGAAGAACACGGCGAAGTCTGTCCGGCAGGCTGGAGCAAAGGCAAGGCCGGCATGGGTGCTTCGACTGAAGGCGTGGCGAAATATCTGGCAGCACACGCCAAAGAACTGTAAGCGTTCGGCATATTTCAGCGACAAAGGCTCCCGCGGGAGCCTTTGTCGTTTTCATACCCTGTTGTAACTCTAGGCAGACGCCATGGCGTTACGGGACTGTCTCTCTTGAATCGCCCTGAGGTGCGCGTCTTGCAGATCACGGCGTTTCATGTCTTCGGGATCAACCTTGCTCAGCACTTCCTCTTTTAGGCGCTGGTTTTCGGCTTCAAATTGGCGGATTTCATCGGGGGTAAAAAACTTCTTTTCGCCAATCTTTGTCTGGAAACGTTTATAACCAAGCGCGTCCAGAGCATCTCCGGCGACAAGTTCGAAAAGACGTATGTCTTCCGCGCTCATCTCGCGCAGGAATTTATTGCTATTGTCCGTCATGACCGGCTTCGAAACGTTGCCCCATATATAGCTGGCACCGGCAGCGCTTTTGGCATCGTCAGATTCATGGAATTCCAGCATGGAATCACTATAGGTTGCGCCGAGACAGTCACACAAATCGCGCGTAGCCTTTTCAGGTGTACCCGTGAGGCTTTCATAGCTGACACTGAAAAAACGTTTCGGGCCGATATGCGCGCGCTTCGTCAACGCGGCGCGTTGAGTGGCATCCCATTCTTTCGCAATATGGTACAGGCTCTTTTCGCCGACCAGGGCCTTGCGGAAAGACAAAGCAACATCACGTCCGTCGCGGTACAGATAGATGTAACGCGCCTCGTCGCCATAATAGGCTTCAATTTCGTCCAGGTAATTGATGTTGGCCAGACTCTTGCAACACCAAGTATCTGCATTGACGTGTTCTGCCATGACATCGTATGCCGCACCGCCTGCCGCCACGATCGAGCGGCTGCGGCAACGCGATGCAATGTCCTTCCGGTCGAGCGTTACTTCCCAGGGAACCGGATTGAGCTCGACCAGCTTGCAGACATCGTCAACCAATTGCATGAAATTCTCGTCTTTGGAAAGGTCGCCGTAGCCTTTCTCGAACGGCAATAAGCGCTGTATAAAATGTGGAGGATGCGGTGCAGCAATTTCAGGAAGTTGATTCAGCATCAGGCGCAGCAAATTCGATCCTGAACGCTGTGTTCCAATCATGAATATGGGCATGTTTTCTCCTCGGTGGTTTTTTGGATAAAAAAATTACGCGTTGATTGATATTTTTTGCACTGTCTGCTGATGTCCGTGACCAACGGCACGCAGCAACTCAACCTGTGCGATAAAGTCATGGAACTGCTTGACGCAGTCGTCCAGACTGAGCTGACTGGTGTTCAGCCGTAAATCCGGGTTCGTGGGAGCTTCATACGGAGAGCTGATGCCGGTAAAGTTTGGAATTACGCCTGCGCGTGCGCGTTTGTAAAGGCCCTTGGGGTCACGCTCTTCGCATGTCTCCAGAGTTGCTTCGATATACACTTCGTGGAATTCAGCACCGATTATTTTACGCACCATCTGTCTTTCAGCGCTGAATGGCGAGATGAAAGAGGCGATGACGATCATTCCGGCATCGACCAGTACCTTCGCCACTTCGGCGGCGCGTCGCAAGTTCTCGCGTCGCGCTTCTTCGCCGAAGCCCAGATCGCTATTCAGCCCGGTGCGCAATGTGTCGCCATCCAGCGCATACACGCGATGGCCACTCATTATCAATTCGCGTTCGACGCGACGAGCGATGGTTGACTTTCCGGAGCCGGACAGGCCTGTCATCCATAGCACCCCGGCTTTGTGTCCGGCCAATGATTCGACCAGTTCGCGGCTGACCTCGGAGACGTGGGGATACAGAAAATTGCCGGTAACGTCACCCGGGTCCGTCTTGTTTGCCATGCCACGCGCGACTGCGCGAGCCACATCCGGACGTGCAACCGTAGGCGGCAAGCTTTTGCCGTGTTTCAGTTGGGCAGCAATATCGGCATCGCTGAAAAGAGTGCGTCCGGCGGGGCTATGCGGGCAGGATTTCTCGGTGGCAATGCCGCCGCACAGGTCGCAATGAAAAGGATGATCGAGAAATACGCACCTGATCGTAAGTCCGTGTTTGCGTGCTTCGGCAAACAAGTTGATCAAATCCTGCTCCGAGCCGGCGAGTTTGTTCTGAGCCGGCAGAAAAATGCTCTCGCACCCGTAATTCTGGCTGAAAATCGCATGCTGCAGGATCGCGCGAAACGAACTGTGAAAAAAACTGTCCGGAGCGGGATTCTCCAGCACGCGGTTGCTTGGAATGTAATTTTCCAGCAGCAGCCGGCTGGCGCCTTTCAGCACGGACGACAGCAAACCGCCCTGCGCGCGCGCGGTCTCGGTGCTGCTGTGCAACAACAGGGCATCAGATGCTTCGAGTGCACATTTCAACAGGTATTCATCACTGCGCTGCCATGGGTTTTGCAGATGAATCGCAGCAATGTTTTGCCATTGTTTCTGCACATGCATGTTGCGCAAATCCTTTGGCCATTGATGCTTGTTCAGGCGCTGCTCGGCAGCACGCGAAATCAGCATCGACACCACGCCCCCGAGCAGATGCCGAACCTTGCGCGTTTTACGCTCGGCGATTTGCGGGGGTTGTTCCTCGACTTCTCCGAAGATACGTCCTTCGCCTTCCTCATCCCAGGGAAAAATGTCTTCAATCAGCATGACACCTACCGCTTCATCATCGTGATACAGCGCAACACCTTGTCCCACGGACAAGGTGTTAGCCGTTGCATCCGTCGCTGCCAGGGTAACGGGCAATCCCCATGGCATGCCATCGGGGAGAACGGCTGACTCAAGCACGCTTGTGTAGGTTTGTTTGTCCATGAACCCGGTGAGCGGACTGTAGGCGCCGCTTGCGATCAATTCGAGATCAATCAATTCGCGCGAGGAGATATCGATGCGTTTAAGTTGCGGCAGCCGCTCAAGCAGATCCTGTTGGTCTTGCCTGGGAACGAAGGCCTGCACCAGTGCGCCCCCGTATGGTGCAATCAGCGCATCGTCGAGTTGCAATGTTGTGGCATATAAAGATTGTTTGCTATGTCCGGTCATTTCTGTCACCAGTAATTCGTTGTCAAAGAGGATGCAATGGAACTTGTTTCGCCAGGCGTCAGTACATCAACAATCCGGCCAGCCCTGCTGTCGGTATGATCCACACCACGTCAAGCTTGAATCTCAATTGGGCCAGCAACGCAGCACCAAAAACAAGCAGCGAAACCCAGTGATGTTGTGCCGACATTGCCACGCTGACGACGGCTGAAGCGATCATGCCGATGATCGCGGGGCGTATGCCGCCCAATACAGTCTTGATCAGCTCGGATTGCTTGATCCTGCCCAATACATGCGTCCCGGCGATCATCAGGATGCCGGGCGGCAGGAAAATGCCGATGGTTGCGACCAAAGCACCCGGCAAGCCGGCGACCTTGTAACCGATGAATACCGTACTCAGTACGATGGGACCGGGCATGATCTGACTCATGGCGATCGCATCGACGAATTCCTGCTGCGTCAGCCAGCCGGTATTCTGTACGACGGTATGTTGCATCAGCGGGATGAATACATATCCGCCGCCGAACAGGAACACACTCATGCCCGCAAAAGTCATGAACAGTTTGATCAGCATGGCGGTGTTGACGCTGAGGAAGGAACTTGCAAACGCCACAGGTGCAACGGCAACACTCAATAATTTGCCCGAATTCTTCAATTTGGCGGAAGGCTGGCCGCCGGCAGGCGCGGACTTTTCCCGGAATATCAGCCAGCCTGCCGTACCGGACATGACGATAATGGAGAGCGAAATTGCGAAGCTGCCTTTCCATATCATCAGCGCAGCCGCAACCAGAGCGATCAATGCTTCAGGTACGCCCTTGATCGTCTTGCGTCCCATGTTCCAACAGGCAACCAGAATGATCGCCGCTACCGCAGGAATGAAACCCATGAACAATTTGCTCACCGCGGGTATTTGTCCAAAGGAAAAATATGCCGCACTTAATACAAGCATCAACAGAAAGGCTGGCAGGATCACGCCGATGGCGCAGATCATTGCACCCGGCAAGCCGCGCAGGCGATGGCCGGTATAAGCGATCACGTTCACGGCGATCGGCCCGGGCAACACAGTTGCCAGCGATACGCCGTCCAGCATGTCCTCATGGGTAAGCCATTTGCGGCGCTCCACCACATGATTTTCAACCACGGCGATCAGGGCCATAAAGCCGCCAAAGGCCGTGCAGCCGATACGTAGAAAAAGCGTGAACAGTGTCCACAATGAAACTCGTTGGGGATCCAATATATTCCTGGATGAATTGGAAAAAAAAAGCATGAAGAATTTAGCAGTTCATTGAATGCTGGTCGCCATTCAGTAACTTCAGCAAAGCGTCATTGGACCTAGCCAGAACCAGAAATTCCGGATTGTGCATATCTTCCTTGTTGTAGCGCAGTGCTTGTTCCTCGATATCGCAAACCATGCCGCCGGCCTCGATGACTACGGCATGTGCTGCCGCAGTATCCCATTCCATGGTGGGTCCCAAACGCGGGTAAAAATGGGCTGCCGCCTCGGCGACCAGGCAAAGCTTGAGTGAACTGCCCATGCTGATGCATTCGTGATTTCCAAGTTTTTGCAGCAGGGCTGCGGTGCGCGCATCGCTATGTGAACGGCTGGCGACGACCTTGATGGCGGAATCCGCAGCGTGAGCTTCGGCCTGGATGGCTTGTGCTGCTGCATTGCCCCGCTGCACGAAAGCGCCGGTGCCGCGTGCGGCAAAGTAGCAAACATCCAGCGCTGGCGCATATACGACGCCCAGTACCGGCACGCCGTGTTCTACCAGCGCGATGTTGACGGTGAATTCGCCGTTGCGCTTCAGGAATTCCTTGGTCCCGTCCAGTGGATCAACCAGCCAGAAGCTGGACCATTGACTGCGCACGGCGTAGGAAATATCTGCAGCTTCTTCGGAAAGAACGGGATGCTTCGGCCCAAGTTTCTGCAATCCGTTTACGATTACATTATGCGCAGCCAAATCCGCCAGGGTCAAAGGAGAGTTGTCGGCCTTGCTCGTCTCGCCAAAATCCTTGCTGTGATAGATTTCCATGATCGCGGAACCTGCTGCGCGTGCGAGTATTTCCACTTCCTGCCGCAACGATTCAAGAGCGTTGCCGGTTAGCGCTGAATGCCGAGTTGCAGTATTCACTTTCAATTCCACCTGTTTTGCGACGCCGTCCGAAGATGGAACAGTGTCTGTATTTACCTGCGTTACAAAAAATTCTGCCGGAACTACATTGGCTACGGCATGCTGAATGCAGTTTCAAAACCGTGCATCACGGGCAAGGTACGCTACCGAAGACGCGACATAAATCCAGTATCGGTACCGGCAAACCCTGATGTTCAAAGCAGGAAATAGCCCACTCCTGCCAGTGGCTGTTTTCGCCCGACAGTTTGCATGCCTGTTCATTGCTCACGGTCAATTGCCTGGGCGGCGTGGACAACGCCAACGCGCCGAATTGCGGGTATTCACCGCGCAGTTTCTGATAGCCGATCACGGCAAGAAACGGCGAGGCGAGTGGCTGGGCACCGAGCCGTGCCGCGATATCCATCACAGGCAACAGGCGCTCCTGCCACAGCACGACGCGGCGGCAATAATCTGGCGTGCATGGCACAACAAAGGTCGACGGCGCATCGATCAGATGCAGCAACTCACGCGTTCCTACGGCCGCTCGGAAAGCGCCGCCGAAATCCAGCAACCATGCATTCATGCTTGGCACGGCAACTCCCTGGACAACGATGGTTTGCAAATCAGATGTTCAATATATGCAGCAAGAAGATTTGGGCTGCTGACACACATTAGTTTGTCGCCGGCGGGGAGCAACCCAAGAAGAGGCATATCCGCACTTTTCATGCTAACCGGCACTTCGTGTATTTTTCCTGCGGCCTGTTTCATGATGGATACGTCGTCGCAGAGTATGCCGATGTATCCGGTATCAATCGCCAGCAAAGCGCAGGTGCGGCGTGCGGTCGGCACATCGTCAGACAACTCAAGCTGACCCGACAGGGAATAGACTGGCCAACGCTGACGCATATACATAATCCAGCCGATACTTCTTTCGCCTGGGGCGTTGGCATCCACATCGGAAGCCGATTCCAGCGCGCGAACATCGCTTTGCTGAAACAGCAATGCCAGCTCATCGATTTTCAGCACTGCGGAAGAAACATTCACGCCGGGGCCGGACAGGACTGGTCGTATGGCGTTCATCCGTGCACCAGCCGTTGAACATGATCGATCAGCACATCATCGCTGTATGGCTTGGTAAGGTAGACATTCACCCCGGCATCGGTGCACATGCGGCGATGTTTTTCGGTGGAGCGCGAAGTGATCATGATGACCGGTACATTTTTCGTGCGCGCCGAATCACGCACGTGGGCGGTCAGTTCGATGCCGTTCATGCGCGGCATTTCCATGTCTACCAGCATCACGCTGGGCACAAATCTTTGCAGCATGTTTACTGCTTCCAATCCGTCGATTGCCGTGCGCACCTGGTACCCTGCATCCTGCATGACTGCGGATGCGGCCTGACGCGCGCTGAGCGAATCGTCCACCACGAGAGCAGTGAGTGCTCCTGTGCCATCTTCTGCGGACGCCTGGGTGCCGGCGGATGCCAACTGTCTGCGTTGTTGGCGTTGTGCTGGTGTGCGCAACAGCTCAACCAGGTCGACTACCGGAGCCACGGTACCATCTCCCAGGATTACCGCACCTACGGTGCCGGTAATTTTCGGCACGTATCGACCGAAATTCTTCAGCACCACTTCCTGGTCGCTGATCACTTCCTGCACCATTACGCCTGTAATCACGCCATTATCGGCACGTGTCAGCAGTACCGGGAAACCCAGCCGGTCGCCTTCGCGCCTGTCTTCAGGCAAATCCAGCAAGTGTTCCAGCTTGATCAGGGTGTGTACGACATCGCCTGAACGGTATACAAGTTGTGATCCGACCTGCTCAATCTGGTCGACGGTAATATAGTGAATATCTTCCACTCCGTGGCTGGATACGGCGATCAGCTTGCTACGATGCCTCACCACCAGGGTGTGTGCCGACAGCAGCGTGGCCGGCAGGCGCAACTCGACGGACATGCCCATTCCACGATCCGAATTAAGCGCCAGCGTACCCTTCATGTCCATGATCTTGCTATACACCACGTTCATACCGACACCGCGTCCCGATACCTGGGTTGTGTCTTCGCGTGTGGAAAAACCGTTAACCACGATCAGGCGGGCCAGCTCATCGGGCGAGGGATCATGCTCGGGATCAACGAGCATGCCCTTGCTCCTGGCAATGCGGCTGATCGCATCATAATCAAGGCCAGCTCCGTCATCTTTGCAGCGCACAACGATGCTGTTGCCCGTGCGTGCAAAACTCAGTTCGATAATGCCGGTTGCGGGTTTGCCCATGGCCGTGCGCACCGAGGGAGTTTCAATGCCGTGGTCGACGGCATTGCGCAGCACGTGCATCAGCGGGTCCATCAATTCGTTCAGTACGCTGCTGTCGATGCTGGTGTTGTCGCCCTTGATTTCCAGTGTGACCTGTTTATCCAACAGGCGGGCGGTTTGCCGCACACTGCGCTGCAGGCGAGAAACCACGCTACTGACGGGAACCAGTCGTGTGCGTATCACCGCGTGCTGGTTATCTGAATGCAACCGTTGCTGTACTTCAAGCAATTCTCCCAGCGTATGGAGTTGCTCATTTACCTGTGTCTGCATTTGCTGGGCGTCATTTGCGGCCTCGACCAGTCGCCGGGTAACCGTATGCAGTTCGCTGAAATGTTCGAATTCCAGTGGGTCAAAATCTCCTTTTTCGCGCATTTCCTGTTCCGGCGCGGCGACCCCGCGCACATCGACCAGATGCTCAAGTTCTGCCACCAGTTGCTGGAACGTCAGCAACTGATTCCTGATTTCTCCGGCTTGCCGCGAGGTGACGCGCAGACGCTCTTGAATCTGCGAATTGGAAATAAGTGATTCACCCGCCAAGCGCAGCAATTCATCTACCACGGGAGCCGGTACGCGCAGCACATTTCCCTGCTGCGGCAATGTCTCCGGTTTGTCTTGCGGAATGCTTTTTTCAGGTCGCGCAACTGCTTCGGGGCGTTCGGCAGCAGAAACACCTTCCCGGTCTATGCGATTGGCACAGTCCAGTACCTCCTGCAGTACTTCCTGTGCCTGCTCTGGCGCGGAGCCGACTCCCATCAGTGCTTCGCTCATCGCCTCGAGGCAATCACCCGCATTGGTCAGCGTACTGGCAAGCGCACGGTCTGGCATGACATCGGCTTCGGACAATGCAACCAGAATATCTTCAATGTGATGGGTCAGGGTGGCGATGCCGCGCACCCCCACCGTGTTTGCTGCGCCCTTGAGGGTGTGGGCGGCGCGCATGGCGCGTTCCACATCCTTGCTGCTGCCTTGTCCTGTGGAAAGACGCTCGATAGCTGAGGTAAACGCGGCGGTTTGAACGGGCAGCTCCTGCAACAGGCCATCCAGCAATTCCGAATTGAGATCGTCCGGAAGATCCAATGAAACATCCTCGGTGCTGGCGCGGGACTGGCGTTCAGTATGTTGTTTTTTACTCGCGACGATTTCGACGCTGGCGAGCGACTTTTTCCATTTCTGTACCGAATCCTTGTCAACAGGCGTGCGCCATGTCGTATCAGTAAGTAACTCGACCAAAGCGGCTCCGGCATTTTCATCCAGAGGCATGTTCAGGTATGTCGCGACGCGACCGGGCAATTGTTTGAGCAGTTCGTACTGGTTCGGAAGAATCTCTTCTGTAACGGCAAAAAGCGTGTATGCCAGGCGGTCAAATAGCGCACCCAGCGCCGGCAATTCTATCGATTTAGCCGCAACGCCGAGCCGCTCCAGCAGCTCCGCATAGTTGTCCAGTGCCACCCGCCGATCATCCACAGAAAGCTTGGGGTCGACAATGGCAGCCAGATCTTCCAGGAGTTGATCGTCCATGCGACCAAATTCCTTGCCCAGCATGAGCAGCATTTCGCCATCCACCTTTTGCAAGCCCGAAGGCGGCAGTGGTTCTGGCGCAGAAAACGGTTCGGCTACAGCAGGCGCCGCTGCCGGGATGTCGGCGATGCTTGCGGCAAACGCTTCCGGCATGGTCTGAACTTCAATCAGCAATTCCCTCAATGATGCTGCATCTGCCTCACTCAACGGTGTTGGCCAACCGACGCGCGTCAGGTGCTGCACCAGTGCTTCACCAGCCTGACGGTCGCCTTCGCTCATCACGTAGCCCAATAGCAATTCGGTGAATACCGACAGCAGTTCGGCTTCCACCTGGCCAAGAATCCTTTTTTCGCACTGGATGACAAACAGATTTTCGATAACCCACGCGCTGGCGGACTGCAAGCCATCAAGTTGGCAGTTGCCGGCGGCGCTGCCTATCTTGTGCATCAGTTTGATGTATCGTTCGAGCAAAGACTCGATCTCGCTTACACTCGTATTCTGCAAGAAATCGCCGGACATGACGCTCCATAGCTCGTCGAGAGGTTCGTCCGCGATCTGGCTGAATTGCGTCAGAAGTTTTTTAAGCATGTCCGTGACATCCCCGGTTGGTCATCGTTGAGCCAACTGTCCTATACGGGGAGCTTGAATACACGCACCGCACCCAGAAGTTGCTTGGCGTAATCCAGCAGGTTGGTTGTTTGCGTTGCCTGTTCATGCAGCTGATCTGTTGCCTGCTGGCTGCTGCGTTTGATCTGTACCGCACTGTCGAGCAGCACCTGTCCGGCTTTGGCCTGTATCTCCGAAGAAGAAGCAATCTGTCTGACCGAATCCACCAGCTCGGCGGTGTTTTGCTGAGTAATATGCATTTGCTGTCCTGCCTGCTCGGCCAGACGGCTGCCTTCCACGATCTGGGTAATGGCGTTATTCATAGTGCTCACCGTATCAGCGGTTTCGAGCTGGATGTTGCTCACCAGCGCGGAAATTTGTTGTGTTGCCTGACGAGCGTTTTCGGCCAAGCGCTGCACTTCATCCGCCACCACTGCGAATCCGCGTCCGGCCTCACCTGCTGAGGCCGCGTGCATACTGGCGTTCAGGGCCAGAATGTGGGTACGTTCCGCAATCACGTTGATCAAATTCACCACGCCGGAAATTTCCTGAGAACGCTCACCCAGCCGCTTGATCCGTTTTTCCGTTTCGCGGATAACGTCGCGCGTGCTGTTAATGCCGGTTACTGTGCTGTTCACCGTGACAAGCGCCTGTTGCGTGGATTTGATCGCATTATCGGCAACTGCGTTGCATGCCTGCGCCAGACTCGCAATGTCATGCATGGACTGAGCTGCCGCTTCCAGCGAAGCTGCTGTGCGATCTGCTTCATCGCGGTTCTTTTCGGCGCCTGCCAGCAGCGTATCGGCTTTTGCCTGCACCGTCATGGATGCCTTGGTAACGTCGGCCGAAATGTTGCTTACATCCGCCATCACCTTGGCCGTTTCGCTGGTAAGCAGGTTGAGCGCGTCGGCAATCGCCCCGGTGACGTTTTCGTTCACCGGCACGCGGACGGTCAAGTCTTTTTTCGCCAATTGCGCCACAGCCTGCAGCAAGGACAATACTGACGAGTTCAGTTCGTCGTTTTCTTTCTTGATCGCCGCCTGCACTGCTTCACGTTCATCCATCATCTTGTCGAACTGGTTAGCCAGCAGGCCAAGTTCGTCCTTGGATTTCAGGTTTGCGCGGGCGTTGGTGTCGCCCGAAGCAATCCTGGAGATAGTTCCCTGCAACACTTTGAGAGAACCGGAAATGGTGCGAATAATCGTCCATGCCAGCAAGCCGGTAATTGCAGCAAGCGCGATCACGAGCGCGATGGAAAAGTATTGTGTGTGCAGGCTGGCAGCCTTAACTTCCTCAGACTTCTTGTCCTGCAGTTGAAGGTTATAACTGTGGATGTTTTCGATATCTTCCTCGACGGGAGCATACAGCTGGGAGGAAGTGCCAGCCAATTGCCGTGAAGCTTCGGTCATTCTTCCGGCTTGCAAGAATGCCATTACCGGCTCATTACCCTCTTTCGCATAAGTAGCCCGGTGCTTTTGCCACGATACCAGCAGTTCGCGCTGTTTGGCATCCTGCAGGGTGGCCTCGTACTTTTTCGATACTTCCGTAATTTCTGCACGACGTTTCAGGACCTCGTCAATTTTTTTTGCGACGAACGCCTGATCGGAACTCTGGGATGCTTCCAGCAAGGCGTAGCGGTTGCGTGCTATCAGGAAGTTAATCTGGTCGAAGGCCTGGACGTTATCGATGGTCAACTGCAGATCGTCGTCCAGACGCTGCATGGAGCGCAGACCGTCGGAGGTGGCAAAGATGATGGTGCCCAGCATCAGCAAAGTAATAGCGCTCACCAGAAAAATCAGGCGGGTTACGATCGGTATGTTCTTGAACATTTCTTCCCCTTTATTCGATTCATGGAAAACCATGATTTAATGACTACGAAGGTGTTTCACTCCGTACCAATACTTTGCAAAGCTTCTTCAATCTGGCCGGTTCCCGTTCTGGAAATCCGCTCCCTGCCCAATTGTGGGCCGCACTCGAGTTATTGTTCTGAGCGCACCAGGTTTTCGAAGAATGATTCGTGGTTAAACTCCAGCCAGACGCTGTCGCCCTTCACATAGCCGCCACTCACATGAGCTTGCAGTTCCCCTGGCAATTGCGGCAAGCCGGGGAAGGAGCTCATATCAGTGAGCGGTTTGGGGAAATCGTCAATCAGCAGCCCTGCCGCTTTCTCTCCCTGGTCTAGTACCAGTACCAGCGATTCAGCCGCAGCGTCACGCGGCGGCAAATCGAATAGCTGGCGCAAATCGAACACCGGAACCAGAGTGCTGCGCAAATTTACCAAGCCCAGCAACCATGGAGACGAGCCCGGCAGATCCCATATGTCCGGCTTATGCAGTACTTCACTGGTGCAACCTGTTTTGATCAGGAACCCCAGGGAGGAAACCCTGAATCCGTAGCGGGCGCGCTTCTCTTCCACTGCCGCGGTCAGCACCATTCCTGCCGGAGGTTCAAAACGTTCCAGGGCCGCGCTGGGGGGCAACCACTCGCCCACCTCCATGCCGTTGGAATCCGGCGATGCACGCGAACTGGCTTCTTCCATCATGCGTTCAGGTCAAACTTTTCAGTTGATCGACGATCTGGTCGGCCGTATACGGTTTCGATATATGTCCTTTCCCGCCCTGCAGTTCGCCCCACACCTTGTCTGCCTTCTGTCCCTTGCTGGTCACAAACACTACCGGGATTCCCTTGGTTGCGGCATCCTGTGACAACTGTCTGCATGCCTCATATCCATCCATGTCGGGCATGACAATATCCAGAAAAATGACTGCGGGTTTTTCGGATTTCGCCTTCTCAACGGCTTCTTTTCCGCTGCTAGCCGTCACTACAAGGCAACCCGCATCGCTTAATATATTTTTGATATTGGCCAAGTCTGCGGCGGAATCGTCAACTGCCAGAGCTTTTTTGGATGCCATTTTGAATCTCCTTATAGTTATCAATACATAAAATCACAAATCAGTTCGCTGGGTGCTGTCTCTACACTTCATACTTCTCCAGCACTTGCTTGAATTCCAGATAGTCGACAGGCTTGGTCAGATAGGTATCACATCCAGCCAAAGAG
This sequence comes from uncultured Sideroxydans sp., assembly GCA_964404355.1. Taxonomy (GTDB): domain Bacteria; phylum Pseudomonadota; class Gammaproteobacteria; order Burkholderiales; family Gallionellaceae; genus Sideroxyarcus. Next base: position 3,145 of record CAYOJU010000042.1, on the reverse strand, counting down.
CCACGCACCCGATCGAAAGGCGACGATTTGCTGGTCAACATGACAACCGGTGTCTGCTTGAGTTGGGGGTTCTTTTTGATATGTTTGCAGACCTGGTACCCATCAGCTCCAGGAAGCATCACATCGAGAAAAATGATGTCGTAATAATTCTTCCCCATCAGATCGAGCCCGGTTTCACCAGTTTCGGCTGAATCTACGTGGATATTGGACGCTTCCAGTTCCAGTTCGAGCTGTTTGCGTACGGTTGGGCTGTCGTCAACTATGAGGGCACGGCGATTTTTCGGGAAACCAACGGTTGTTGTGACGTCAATTGGCAGATCCGAATTATCAGCGCGGGCTGCGTCGGTCGCATTTTTACCCGAAAAAATTTGATTGGCTGGTTCGTGCAGTTGTTTTTCGAAAACCAGCCGGTCCAGCAGTTTGAGCAACTTGACCGGACTTAGTGGACGCAAGCAATAAGGATCGCGAGTAGGATGCGTTGGTTCTGTGCTGAACACAAGCAACTGCACAGGCGCTCCTGGCTGGCCGGAATTCGAGAGCAGGCTTAACAAAGCATTCGCATCGTCTGCGTTCACGATCAATATGTGGCAATTGATGGCGCTCATTCCTACATATATTTCATAACCACCCTGAGGGCGGCAGGCGGAAATTTTCAGTACATTGCGAATCAACCTGAGTTCCGTGACATCGAAGCCCAGTACGCCAACAGTAGTTACTTTGGCTTGATCCAGAAATGTTCCCACGACTGCCTCCCTCGTGATTCAAACAAAATCACAATTGTTATGATCGAAAATACTGGGGAGCAAGGTGGGGGAATGCAGGAAAGAGCGAAACAAAAGAATACGCCTTAAACTAGCAACCCCGCTGTCGTAGAGAATGACTCCTTAGACCGGTAACTTTGCGTCCCTACCTTTCGATAGGTTTGCCCTTCAGTATCACGTTGAGATGAACAATCGCAGACTATTTTAGTAATGTCAATAAGACGTCAAAATCGTCGCAAAGTCGTCATGAGAGCAATCTTGGGGAAATCGCAATAATGTTGCCTGATATACGGGATTTTTTTTTCGTCTGTTATGCGATGTTTGGTTATGTTTTGTTGTGAGTTGCTGACATTTGACGAGAATTCATGGATGCAGAATTTGCGTGATTTAATGCCTTTTGCAGGGAATATCGGAAAGAGTGGGCGATAGCAACAACACTCACCATCCGACGAACGGAGTTATGGCAGATCATAATCCACATAGATGCCTGCACTTTGGGGGCTGCGTAAGCCAGCGTGAAGTGGCCGGTGACTCCGATGGCTCGCAATCCAGTTTTTTGGCCTGGGGGTATTGGCAATAAGCAGGTTAGGCCCGGTTTCCGAAGTTAAACACAGCATTGCCACTGCGTACGACGTTGAAGATGCTACGGGATGATTTTGACCGTTTGCATTTTCGAGTCGCAATGTTTCCTGTTCCTCCGGTCAAAGGCGCTTAACCAGCATGTTGCAAGCATTGTTGTGACAGATTCGAAAGCGTATGCTTCCCGCATGAACAAGAAAGCCAAATCGTTGAGTCGCATTCTCGAGGGGCATATGAGGCTGATCGCGTTGCTCATGTACATTGCAGACCAGAAGAAAAAGAGTGTTGCTGCTACAGAACAATTATTCAGACGTTTGATGCTGCCACGCAAGGATTGATTGTCTTTTACGGGTATTCAGGATTTTATTGATTTGAAATAATTCGCATACTGCATATCTTCAGTGAGAATGTGGCTTATCAGTATGTTTTTTATGATAAGCGCCGCATCCAGCCATTCCGCTTCAAGGCCATAAGGGATGAATGAATCCTGAATATTCTTAAGTGTGTTCAGCACTTGTTTGTGTATACCTGCATGAACTCCAGCATTGGGATATCGCCATTCCTGAAAGAATATTTCCTCCTGTCTAAAATGCTGTTCTGTATCGTCAATGAGAAACTGCAACCGCTTGTGGATTTCAGTTGCTTTCATTCTTTCGGTGATGGAACGATTAAGTTCGTTGATCAGCGCAATAAAACGTTGGTGATCCGCGTCGATTTCAGGGATGCCTACGCTCATCCCTTCATTCCATTCGAGGTTCCACTTAGGCTTCTTCATTATGAATATCCATGACTTCAAAGTCCATTTCGCCGATTTGTGATTAGACGCGATTACGGCGCTGAAGTCACGGGACCTAGGTACTGAAGTGAAGGGACCTAGGTCTGAAGATGAAGGGCGCGATCACCCGTGCCTTGGTCGGTCAGGGAGCGCGTTATTCAGGCACAGCTGGATGGCGATGCATTGAGTGAGTTTTGAAAGGCGTCGAATCGGGGTTTGGCTCTTGCGACGATCACTTCCCGTGGCGGGCGGGGTAGCGCAGGTTGTATGGGGTGCGTCATGGGCAGACGCGAGGAGGCGCTATCACCAAGCAGTTGTATTTACAGCTGGGGGTTGATTTGTAACAATTTGATATAAATAGAAAATGTTCTACAGTTCTATTCATAATGATGGAATGCAAGGTCATTTGATATTTTTATAAACAAAATTAGTAATTATCGCGATAGATTCATTCATTGATATAGATCAGATTCCCGATGTGGTTATGCCCCAACAATCCTGCCGCCCAAAATGGGCATGCGGGGTTTGTGGCAGTTGTGTCGCCCCGTTTTAAACGATTCCATCATCCCAAGAAAAGGGGCATAGCAATGCAACAGCCGCAAATTAGTGAAACAAAAATCGTCATGTCCGATCCGACGGCGCTGGGCGTTTTCGGGTTGGCCATGGTCACCTTCGTTGCCTCATCGGCCAAACTGGGCTGGACCAGTGGTGTTACCTACATCGTGCCTTGGGCGCTGTTTCTGGGCTCGATTGCCCAGATCTGGGCATCGACAGTGGACTTCAAAAAGAACAACTATTTCGGCGCCATCGTTCTCGGTGCCTACGGCTTGTTCTGGGTGGCAGTAGCGATGCACTGGGCCATCAGCCTTGGCTGGTTTGGCGCGATCGACCCTGCCAAGGCTGACGTCAAACAGCTTGCTTTCGCCTGTATTGGCTACCTCATCTTCTCGCTGTTCATCATGGTGGCCGCGTTTGAGGCCAACAAGGTATTCGGGGTGATATTGGTGTTGATCAATGTGCTGTTCCCGTC
>CAYOJU010000041.1:20289-21971 GCA_964404355.1 uncultured Sideroxydans sp. | reverse complement strand
AAGATACCGGTCAGATCATTCAGATTGGCGAATGGGTGTTACACACAGCGAGCAAACAATTGAAGGACTGGTTGGATAGTGGTCTGCCGCCGATCACAATGGCTGTGAATTTGTCCGCAGTGCAATTTCGCCAGAATCATTTCCCGGAAACGATTACTCGCATCCTTGATGAAGTGAACCTTCCTCATCAATATCTGGAGCTGGAGTTGACCGAGGCTGTCGCGATGGATGATCCAAGGGCGGCAATCGAGGTTATGAACAAGTTGCATGAACGCGGCATTCGCATGTCCATAGATGATTTTGGCACGGGTTACTCAAGCTTGAGCTATCTGAAAAAATTCAAGGTGTACAAACTCAAGATAGACCAATCCTTTGTGCGTGACTTAACCGATGATCCGGAGGACAAGGCCATCGTGACGGCAATTATCCATATGGCCGCCAGTCTTGGCATGCAGACCATTGCGGAAGGTGTGGAGACTGCCAGCCAGCTTTCGTTCCTTCGTTTACAGGGCTGTAATGAGGTACAGGGCTACTATTTCAGCAAGCCGCTGACCGCGGAGCAGTTCGAAGAGTTTGCCAGAAAACGCTAAGAATCCTCTGCCCGTTTTGATAAAGCCAAATAGGCCGCTTCGGATTAATAGCTGGAGTTATTCTCATCAAATCATTTTGTTATATGTTACGTCCGCCCCACCCTTTGGGAGCGGACTGTGATCGAGTCGAATCCATTTCAGCAAGCTGCGATAGTCCGGTAAGGTCGAGACCGGCACTTCAATGTGTTTTGGTTGGGTGGCCACTACGGGGCGAATGTGCGAGTTCGCCAATGACCGGTTTTGGGCAACGAATTCGTTAAGCGCAATGATCGGAGTGGGGCAGGTTCTGCAGAACAATTCTGTCCGCTTTACGGCAATGAAAACTGTTTATTGCCAATACCGCTTATTTGAAATACTTGCCGACGGGGACGTTGGCGCTCCCGGTCACTTCTTCACCATATCCAGCGCCAGGGCTTCTGCCACTTCGATGCCATCCACCGCGGCAGAAAGTATCCCTCCGGCATAACCCGCGCCTTCTCCTGCCGGATACAACCCCTTGATGTTGATGCTCTGGAAGTCTTCACCGCGCTTGACGCGAACGGGCGAGGAGGTGCGCGTTTCCACGCCGGTCAGCACGGCATCTTCCATGGCAAAGCCTTTGATCTGATTCTCGAAGGCGGGCAATGCTTCGCGGATGGCGGCGATGGCGTAATCGGGCAGCGCAGTGGAAAGGTCGGTGGGCGTCACGCCAGGCGTATAGGAAGGAGCGACTTCGCCCAGCGTTGTCGACGGACGCCCGGCGAGGAAGTCGCCGACGCGTTGTCCTGGTGCGCAATAGTTCCTACCACCCAGCTCGAAAGCACGCGCTTCCCATTTGCGCTGGAACTCGACACCGGCGAGCACGTCGCCCGGAAAATCTGCCGGCGTGATGCCGACCACGATGCCGCTGTTGGCGTTGCGATCGTTGCGCGAGTACTGGCTCATGCCGTTGGTGACCACGTGCCCTTCTTCCGAAGTTGCTGCCACCACCGTGCCGCCGGGGCACATGCAGAAGCTGTATACCGAGCGCCCGTTGCTGGCGTGATGCACCAGCTTGTAGTCGGCCGCGCCGAGCAGGGGATTGCCGGCATTGGAACCGAAACGCGCGCGGTC
>CAYOJU010000041.1:5892-20189 GCA_964404355.1 uncultured Sideroxydans sp. | reverse complement strand
CCGCCCAGCGCTTCGATGCTGTGGCGCATTTCCTCCACCATGCCGACCAGGCGGAAAGTGCCGATGTGCGGTTTGCTCACGTACATGATTTCTTCCGGTGCACCCGCCTTCACGAACTCGGTCAGCACCTTGCGCCCGTAGAATTTCGGGTCCTTGATCTGGCTGTGTAGCTTGCCGTCGGAGAACGTACCCGCACCGCCTTCGCCGAATTGCACGTTGGATTCCGGGTCGAGCTTGCCCTGGCGCCACAAATCCCAAGTGTCCTTGGTACGTTCACGCACTGCCTTGCCGCGCTCGAGAATAATGGGTCGGAAGCCCATCTGCGCCAGGATCAGCCCGGCGAAGATGCCGCACGGTCCGGTGCCGATGACGACAGGGCGCTCGGTCAGTCCTTGCGGCGCCTGTGCCACCACGCGGTAACTCATGTCCGGTGCGATGGCGACTTGCGGGATGTTTTTCCTGAGCAATGTCGCTTCGTTATTCACTTTTACGTCCACGGTATAGACGAGAACGATGGCATTGCGCTTGCGGGCGTCATAACCGCGACGGAACAGGGTGTAATCCAGTAAATCGTTGGCGGCAATGCCCAATCGCTTGAGTATCGCGGCCTTGAGATCTTCTTGCGGATGATCGAGCGGGAGTCGGATTTCAGTGAGACGTAACATCCGTGTATTTTAACGCTTAGTTGAGGAATTGCTTGGGTTTTGTAGGGGGTATTACGTATATGACCCGAAGTACTTTGGTGGTACCGTATTCGCGGGAAGTCTTTGCATTCATATGGCGCCCACATAGATAAAATAAAACCAGAGTCCAACTCATGCCATCCGGAAATCCCACATTGCGACACATGATCTGGTTGTTGTTCGGACTGACTCTGGTGTTCATTACTGTCTGGCAGGCACCCGCGTTCTATACCGTGCAGGGATTGGCCAGCTATCTGCCGTTGCACATGTTTGCCGAAACCTTTTCCATCACTATTTCCATGATGGTGTTCGGCGTTGCCTGGAACGTTTACAGCAAGGAACGTTCGGGCAATATCGTGATTCTGTCTTGCGCGCTGCTTGCGGTCGGCTTGATCGATTTTGCCCACATGCTGTCGTTCAAAGGCATGCCCGATTTCATTACTCCCAGCAGTCCCGAAAAAGCCATCAATATGTGGCTGGTTGCACGCCTGATTGCTGCGTTGGCTCTGCTGACTGTGGCAATGCGCTCATGGCAGCAATCGTACGGTTCGCGGGTGCGCTATGGCCTGTTGGCGATCAGTCTTGCTGTCTCGGGAGTTGTGGTCTGGCTGGGGCTGGCTTATCCGCAGGACTGGCCGCGTACCTTCATCGCGGGACAAGGTCTGACGCCGTTCAAGATCGGCGCGGAATACACAATCATCGCCATCCTGCTGATTCCCGCTGTGCTGTTCTACGGTCAGGCCAGGCGACTGCAATCTCATGATGCCACCAGCCTGTTCGCCGCCACGGTGATCACTATCCTCAGCGAACTGTGTTTCACCGCATATTCCGATGTTGCCGACATATTCAATCTGCTTGGCCATGTGTACAAGATCGTGGCCTACATATTTATTTACCGGGCAGTGTTTGTCAGTTGCGTGCGCGAGCCATTCCTGATGCTGGATGCTGAACTTGCCGAAAACCGGCGTACGGAATTGGCACGCTCACAACTTGCCGCCATCGTGGAATCCTCCAGCGATGCGATTATCGGCAAAACGCCGGACGGCATCATTACCAGCTGGAACAAGAGTGCCGAGAGGATATACGGATATTCAGCCGATGAGATCATCGGCAAGCACGTTACCACGCTTGCACCTGCCTCGCTGCATTCCGAGATACGCAACTTTCTGGAAAGTGTACGCAAGGGAGGAATTGTCTCAAACCATGAGACGGAACGAGTGCGCAAGGATGGCATGACGATTAATGTTGCGCTCACCATTTCGCCCATTCGCGATGCATCGGGCAAGGTCAGCGGCATCTCCACCATCGCGCGCGACATCACCGAGCGCAAGCTTGCCGAAGAAGCGCAGCATCATGAGCAGGCGCTGCTGAACCGCATTATGGTGACCAGCCCCGTCGGCATCGCGGTGGCAAGCAGGGAGGGGCAGATTACCTTCGCCAATCCACAGGCCGAGAAAATCCTGGGCCTGAGCAAGGAAGAGATGACCCAGCGCAGCTACAACGCGCCCGAATGGCATGCCACAGCCATCGACGGAGGACCTTTTTCCGACGAGGAGCAGCCGTTCAGCCGCGTGATGGCAGCACGCCAGCCCGTTTTCGATGTGCAGCACGCTATTGAATGGCCGGACGGTCGTCGCGTGCTGCTTTCGATCAATGGCGCGCCCATCTTCGACGCCTTGGGCGAGATCGAGGCTGTGGCTTTCTCGATCGAAGACATCACCGAGCGCAAGCAGGCCGAAGACCAGTTGCGGCGCAGCGAACAGAGTCTGATCGAGTCGCAACGCATGGCTCATGTGGGCAGTTGGCATATGGATCTGACAACTAATGAGGTCGACTGGTCGGAAGAGCTCTACAAAATGTACGGTTTCGACCCGGCACTGCCGCCGCCGCTTTACACCGAATCCATGAAGCTCTTCACCCCGGAGAGTTGGGAAAGACTGAACAGAGCCATTGCACGAGCCGTGGAAACCGGCATTTCCTATGAGTTTGAATTGGAGTTTGTGAATAGGGATGAACGCAAGGGATGGATGCTGGCACGCGGTGAACTGGTGCGTGACGCAAATGGAGCGCCAGTCATGGTTCGGGGCGTGGTGATGGACATCACCGAGCACAAGCGCATGGAAGATGCCTTGATTTTCGTTGCCCAACGCGGCTGGCAGAACAGCGGAGAAAACTTTTTCGATGCGCTGGCGCAGTTTCTCGGCGAAAAACTCGATATGGATTACGTTCTCATCGACAGGATAGATGAGAACCCGGATATGGCGGAGACGGTGGCGTTGTATGCCAAAGGCGCGATCACACCGAACATGCGCTACGCCCTCAAGGGCACGCCATGCGAAAACGTCATGGGGAAGCAACTGTGTATTTATCGGCAGGGTATTCAGCAACTGTTTCCCGAAGATGCCCTGTTGCCCGGAATGGGGGCAGAAAGTTATATCGGTATTCCGCTGTGGGATTCAGCAGGCGAACCCGTAGGACTGATCGCTGTCATGGGCAGCAAGCCGCTTCCTGACGATGCTCCTGTCACCCAACTGCTGCAACTGGTAGCAACACGTGCCGCCTCCGAACTGGAGCGAGAGCGGAGCAACCGTTTACTGCGGGCACGCGAACACGAATATCGCACTCTTGCCGAGAACTCGCCCGATGTCATTGTGCGTTACGACAGGGAAGGGCGGCGCATTTACGTCAATGCCGAATTCGAGCGCGTCAACCACCTTACTGCGCAACAGGTTCTCGGCAAGACGCCGCTCGAACTTTCAACAGAACTCAAACCGAAAGCTGACGAATTCACGGAAAGACTGATGGCGGCGATGGACTCCGGATCTCCCGCACAAGTTGACTTAACCATGACAAAGGATGGCAAACTGTACTGCTGGTTTGTGCGCGTTGTGCCCGAATTCGACACTAAAGGCAATGTAACGAGTGCCCTTACCATCTGGATCGATATCAGCGAACGCAAGAATGCCGAGGAAGAAATCAGGAAGCTCAATCTTGAGCTGGAGCAACGGGTGGCTGAGCGAACCGCCGATCTGGAAGCGGCCAACAAGGAACTGGAATCATTCTCCTATTCTGTATCGCACGACCTGCGCACTCCGTTGCGTGCCATAGACGGGTTCTCCAACATCCTGCTGGAAGACTACGCCGGCAAGCTTGATGCTGAAGGCAAGCGGCTGTTGACCGTAGTACGCGACAACACCAGCCGTATGGGGCAACTCATAGACGACATTCTGAAATTCTCGCGCACCGGAAGGCTGGAGATCAACTATTCCGATATCGACATGGAACAACTGGCGTACTCGGTATTTGTAGAACTCAGGACTATCGTTGTCGGGGATAAGTTGCAGCTGGAAATCGAACATCTTCCTCCAGCCAGGGGGGACGGCGCCATGATGCGTCAAGTGTTCGTTAATCTTTTATCGAACGCCATCAAATTCAGCCGCAACAAGGAGCACATCATCATCAAGGTCGGAGGTTCTGTCGACGGAAATGAAGTCGTCTATTATGTGAAAGACAACGGTGCCGGTTTCAATATGCAATTTTCCGGCAAACTGTTCGGCGTATTTCAGCGGTTACACGGTGTGAACGAATTCGAAGGTACCGGCATCGGGCTCGCCATCGTCAAGCGTGTTATCACCCGACATGGTGGGCGCGTGTGGGCAGAGGGCAAAATCAACGAGGGTGCGACATTTTATTTCGCCTTACCGGTAAAGAAGGATGCTAATGGATGACACGGTACAAAAAACAGAAATTCTGCAGGTTGAATACAATTCAATTGATATTGAGTTTTGTATCCGGACGTTGAACAAGAACAATGTTGCCGACGAGGTGGCGCAGGAGGAGGATTGTGCAGGAACACTGGAATTTCTCTTCACCACTGCTTTACCTGTAGCGCACGGTTCTTAACCAGATCGCCTCATAACTTGTCCGGCTTGCTTGGCAGAATTTTAAGGAGCTATAGCCATGAACTTAAAGAAACGCTGGTTGATTCTTCCACTGGTTGCGTTGGCAGCGGTCGCGATACTGTTATGGTTTGTGCGCGGTGAGGGGACTACCCATCGGGTGAATATGACCGAGGTAGTCAAGAGTGAATCGGAACCACAACCGGAAGCAGTGCTACGGGTGGCAGTGGCTGCGATGATCTCCCCCAAGGAGACCGAGGACGGCTATTTTGATTTGCTGCGCCTGGTCGGCAAGCGCATGGGCCGAGAGGTACGCTTCTTCCAGCGCAAGACCTATGCCGAAGTCAATGATCTGCTGCAACGCCGCGAGATTGATCTGGCCTTCGTCTGTGCCGGCCCTTACGTGGATGGCCACGAGCGTTTCGGTATGGAGTTGCTTGCGGTACCGGTAGTGCATGGTGGCACCGTCTACCACTCGTATTTCATTGTTCGCCGCGATGGCCCCATCAAGAACCTGGACGGGCTACGCGGTCGACGTTTTGCCTTTGTCGATCCAGACTCCAACACCGGTTATTTGGTACCCACCTATGTTCTCAGCCGCCGTGGCGAAACTCCCAAGAGCTTCTTCGGCGAGACCTTCTTTACCCATAGCCACGACAACTCCATCAAAGCTGTGGCGGACGGCCTGGCGGATGGTGCCGCCGTGGACTCTTTGATATGGGAGTACATCAACGCAACCAACCCGGCTGATACTGCACGCACCCGGATCATCGACAAGTCTCCGCCTTATGGCATTCCGCCGGTGGTAGTGCATCCGGCGCTAAACCCGGAACTCAAACAGCAGTTGCGCGATGCGTTTCTTCATTTGCACGATGATCCGCAGGCCCGTCCTTTGCTGGCGCACATCCAGATCGAACACTTTGTTGCCGGCGACGATGCCATGTACGACTCGGTACGCAAAATGCAGCATGAATTGAAAGGAAAGCGGTGATCACTATCGATCTGCGCACGCAAATATTTTTGCGAGCGCTGGGGCTGTTAATAGTGTTAATCCTGGCGGTAACCGTGGCCTCAGGCATGTCGAGCGTGGCCCATCAACGCGAGTACGCCCGGCTCGTCTACCAAGGCCAAGTCAGAACCTTGGCCTTGCAGATGGGGGACCAAGTGCTGTGGGACGACCGGGTAGCGTTGTATAAACTCATGGTCGAGGTGGTGAAGAAGGACGAGGCGCTGGGTTATGCTTTTCTGGAACGCGACGGCAAGCCTTATGTATCCACATTTCCAGATGGCGTGCCCAAAGATCTGCTTCGATTGGGGCCGTTCTCCACGGAACAGGCGAAGGTGACTCCTTTCACGGATCAAGCGGGAGGGCGATGGCTGGATATCGCCCAAGCGATGCCAGCCGAAGCAGCAGTGTTGCATTTGGGGGTGAACGTTGATGTACTGTTCTGGCAAGCCTTGACTGGCTTGCGCGTCGTGCTCGCGGTCAGTGGAGTTGTATTGCTGGCTGGTGCGCTATTTGCCTGGAATATCGCCGTATCCACCACGCGGGAGGTCAGGGCGAGAGAATTGATTGAGCAGGAACTGCGTCGCAAAAGCGACGACCTGAACAAGGCAAATGTGCAGTTGGAGGAGCATGCCTCTCAACTTGAGGCCGCCAACCAGGAGCTTGAGTCATTTTCCTATTCAATTTCACACGACCTGCGCACACCCTTGCGTGCCATAGACGGCTTCTCCCATATCCTGCTTGATGACTACAGAGATAAGCTGGACGACGAAGGCAAGCGGTTGCTTACCGTGGTACGCAACAACACCAGCCGCATGGGGCAGCTCATCGACGATATTCTGAAGTTTTCCCGTGCTGGTCGCGTGGAAATTGCTTTTTCCGAGATCGATATGGAAAAGCTGGCGAATTCGGTGGCTTTAGAGCTGCGGCCTGTTATTGTCGGGGACAAGTTACAACTGGAAATCGAACATCTCCCGCCGGTTGCGGGAGACAGCGCCATGATGCGCCAGGTGTTCGTGAATCTGCTTTCCAATGCCATCAAATTCAGCCGTGCCAAAGAAACACCTAAAGTTTTCGTGGGCGCTACCGTCAAAGAGGGAGTAACCATTTATTTCGTGAAGGACAATGGAGTCGGGTTCGATATGCAGTACGCCGACAAGCTGTTCGGCGTGTTCCAGCGTCTGCATAGCGTGAGCGAGTTTGAAGGCACCGGCATCGGTCTGGCCATCGTCAAACGTATTATTAACCGCCACGGCGGGCGTGTGTGGGCAGAAGGCAAGGTCAACGAGGGTGCGACAATATATTTTTCATTACCTGCCAAAGCTGCAATACCTCAAAAGGAGGGAGTATGAGCTTGTCACCTACGCCGATCTCATTGTGGTTGTCGGCGGTTTACTCGTTATGACCTCAATGAAGAAATTGCGGGTTGCAGGGCGGTTGTATGGCGTGATGGCCGGGGTACTGTTTTTTTCACTTTTACAAACTAGCGTCGGCTGGGCCGATGGAGATACAGACGGAACCGTACGCAAGGTTGGGTCAGGCGCCAAGATAGCAGTCATCTATCCGGATATCGGCGAGCCATATCGCTCGGTATTCGACCAGATCATCTCTGGTATCGAAAGCAAGGCCAAGGCTCGCGTCATCAATTTCGCCGTGGGGCCGAATGTTGATGTAGGTGAACTGAAAAGCAACCTTCGGCAGCAGAACGTCAAGGTGGTGATTGCATTGGGACAGCAAGGATTGAAAATCGCCGCGCAGATGGATCGCGACATGGGGGTAGTGGTGGGCGGTGTGATTGCGCCACCGGCAAGCGGAATGCGCGATGTACCGGTGAACAGCCTGTCGCCTGATCCTGCGTTGCTGTTTTCTCATTTGAAGGCATTGATGCCCGGCGTGCGGCGAGTGTTTGCTGTGTACGATTCGCGCCAGAGTGGCTGGCTGATTAATTTGGCGAAAGAGGGAGCACGAGCTCAAGGTCTGGAGCTGGTGGCCTATGAAGCGCAGGATTTGCGCGGTGCGGTGAAAATGTATCAGGACATATTTGCCTCCGCCGACAGCCACCGGGATGCACTATGGCTGTTGCAGGACTCCATCTCGGCCGAAAATGGATCGGTGCTTCCGCTGGTGTTGCAGCAATCCTGGGATCGCAACTTGGCAGTGTTCTCCAGCAGCTCCGGCCATGTCCGGCGCGGCGTGTTGTTCTCGCTGTACCCGGACAATGCCGCGATGGGGAGTCATCTTGCCGATACGGCGCTGGAATTTATGGCTTCCGGCGAATATGGGCAGCACGGCATGATTTTGCTGCAGGAAGTGCTGATGGCAATCAATTTGCGCACTGCCGACCATCTTGGACTCAAGCCCAGCAAAAAACTGGAATTTGGCATGGTCTTTCCGGAGCAATAACTTACTCGGATCATGAATAACTTATTAGCCCATTATCTGCAGAAGCTCACTTTCCGGCGTCAGCTTGAAATTGCGGTTGCGCTCGGTATCTTCATGCTGGCATTGTTTGCCTCGGTGGTGGGATCGTGGCAGGGCAATCAGCGAGTGCGCAGCAACCTGATCGAACAAGGGCGACATGTAACCGAGAATCTGGCACGCCAGAGCGTGCTGGCGCTGATTTATGCTTCGTCCGATAACGCCGCCGAAGCGGCGAATGCAACCCTGGAATTTCCGGGCGTCATCGGCGTTGAAATACTTGACGCCAGGCAGCGAATATTATTGAAACGCGGAAACTTCGATGCTGCTGAATTCCCTGTTCAAGCCAATCATGTTGCCAGGGCTGACAAGTCCGGCGAAATGCAAAGCGTTGCCGTACTAGACGCGGAAAGCCCGAACGCATGGCGATTTACCGCGCCCGTAAATTCGCAGTCTTCCGGCTCTCCATTCAACGAAATGGTCACTCCGGAATTGCTTGGCCAAGTCACGGTAGTGATCAGCAAAAATGTTCTGACCCAGTTGACCACTGCCATCTATATTGCCAACCTGATCACGTCGTTTTCTTTCGCGCTGCTGTTCCTGTTCCTGATCCGTCTCCTGACCAGTCGCATGACCAAGCCGCTCCATCAGTTGTCAAAAATCATGGGTAGAGCGGAGGCGGGCGAATCGCAGGTGCGTGCTGCGCTTACCGGCCCGAAGGACATTGCCGACATGGCCCATGCGTTCAACAGCATGATGTCGGTGCTGGAAGAACGCGCCGCACAAGTCCAGCAACTGAATACCGAGCTGGAACAACGCGTGGCTGCCCGAACGCAGCAACTCGAAGCTGCCAATGATGAACTGGAAGCATTTTCCTATTCGGTTTCGCACGACTTGCGCACGCCGTTGCGCGCCATCGATGGCTACTCCCATATTTTGCTGGAAGATTATTCCGGTAAACTTGATGATGAAGGAAAGCGGTTGCTCAATGTGGTGCGGGACAATACCATCCGGATGTCACAACTGATCGACGATATCCTGAAATTCTCCCGCACCGGACGCGCGGAATTGAATTCCTCCGAGATCGATATGGAGAAGATGGCTCGAGATGTGTTTGCAGAACTCCAGGCTGCTGTTGCCGTCGGCAGGGCGCAACTGGAAATTGAGCTGTTGCCGTCGATCAGGGGAGACAGCGCCATGATACGCCAGGTATTCGTCAACCTGCTCTCCAATGCCCTCAAGTTCAGTCGTGCCAAAGAAATACCCAGGATCAGGGTGGGTAGCACCGTCAACGAGCAGGAAATCATTTACTATGTGAACGACAATGGCGCCGGCTTCGATATGCAGTATGCAGACAAACTGTTTGGTGTATTCCAGCGCCTGCACAGCATGAATGAATTTGAAGGAACCGGGATCGGGCTTGCCATCGTCAAGCGTATCATCACCCGACACGGCGGGCGAGTATGGGCAGAGAGCAGGGTCAACGAGGGTGCAACATTCTATTTCGCTTTGCCAAACAGGGAGAAAGACCATGAGTAACGAAGTGAAGGAAGTTGAAATCCTGCTGGTTGAAGACAACCCGACCGATGCGGAACTGGCACTCCGGGCACTGAAGAAAAGCAATCTGGCCAACAACCTGGTATGGGTAAAGGACGGAGCGGAAGCACTGGATTTTATTTTTGCGACTGGCGAATACTCCGGGCGTAGTGTGACCTGCCCCCCGAAGGTTGTCCTGCTGGATCTGCGGTTGCCCAAGGTGGATGGCATGGAAGTGTTGCGCAAGATCAAGGCTGACGAACGCACTCGCGCCATCCCGGTCGTGGTGCTGACATCATCCAAGGAAGACCGCGATATAGCCGAAAGTTACCAGCTCGGGGTCAACAGCTATATCAGCAAACCGGTGGAATTTGATGCGTTCGCCAAGACGGTGTCCGAATTGGGACTGTACTGGCTGCTGGTGAATAGTCCTCCGGTAACGACGAGGTAGTCATGGAAGAATCGGACAAGAACCGGAACTTGCGTATCCTGATGCTGGAGGACACGCCCAGCGATGCGGAGCTCGAAGAGCATGAGCTGCGCAAGCTCGGTATTCCGTTCACGCTGAAGCGAGTCGAAACGCGGGATGACTTTGTTCGTGCGCTGGAAGAATTTTCCCCAGACATCATCCTGTCGGACTATAACCTGCCCGAATTCAGCGGCGTGGAGGCGCTGGAGATTGTACGCCGTGACCATCCCGAGTTCCCGGTGATCATGGTGACCGGCGCGCTCCCCGACATCGAGGCGGTGGGGCTGATTCATGCGGGGGCAAAAGATTATGTGTTGAAAGACCGTCTGGCACGCCTGGGGGCTGCAGTGCAGCGCGTGCTGTCCATGGAACAGGGCATCCGCGCGCGCAAGGCGGCCGAAAAATTGTTGCGTGAAAGCGAAGCGAAGTTCCGCTCGCTGGTGGAATCCTCCAGTGACTGGATATGGGAAATCGATGAACACGCCATTTACACTTACGCCAGTCCGAGGGTGTATGACCTGCTGGGCTATACCGCGGATGAAATTATCGGCAAGACTCCTTTTGACCTGATGACACCCGAAGATGCCGGGCGAGTCAAAGAGCAGTTTGATTCCATTACGGGTGAGCGAAAGCATTTCAGATTGCTGGAGAATGCCAACCTGCACAAGAATGGAAAGGTAGTATTTCTGGAAACCAGTGGTACGCCCATGTTTGACGCCCAGGATATTTTCAAGGGCTATCGCGGCATCGACCGCGACATCACCGAGCGCAAGGAAGCCGAGAAGGAACGCCGCGCCAGTGCAGAAAAACTGGAGCAGGTTTTGTTGCAAACCATTGGAGCCATTGCCGCCACCGTCGAGGCGCGTGATCCCTATACCGCCGGGCACCAGCAACGCGTGGCCTTGCTTGCCAGCGCAATTGCCACAGGAATGGGACTATCGCGCGAGATCATCCACAGTATTTCCCTTGCAGCCAGCATTCACGACCTGGGCAAAATACGCGTTCCCGCCGAGATACTCAGCAAGCCAGGCAGGCTCAACCAGATCGAATACGAACTGGTCAAAGGGCATTCGCAGACCGGCTACGACATCATCAAGGATATTCAATTCCCTCAACCCATTGCGCAAATGGTATTGCAGCACCATGAACGCCTGGATGGCTCCGGCTATCCGCAAGGGCTGAAGGACGAGCAGATACTGCTCGAAGCCAAGATACTGGCGGTGGCCGACGTAGTGGAGGCGATGTCGTCGCACCGTCCATATCGTCCCAGCCTGGGAATGGACGCCGCGCTGGAAGAAGTCACCAGGAATCGCGGTGTGCTGTATGACCCGGATGTGGTGGACAGTTGCATAGTGTTATTCGCGGAAAAGAAGTTTGAATTTGATTCCTGGTAGTGGTGCGCAGAGTTCATTGCTGGTAGATTGCCCGCCTTCATTCTGATGTTCTGAAATATTCAAATGGCTAAAGCAAAAACCATCTACAGCTGCACCGAGTGCGGCGGACAATCCCCCAAATGGCAAGGCCAGTGCCCGAACTGCGGCGAATGGAACACGCTGGTGGAATCTGTGGCCGAAGCGCTGCCTGCCGCAGGCAAGAACCGCTACAGTGCCCTGGCGGCATCGGGCAAGTTGCAGCAACTGGCCGAAGTGGAAGCGAGCGAAGTGTCGCGCACGCCCACCGGCATCGCCGAATTCGACCGCGTGCTGGGCGGCGGACTGGTGGAAGGCGGCGTGGTACTGATCGGCGGCGATCCCGGTATCGGCAAGTCCACTTTGTTGTTGCAGGCGCTGGCGCATCTCTCCACCACGAAAAAAGTTCTCTACGTCAGCGGCGAAGAATCGGCGCAGCAGATCGCGCTGCGCGCAAAGCGACTTGCGCTGGATGCGCGCGAAGTGCATCTGCTGCCGGAAATTCAACTCGAAAAAATCCAGTCAACCATCGCGCATGAAAAGCCGAATGTGGTGGTGATCGACTCCATCCAGACCGTTTACTCTGAACAACTCACCTCGGCGCCCGGCTCGGTCGCGCAGGTGCGCGAATGCGCTGCGCAGCTTACGCGCATGGCGAAGAGCAACGGCGTCACCATCATCCTCGTTGGCCACGTCACCAAGGAAGGCGCACTGGCAGGGCCGCGCGTACTCGAGCACATCGTGGACACTGTGCTGTATTTTGAGGGCGACACCCACTCCAGCTTCCGCCTCATTCGCGCCTTCAAGAACCGCTTCGGTGCGGTGAACGAACTGGGCGTGTTCGCCATGACCGAGAAAGGTCTGCGCGAAGTGAGCAATCCGTCCGCATTGTTCCTGTCGCAACACGGTGCACAAGTGCCCGGCTCCTGTGTGATGGTCACGCAGGAAGGCACGCGCCCCTTGCTGGTGGAAATACAGGCGCTGCTCGACGAAGCGCATTCGCCCAATCCGCGCCGCTTGTCATTGGGCCTGGAGCAGAACCGGTTGGCGATGCTGCTGGCCGTGTTGCATCGCCACGCGGGCATTGCCTGCTTCGATCAGGATGTGTTCATCAATGCCGTGGGTGGCGTGAAGATCACCGAACCGGGCGCCGACCTGGCCGTGCTGCTCGCGATTGTTTCTAGCCTGCGCAACAAACCGCTGCCGGAAAAAATGGTGGTGTTCGGCGAAGTTGGCCTCGCCGGTGAAGTGCGCCCGGTGCAGCGCGGGCAGGAGCGTTTGAAGGAAGCCGCCAAACTCGGCTTCACCCACGCCATCATTCCAAAAGCGAATTCGCCCAAGCACAAGATCGAGGGCATGGAAATCATCGCGGTGGAGCGGGTGGATGAAGCAGTTGAAAAGATGAGATAGACAGTAATTATTTGACTGCCAGCATGTTCAGTCGAAACTCACTTTACCTGACCCAATATGACATCCCAGATGTCGCCGCCGCTTTTTTCCGGGACCAGCGTTTTGTGGACTTCGGACACTCTGAACAACGCTGAAACGATCGCCTCGGGAAAGCCAAGCCGGCCACCTCGATCATCGAAGACGACGGTATTCAGATAATGATGCAAATCAACCGAACCCCACAATTGCGCGATCTTTTTGCCAACGTTGGGATAATGCTCAAGAATCAGGCGCAGGTCGTGCGCAATCACTGCCGGGAATTTTGGTGCGGAGGAGGGTTCGGAAACGGAGAGCGTATCAGTCATCGTGAATCTCCCAACGTGGATGGAAACTGCGTTATTCGACAGGGATGCTAGCAATCCATAAGTCAAGAATGCGTTAAATTGTTGTGATGAATTTGTTAATATCCCGATCCGCGAACTAGTACATGGATAGACGAATGTGGGAATGCAGCATGCAGTCTTTACGGTATATTGTCCTGACCAGTGCCGCAGTAGCATTAGTGCAAGCCCCATGAACCTTGCGAGCGCAGTCCTTTCCTGCAGATATATTTCCGATTGAATCCGTTACCATGCACACTCAAAACGTATCGCATCTGACACACCATCACATATTCAACGAAGGCAATCCGGCCGCAGAGCGGGGCACGCGTGCCGTGATGTGGATTACCGCCGCCATGATGGTGGTGGAGATCGTTGCCGGATGGTGGTTCAACTCGATGGCACTGCTGGCGGATGGCTGGCACATGAGCTCGCATGCCTTTGCCATCGGGCTGAGCGCCTTTGCCTATGCGGCTGCGCGTCGTTATTCGAGCGATCCCAGGTTCGCCTTTGGCACCTGGAAGATAGAAATCCTTGCCGGTTTTGCCAGTGCCATTTTCCTGCTCGGCGTTGCGGGCATGATGGTTTTTAGCTCGGTGGAACGCCTGTTCTTGCCGCAGGCTATCCATTATCAGGAAGCGATCATCGTTGCAGTCGTCGGCCTGCTGGTCAATATTGCTTGCGCGATGATTCTCGGCCATGCGCATGATGACCATCATCACCATGCACACGAACATGATGCGCACGATCATGACCATCATCACCATCACGACCTGAACCTGAAATCGGCCTACGTGCATGTCATCGCTGACGCGGCCACCTCGGTGCTGGCCATCATTGCACTGACAGGCGGCCTGATTTATGGCTGGTCGTGGCTCGACCCGGTCATGGGCATCGTTGGCGCTGTTCTGGTGGCGGTATGGGCAAAAGGGCTTTTGCTGGATACCAGCAAAGTGCTGCTCGACAGGGAAATGGATCACCCTGTGGTCGAAGAGATCCGCGAAGTCATTGAACAGCTCGACAAGACCGATGAAACAACCATTTCGGATTTGCACGTATGGCGTGTCGGAAAGGAAGCCTATTCCTGCGCCATCAGTCTGGTGACGCA
>CAYOJU010000041.1:0-5792 GCA_964404355.1 uncultured Sideroxydans sp. | reverse complement strand
TACTGGAACAACCACCACCACATGCTGCACACCGTGAAGCATGTGAGTGGCGCCATCCTGTGGGCGAATATGTACTTGCTGTTCTGGCTGTCGCTGATTCCGTTTGTCACGGGCTGGATGGGAGAGAACCATTTTGCCGCCTTGCCCACAGCACTGTACGGAGTCGTGCTGCTCATGGCGTCAGTGGCGTACCTGATCTTGCAGCACTGCATCATCACAGCGCACGGCGGCAAAGAATCCATACTGGCCAAGGCAGTTGAAGATGATGTCAAAGGCAAGATATCGCAATTGCTGTACGTCATCGCCATTTCGCTGGCCTTCTGGAATCAATGGGTATCCGATGCGCTCTACGTGCTGGTTGCCATCATCTGGCTGATACCCGACCAGCGCATCGAGCGAATCATCGAAGAATAGAAATCGTTCATGCTATCTTGAAGCCAATTCAATATAGCAACGGAGCCTGAATGTCACGCCATACACACCGTGAAACACACCGCACACTCCGCATCGGCTGGCTGCGCGCAGCCGTGCTGGGCGCCAATGACGGCGTTGTATCCACCGCCAGCCTGCTGGTCGGCGTGGCTGCAGCCGATGCATCCCACAGCAGTTTGCTGCTGGCCGGGGTCGCGGCGCTGGTGGCGGGGGCCATGTCGATGGCGGCAGGCGAATATGTATCGGTCAGCTCGCAGTCCGATACCGAAAAGGCCGACCTGGCGCGCGAGCGCGCCGAACTGCTGGCACAACCCGAGCACGAACATCGGGAGCTGGCAGGAATCTACGTCGAGCGCGGGCTCGATCCTGAGCTGGCAAATGAGGTCGCGCGGCAACTTATGGCGCATGACGATCTGGGTGCTCATGCCAGGGACGAACTGGGTATCAACGAAATGACCAGCGCCAACCCGGTGCAAGCTGCCTTCACCTCGGCGCTGACTTTTTCTGCCGGCGCAGCATTGCCATTGCTCGCAGCACTGGCATCGCCGGCAACGTTGGTGGTGCCCATGGTGGCCGGTACCGCGCTCATCGTTCTCACCGCACTGGGGGTTATATCTGCCCGTGCAGGCGGTGCACCGGTATTCAAGGCAACACTGCGGGTCGTGTTCTGGGGCGCACTGGCAATGGTGATTACTGCCAGTATTGGCAAACTGGTTGGCGCCGTGGTGTAAACACCGGCCATCCGGAATCCCGCGAATACTCCTTCCCTTTCAGGGGGAAGGTGGGGATGGGGGTGGGGTTCGTAGTTCGTAGGTCGGGTTAGCGTCAGCGGTGCATGTGTTGTTGGGGCTATAGACCTACAAACTATTAAACTAGCGGCAGCACAATAGTTCTGCTAAAAAGCAGACTGGGAAGCAGCAAGGAACCTGGGGGGGAGCCAAGATGCAATGGAAAGATGAATATTCAGTCGGCATCACCGAGATCGACGACCAGCACAAGGGCGTCATGGAACTGTTTACCGTGATCGACGCAGCAATCGACGCCCGCGAAAGCTGGTCCGATGTCTTCTTCAAGCTTGAGCAACTGCGCGAACATGCCCGTTTCCACTTCGCGCTGGAAGAGTCCCTGATGCACATGCACGGCTATTCGAAATATGCGGAACATGTCGAACTGCACAAGCACTTCCTGGACAAGCTGGACCAGTTGCAGATGACCACCCTGAGCCGACATGTAACCATGAACACCATCAACTACCTGAGCAACTGGTATGCGGAGCACATGCAAACGCAGGATCGGGAGTTTGTCCGCTACATCATCGACAACGGCAAGGTGAATCTCACCCATCTTCCGGCTGCATAAGCCTGCCGCACGACATACAACGCGCCGTCCTGCGGCGCCGGGGGCAGGGCAAAAACACATACCTCCCTCCGTTCGTGGTGTACCCGCAAGGGGTAGGCCGTGGCTGTACAGGAGACCACAGGGCACATGGTTGTCGTTCTTTAAGGCAAAAGTACCGGAGTCGAATTGTTTGCGAGGACAGACGCGATGACTGAAAATAAATCGACTCCGGTACCTTTCGTCTCCCTTTCGTCTCAGCAGAACCGAACCATGTGAATGGATTGTGATTCAGGGAAAAGAGTAACGCAGAAAAAGGTGGCTGCCGCCGCGCCTCAGGTCAACCAGTGTTCCCCACACAGGACTCCTCCGCGCGAACATTTGCTCCATAACGAGGCTGTACTGTCGATCGTTAACTTGGCGGCCGGCAATCTGCGGCGCGAGGGTCAGGAACTGTTCATCCAGGATTCCTTCCGCGTAGAAATCGCCCAGCAACTTCGGCCCGCCCTCGACGAGAATCAGTTTTCCGGCATTCACACGGCGTACCTGGTTGATGATGGAGCTTGCGCGCATCACGCCAACGCTGCGCACCGCGCGTATTTCGACCGCATCGGAAGCTTTATGTTTGCGCAGGCGTTTGGCGCCGGCGGTCGTCGTCACGATCAGCACCGGAACCTTGCCGGATGCGAATACAGGCAATTCCAGATCGACCTTCCCGCTGCCGCTGACGATCACATTCAGGGGTGGCCCGTGTTTGCCCAGCTCCGTGCGCAACTGGCGATATTCATGCGCGAGGTCTGGAAAAATGTCTTCAGCTGTCCAGACGTGATGCCGGTCAGTGCCCAGCGTGCCTGCACCGATGATCACCACGTCAGCAATGGCGCGCAAGAGCCCCATCACCATGCGATCCTCGACGCTGAACCCGCTGATATCGCTGCCGCTCGCGTGTCCCTTCACATTGAGCGAAACGACGCCATCCAGTGTGGTCACAAAATTACTGATGACGTGCGGTCGCTCACCCGCACGCGGCATGCGCAGACTTCCGTAAAGGCGCGCCAGCCTGGCAGGCAGCGGCAGCGCCCTGCCGCCTTTCAATTCGAGAAGCGTGTCGAGGGGGGCGAGAGGTGTGGGGTTGCGCCGGGACATTGCGTCATTCCTCTACGAAATTGGCGGTTAGAGTTGATTTGTTTTGGTGACAGTGCCATGTTGCCTCAGCTCACCAAAGAATAGATCGAAACACAAAGTAACATTCGACAATGTCAGCAATCTGGCACGCAGCAGCTGTACGGCAACCGGATCAAGCAACGTCGTCGCCATAACCAGCCACTTGGTTGTCGTTCTTTGACAACCAAGTGGAATGGCTATAACCAATGACTTGGCAGCTTGTTGCCTTAGTCAGATGGCTAGTCGTTTCATCAGTAGTTCTATCAGAATGTATCCATTTTCTTCTACATCACGCATCTCGATTAACTCCGGGTTGTAACCTCTCATGTTGCAGGCTGCCAAACCACAGTGCGTAATGCCGCGTGAACTCCGCCCCCAGAAAAAATATCTGCGCCGAGTAGTACACCCATAGCAGCAGCGCAATCAGCGATCCGGCGGAGCCAAAGCTCGATGCCACGCCACTGTTACCCAGATACAAACCAATCACATATTTTCCCAGGCTGAACAGCCCCGCCGTAAATGCGGCACCGATCCAGACATCGTGCCACGCCAGCGGGGCGTCGGGCAGGGTCTTGTAGATGATTGCAAACATACAGGCGATGACACCGAACGAAATGAGGGAGGTGAATGTCGCGAGGACTGCGGCAAAGCTGCCCAAGACGCCACCCATATAGCCTTCAAGCATGGCCAGTGTGGCGCTGACGATGAGGGAGACGAGCAGCAGAAAGGCCAGCGCGAGCACCATTCCAAAGGACAAAAGACGGGTTCTCAAGATCACGCTGAAGGAAGACTGACTGGGTTTGGCTAAATCCCAAATCTCATCCAGGCTGTCCTTCAACTCGGCGAAGACGCTGGTGGCACCTATCAGCAGCAGGATGCTCGCTACAAGCGTTGCCACCCGCCCCGAGGCCGGATCTCGAGCGGCTGCCAGTAATGCCTGGATCGCCTTCGCGCCATTCGGACCCACCAGTCCTTGCACCTGGGCAACAATCTCACCCTGAGCAGCCTCGGCGCCAAAGACGGAGCCGGCGATCACGATGGCCAGCATCAGGATAGGCGTCATCGAAAACAAAGTATAGAAGGCCAGGGCTGCGCCTTTGCTGTCTCCCCGGTGAATGACCCAGGAGCTCAACGACTCGAGCAGAACTATCTTCAAACGTCTTGGCAAATTGGGTGTGTCTTGTTCAACGCTGGTCATAAATTTCCCGGAGTATGTCGATAACGGCTATTCATGTTTAAGGAGTAATCTTTCGCTGCGTCGACTTGACGACAAAATAGCCGCAATGGGCGGCACTTTCTTTTCGCATCAAGAATGCTTGTCCGCAACCGAACATCCCCAGAGCCACCTTGTTGCAGTCAAAGAAACCGCGCTCATCCGGCAGCATTACCGCGTCGCACGTTTTTAAGAATAGTAAATATTCAATAATCGTTCTGTCTGCTGGCGTGCATAGAGAAACCGGACTCGTTCCGGCTTTTTTCTATGGGCAGAATTCTTTGTGCGGCATCGCACGGAAAGCCGTGCGGGGTATGGCGATAATCCAATTCCCTGTCGAACATCCTGCCTGCTCCGTATTGCCCTATCCGATGAAAAAATACATGACCCGAAAAAGTATATGGCTTGCAGCGATTGTTGTGTGTCTGTTGCTGCTCGTTGCCGCTTTGTATTTCTTCAACTGGAATCTTGCGCGTCCGTACATCGCAGGCAAAGTAACTGCTTTCACGGGCAGAAGCTTTGCGATCAATGGTGATCTGGATGTGCGCCTTTCGCTTTGGCCGCGCATCATCGCCAACGACGTCGTGATGGGAAACGCGGAGTGGAGCAAGGACCCGGTCATGGTAGAGCTCAAGCACGCAGATTTCAGGATAGATCTGTTGAAGCTTCTGGTCGGTCGTTTGTCCTTCCCTGAAATCTCGTTATCCGAACTTCATTTGGTGCTCGAAGCAAACAAGGATGGCGCGCAGAATTGGGTTTTCGGTCGGCCGGGCAAGGAAGGTAAGTTCCCCAATATTGAAGCACTCACGATCAACCGTGGGACTCTAAAATTCCGCGACCCCACGATCAATACGGACCTGGACCTCGAGATCAATACGGCTGGCGCCGACAAGGGCGAGGTGGGGCCCATGGTCGAACTATCGGGTACTCGCCTCGCTGCTGGTGCTCCAGCGCGAATTTAGCACTGAAATACTGCTGCACCAGAACCAGCGGCGACTGGAAAAACTGTCGCGCGAGTTGGAGTTGCAAGCCACTACCGATACTCTGACCGGGGCAGTGAACCGGCTGAAGTTCAACGACATCCTCAACCATGAAATCAAGCGTGCAGTGCGTTACCAAACGCCGCTGTCACTCATCATGTACGACATAGACCACTTCAAGCGAGTCAATGATACTTGTGGCCACCAGGCGGGCGACCGTGTGCTGATTCAACTGACTCTTCTGGTGGCAACCCATGTTCGGGAATGCGACAGCCTTGCCCGATGGGGCGGCGAGGAGTTCATGATCGTGGTACCGCAGATAGGCGGTGGCGAGGCGGCAAAGCTGGCAGAGAAACTGCGTGTGCTGGTCGATACAACGGCGTTCACCGGTGTGGGGAGGCAGAGCTGCAGTTTTGGCGTGACGCAACTATTGCCGGATGACACGGTAGACACCTTGACCGCTCGTGCAGATCAGGCCTTATACCAAGCCAAGACAGGCGGCAGGAATCGCGTCGCGACTGCATGAGCTTGTGGCCACAACAAGGGCAACATGCCAGAAGAGCAATAGGGCTCAGCTTCGCGGAGCAATAGGGTCAGCGTCGCAATATTGTTCGTGGGTGGATTTGCAAGATGGTTCAGAATCAATTGCGATGCTGGAATTAAAGGGG
>CAYOJU010000040.1:0-22083 GCA_964404355.1 uncultured Sideroxydans sp. | reverse complement strand
CCAGCTGAGCCATTACTTTCGCCACGGAATCCTTGAAGCGCTGCACGCCCACCGCACGGCACTTTTCAATATGCGCCCAGTCCAGCTTGTCATCCTGCCAGCTCTTGAGCGTCATGTCGGCCAGCAGATCGGTCGGGGTCGGTTCGCCCGCAGGCGCATCCAGATCGAAGCCCGCCATCAGCGGTACGTTGATAATGCGTCCGCCCAGGTTCGCTTCGGCTGTTGTCAACTCCTCAGCAGTCAGGGCACGCAGCGCATTGTTCTCATCCCGGCGTCCCACGGTGATGCCGACTATCGTCATGCCCGCCTTGCGCGCCTCGTTGATCAAGCCATTCGCGTAGCCGCGTCCGAACAGCTCACCGAACAGCACAAAGACATCGCCTTTGCGAAAGATGTTGGATTGTGGAATGTTGCGTAAAGGGATGGGTGCTTTCAAAGTAATCGACTCCAATTAAATGAATGTTACAAAACAACAACGTCTGGCGTTCTTCAACAAGGGCGTAATTGTACAGAAGCAAATGACGGATATTTATAAAAACGACTGCCACCCAGTCCATTTTTTAATAATGGGAACAGCGGAACAACAAGCCACCTTTCCTTACTACGGGCAGTTACCGGTACGCCGAAATACCCCTCCGAGACAGCAAGCCTTTGATTATTCCAGTGAACGGAGTGATTGGTTGCCCCAAACAGCCCTGTTGCCCCACTGCATCCTGGGCACGAACCTCAGGCGATCTCCGGCAATTCATACTTCCAAACGAGACTTCCTTCGCTATCCATGAAGACCCGTTCCAGCGCGAATCCCTGTTCCCGCAGCTTGATTCTGAGCTCACCGGCAGCAATTTGCTGCAGGCCCGCGACGCCATTGAAGGAAACCATGGTTCGCACCAGCGTATCTCCCGACACCTCGGTGATCTCGCAATGGATGTCTTCACCGCTCTTCTTCCGCTCATCCATCAGGTGCTTCTGCTCGTGCTCAAAAGCGTCGATCCGCTCCAACTGCTCCTGCTTCTCTTTGGCCAATTTATCCATGGTCCGCTGGGGCCCGGCGAATTTCGCCGTCATCTTCTGCCAATTTTCCTGCTGCACCGCAGTCAATTTGACGCTTCCCTGTTTTATGCTCGCCTCCAGCGCCAGGTACTTGGCGAAATCCTCATCGGCCCTGACTTGCGCCAGCGCCTGTTCCTTGTCTGCGATGACCTGCCTGCACTCAACTATCGCCCTGCGCACCTGATTGATTTGCGCGTCGATCTGCGTCAGGCCCGGCACCAGCATCGAAACGATGTTCTGCTTGTCCCGGCGCTCGCTTGACGCGCTGATGCGGACTTTTTTCCCTGCGATCCCGCAACCCTCCGCACTCCCGACCTGCACACTCTCGGCAACGATCTCGCAATTTACCGCCCGCTCAACTTCGACCGTCCCGGCCATGATCAGGCAGGCTTCGGCGTATTTTGCCTTGACCACCCCGTCCCATGCCTCAATGACGGAATTGAGCATGCGTCCGTTCGACGTAATATCGCCGCCGCGGTTGATGGCACGACCTTGCGAGAGATTCTTCTCCAGCAGGATGAATCCGCCCTGCGAAATAATCTCGCCGTAGACATCGGAATGGAAAGTCATGTTCTTGCCTTCGACGACGCGTCCTTCCTGAACCTCGCCGTGTTCGATGAAGTCGTCCCCGGCCAGCGAAAGATCGCCGGTTGTTTTGGCGCTGATGCCGCCCTTGTTCTCGATCTTTTCGGTGACGGCAATATGATTGGTCGCGACATCAAGCGAAAGAAATCCATCGCGGCCGGCCACGATGAATTCATTCACCCCCTGATTCTCGACGCGCGTCCCCTCGCCTGCCAGTGCCAGCAGATCAAAGTCCGCAGGCAGCGGCGGCTCGATCATCGCCCCGCTCACCTTGAACCCCGGCTTGCCGAGTACGCGCTTTTTCTTCCTGAGCAGACGCGCGTCTTTCGCGATCTGCGGGAATCTGTTCTGGAACCTGCGCAGATCCGCTTTGCCATTGGGTAGTTTCTTCGGGGAATTATCCCGGCGCAACGCTTCGCTCGCCTCTTCAATCTCGGCATCGCTGCCTTCGGTCGCATCAAGCTGGCGGGCAATCTCCATGCGCACCGCCTCGCCGCTGGCGATCGCACTTGTCACACCATCCACATCAATGCCAAAACGAATTCCTTTCAGCCACATGTCCGCGATAAACTCATCCAGATCAAGCTTTGTCGGCTTCAATTCGGTCTTGCGCGCCGAACCGATAATCGGCGCCACGCCATCGGCCCCGGGTTCGCCATACACCGGCACTTCCACCTCTACACCGATCTGTACCGGCTCGAACAGGTACTCCGCCTGCTTGCCTTCGACATCCACCTTCACCGCTTTGTAGAGCCCTTTGCGACCGGGCGGAAAATCCACGATATCCGCGGCCAGCTTCACTTTTCCACCGGTGCCGTGTGCAGCCAGGATCGCGTCGTAGTTGTAAAGCAGATCCGTCGCCAGTGAATAATCCACGCCAAGAAATCTTGCGCCCGCGCCATACAGCCGATCAAGGAATTCTGCGAAACCGCCGCCCACCGGAAAAAGAGACAGATCGACGTAGATGCCGCTCTGCTGCCTGAGCAGATATTCAGGCAACGGGATATCCATCCGCTTTGGATCGCCCGGCATGCTTTCTCTTGATTGCTGCGTCATATTCACAGAAATACAAACATCGATATCAGACACAAAGCGCGTTTGGCGCAACGCGGCGCCACCAGCCGAAACGGCTGGCAAAGCCACAAAACCCCATGATTCTATTCAGGAACAACGGCCTGCTGCCGATTTTATCCAGCCGCCAGCGCCTGCAACACCGCTTTCAGCAACTGCCAGCAGCGTGCAACCGATTCTATCTCAACCCGTTCGCCGGGTGCATGCGCGCCGCGGATGTCGGGACCGAAGGAGATCATGTCCAGTTGCGGATGGCTGGCCGCGAGCAGGCCGCATTCCAGCCCGGCATGGATCACCTGCAGGCTGGCGGGCTGACCGAATTGCACGGTGTATACCTGCTGGCAAAGCGCGAGCAGATTCGAAGCCGGGTTCGGCGTCCAGCCCGGATACATCCCGTCCTTCCAGGCACGCAACGCGTAACTGGCCGCATGTGAAACCAGCTTGTCGGCCAGCACATCCGCCCGGCCGTCATGCAGCGAGCGCACCTTGAAGGTGGCGCGGAATGCGCCCTGCGCCAGAACTGCCACGCCAAGATTATCCGAAGTATCCACCACACCTGGAAAGTCATCGCTCATGCACGAGACGCCGTTCGCGGCAACGTCGAGGAAAGCCAGCAGGCGGTCGCGCTCGGCTTGATGAACGGGCCTACCTACCGGCATCTCGTCCAGATCGTAGCGAAACAGCACATTCGCATCCGACTCGGCAAAGCGCAGCCGCCACGCCGCAAGCCGGTGCTCTACCCATTCGTCTATCCCTGACACGGCAGCAACAGGCACCGCACACACGGCGAACGCTTCGCGCGGGATTGCGTTGCGCGCCGTACCACCATTGAACTCGGTCAGGCGCATGTCGGTATGCGCGGACAGATCGCGTAGCGCCTCCGCCAGCAACTTGATGGCATTGCCGCGCCCGAGATTGATGTCGATGCCGGAGTGTCCGCCACGCAGACCGGATACATCGAAACGCAGGATCGCATAGTCCGCCGGCAATGCTTCCTGTTCGCAAGCATGCGCCAGTTCCACATCCACGCCACCCGCGCAGCCCAGATAGAAATGCCCCCACTCCTCGGTATCCAGATTGATCAGCGTCTTGCCCTGCAAGGTGCCGGACGCAAGCCCGCGCGCGCCGTCCATGCCTGATTCCTCGTTGACAGTGAGTAGCACTTCCAGCGGTGGATGGATAAACCCTGGTTCTTCCAGCGCGGCCAGCGCCAGCGCGACGCCAATGCCGTTATCCGCACCCAGCGTCGTACCCTCCGCCACCACCCAACCGTCACGCACCTGGGCGTTGATAGCATCATGTTCGAAGTCATGGTGCGTTCCCGCATTGGCTTGGCACACCATATCGAGATGACCTTGCAGAACCACACCGGGCTTCGCCTCACAACCTGGACTGGCGGGTTTCTTCAGGATCAGGTTGCCCGCGTCATCGACGACCGCACCGATATGGTGAACCTGCGCCCACTCGATCAAATGCGAGCGCAACGCCGCTTCTTGCAGCGAAGCGCGCGGAATTGCGCACAGTGTGGCGAAATGTGCCCAGACTGAGTGTGGTTGCAAAGTTTCCAGATTATTGATCGTTGCCATCAACGGCCACTTAAAAAGAATCGCCCTTTCGGGCGAAATATGAACTTACGGTTAATGTAAATATACGCCAATATTATCGCACTGGCGGACTAACTCACGGGCTCAATCGCGCCCCTCGCCTCTACGTCCTTCATTCCGGCGATCTTCTCCTCGCCCTTCATCTCTACGTTCATCGCGGCGCACTTCATCTCTATGCTCATCGCGGCGACCTTCGTCTCTGCGCTCGTCTCGACGTTCGTCTCTGCGTTCTTCATCCCTGCGCATTCTCTCTTTGCGAGCCTGGTAGCCCGGCTCGTACTCGGCCGATTTCACAAAGTACACTGAGCGGTTGCAGGCATTGTATTCGTGACAATGACGTGCCCAGTTCCTTGCATGTCCGGGTGGCACATGCAAATACATAGGCCTGCCTTCATCATGATCATGGTGCCGCGACGGAGCGATAATCATAGGCTGCGCATAAACAACTGGCGGCGGTGGCGCATTGCCGACCTGCACTTCGCCGTAGACGCCCGGTGCGACTTCTCCGCTGATCGTGACGCTGACAGAAGGTGTTCCCGCATGGGCCGCCATACTGCCGAGCAGGAGTGATACAAACATTGTTGTCTGGAGGGGCTTCATTTCATTCCTTTCTGAATTCGAGCCCCAATAACGCGCCAACCCGTTTTTTCGATGACACTACAGCGTGAATTATTGATTGGCTGTATTGTGAACCATTCACGGTGACTTTCATTGTCTGCCAGCATCCGTCTTTGTTACCTTGATCGCCGACATTCGCGCGGCAAATATCTGTCCTGGATTTCCTCGCTCATGCATGTCCATGCAAGTTGACCGTTAGCATCCAGTTCCGGAACAAATACAATGGATTTCCCGCTGACAGCAGCAGTGCCGTTCATCGTGATCGTGATCGCGCCTGTCTGACTATCAACGCTGACCTCTTTTACAGAAGGAGGCAACGATGCTGCAAAGTTTGACGCCTCCAGGCTGCGCGGAAACGACTTGTACTGGTCATAGTAATTGCCGACAAACTCTTCAGCGAATCTGCCGATATTCATCGCTTGGGCTGTGCGTGCCTTGATCGTGTAATCCTGGTAAGCGGGAATGGCAACGGCAGCGAGGATTCCGATGAACGCGACAAAGGTGATAATCAATATGACGAAGATCACCACGTTGCTGGTCCCACCCTTTCCGGAAAGTTCGCCCAACTGTCTCTGCGTACTGTGCGACGTCGAGCTGACAGTCAGAATGATTTTCTTGCATTGCTTGTAGTAAAGCGCGTTTGCATACATCGGAAATAAAATGAAGATTGCCACAAAATAAAGCAAATATCCCACGACAATCAGCGTACCTGCCGAGACGCCCATCAAAGCCCCGACAAATCCGAACAGCGCCATGAAAAGGGAAGGGAAAAAGAAATATAGCGCGGCGTTAAGCCACATCTTTCGATACAGCAACCAGTAAAACGCCACCAGAAAGGCCGGCCAATTCCAGGTGGCGCTGGTTTTTCCTTCGTCATCAAAACGGGAAAAATGGCGCAGGTAATAGTCCTGATTCTTGGGGCCGATGATGGCTTTGTAATATTCCTCATCGCTGACAGAATCATCTTCTTTTGTCTGTGGCAGGGATGCGGCTTGACTTGGCTGGGGAAGCGCATTACCGCAGCTAACGCAGAAATTCACGGTATCGTCGTTCGATGTTCCGCACTTTGAACAAAACATTTCGCTTCTCCCTAAATTGAAATCAAAAAACCCAAAAGCATAAACTGACCTTAGCCGCCTAACTGCGAACTACCTCGCCCCCTCCATCGATCCGCAGCAACTCCATAAACCGGAACCCCGGTCGGCAAAACTAAGGCCTGGTTTTCAACGCAACCGCGCAGACCGATTCGACGACTGTCTTCGCCATGGTATCCGGCACGGGTGAACTGAATTTAATCTCGGCAATATTTCGGGTATAAGTGCTGGCGAGTCTCAAGTACTCGAAGAAGCGGCTCGTGTGAATGCCCAGCAAACCATGGGAGCAGTCCACCAGAACATCATCCTGCCTTTTGTTGAAGACGGTGTTGGGCGGTGTCGATAGTCTCTGCAGGTCCTTGAATTCGTAGACGAGCACTGCCGCAGTGTATTGACCTTCGCTGGTCACGCTGGTCTTATCCAGTTTCAACAGGCCCAGCTTGGTATCGGCAACAACCTGCCAGTCGGCCGCAGATGCCGTCAGAGACCAGAAAGCCATTAACGCTGCCACGACGCATTTGTACATGCTTTTTCCTCAAACTATTCGTGTGAAACCCTCTTCCATGCGGCTCCCGTTTACTTCCGGCGGAAACAACACAGCGACGACATTAACCACAATGCATTCTACCAATAACGGGCTGACGCTTGCTTCACATCCTCGCCATTCAGCCGCCTTATCGAATCTCAAGCGCTGAAGGAACAGGATAATCCGGATAGCGCTTCCTGAATGCTGCCAGTTCGGTTTTGGCATCTTCCTGTTTTCCTGCCTGCTTCAGTTTCTTGATCCGCATGAGCCAATCTTCCGGGGACAGGACTGTCTTGTCGGCCGCATCTTGCATCAGTGCTCGTTCCTGTCGAACCGGCGGCGGAGTTGCAACCCCGGCAGCGGCGGGCGCTAGCGACCTGAGCGCGTCGTTAACGCTGCTCTCGCCGATATTGGCAGATTTCTTCTCTTTTGAAAGCGCCCCGATGTTACCCGTCTCAGCACGCTCATTCATTTCAAGGCGTTTGGCAGCCAGGGCCGGCGCGGGCGCAGCCGCCATCGGAACGGCAATCTTCGGCGCAGCCGGCTGGGCATGCGCTTGCACTGCTACCGGTGCCGGTGTGTTGCCGGAAATTACCGACCTTGCCCTCTCCGTTGCCAGGATTTTCATGCGCTCGTTCTGCGCGCGGGACTCCGGTGCAGCGGCGCTCTCATCCATTGCCGCAGTGACTTTTGCTTCCATCGGCGCCTGTAGCGGAACGGGTTCTTTCAGCATATAGGGCAACTGCAAGCCGATCATGACCACGGCAAACAGGCTGGCCACCAACCCCAGCGGAATCGCCCAACGGCGTTTGGGCCCGGCGCCCGGACGCGCATTCACTGCCCGGTGTGCTTCCGCCAGAATGGCAGCATCCAGATGATCTGGCGGTTCGATTTGCGGCGCATCGGCATATAGCCGCGACAGATCGGTTTTGCCTTGCAGGTAGGTATCCAATTCTCGATCCTGGCTCATCGCATACCTCTCAATCCCTCACGCAATTTGGCGACTGCATAACGCAACCGGCTCTTGGCTGTTTCCGGCGTGACGCCGGTTGCCAGCGCGATTTCTTCCAGCGACAACCCTGCTTCTTCGCGCAATAAAAAGGCTTCGCGTTGCAAAGCGGGCAGCGCCTCAATGTTGTTGACCAAAATTTCAACCAGACGTTTACGTTCAACCAGTATTTCCGGCTGGTCACCGGGGTCGGCGGGAATGAGTTCAACCAGACTTTCCGCGTCTTCATTTTCGGCATCCAGCGACAGGAGGATTTCATGCGTTTTACGTAAGTGGTCGATCAGCCGGTTATGGGCGACCTGGTACAGAAATGTGCTGAATTTGGCTGTCGGCTGGTAGCGTTCCCGGCTGCGAATGATGTTGCTCCAGACATCCTGAAACAGCTCATCGGCCACGCCTTTGTCTTTGCATAGACGCAGCAGGTAACGGTATAGCCCTCCTTTGTGGCGGCGATACAGGATATCGAAAGCCCCTGCATCACCGTCACGATAGAGCTCCATCAATTGTTCGTCGGCCACCTCTTCGCGCATGGGCGGAGAGTATAAGTGAGCAAGAATGGAAACGCTGAACAAATTAAACCGAATGATTTGCTCAGCGTTTCACTGCGTCATGTTTCACTCGACCATGACAGCCGTTGGCTTTCCGGTGGACAGCGACTGCGCCAGATGGACCAGACGCAAGAATTCACCGCGATAACCATAGGCATCCGTCCCGCGCGCTTCGGCTGCTATCTTTGCGATATCGTCATAGCTCATCTCGCCGATATGCTTGCCACCGCGCAGTTGCTGGCCGAACGCGGCGACGGCCGTGGCAAATCGAAACTCCGTTGATGCCTGTCCGAACGAGGGTTTGATATCCTGGCGTTGCAGCGGCCATTCGATCAATTTCGAAACATCGCCATCGGGTGCCTTGTAACGCAGGCGCAGGAATGCCAGTTCGCCGGTCTTGCTCGTGGTGGATGCTTTCTCGCTGCCGTAGCGCAAAGCATCAACGCTGCCGGTCTTGCCCTTGAGAGTCAGCTCATATATCGCAGTTACGGTATGCCCGGCACCGACTTCACCAGCATCCACCTTGTCGTTGTTGAAGTCTTCGCGTTTGAGCATGCGGTTTTCATAACCGACCAGCCGGTACTCGCTCACCACATCGGGGTTGAATTCAATCTGGATTTTTACATCCTTGGCGATGGTTGCCAGCGTGGAAGTCATCTCGTCCACCAGCACTTTCTGCCCTTCATTCAGTGTATCGATGTAGGAGTAATTGCCGTTACCCGCATCGGCCAGTTGCTCCATGAGTTTTTCGTTGTAATTCCCCACGCCAAAGCCCAGCGTGGACAGCGACACGCCGCTCTTGCGCTTTTCTTCCGCCATGTTCTTCAGCTCGTCGAAATTGGTCACGCCGACATTGAAGTCACCATCCGTTGCCAGAAAAATGCGATTGATGCCGCCCTTGATATAGGACTGCTCGGCCATGCTGTACGCCAGCATGATCCCGGCCGCACCGCTGGTGGAGCCACCGGCTCTCAGGTTATCCAGTGCAGCAATGATCTTTGTCTTTTGCGAACCGGAGGTAGGTTCCAACACTACTTGCGTGCCGGATGCATAAGTCACCAGCGATACCCTGTCCTGTGCACGCAACTGGTTGACCAGAAACTTGAGCGCCGACTTCAATAACGGCAGACGCTCGGGCGAACCCATCGAACCGGACACATCCACCAAGAAGACCAGATTGGATGGCGGCAGACTTGTCTTGGCAATATCCTGCCCCTTGATGCCGATGCGCAACAGCGTGTGGTTCACGTTCCACGGCGCAGGCGCCATTTCGGTATGCACGGCAAACGGCGCATTGTCTTTGGGCAATGCATACGCATAAGGGAAGTAATTGATCATTTCTTCCACGCGCACTGCATCCGCCGGAGGCAGCCGTCCTTCATTCAACAGACGCCGCACATTCGAATAACTCCCGGTATCCACATCGATGCTGAACGTCGAAACCGGCGCCTCGGCCACCAGCTTGATCGGGTTTTCCACAATCGTACCGTATTGCTCGCGCTCTTCCCGTGCTTGCTGCATATAGGGCATGGCAAGCATGGGAGCAGCCGGGGCCGGATACATCGCCCGCGCCTCGCCGAGATTCATCATCTTTTTTTCAGCCGGAGAGGCAGCAGCGCGATCCAGGCTCTTGTCATGTGTGATGCCACCGGCAACAGACAGTTTGTCCTTTTGCCGGGTCGGCTCGCTTCGCTTGTCTCCGGCGGCATTTTCTGTTGCAGCAGACACTGCGTGCTGGTCAGCAGTCGCCACTTGGGACAAATTCGGTTCAGTGCTTGCCTCGTTCTGATTCTGGTTGGCACAGGCGGTCAGCAGCAACAGGCAGGAAAGTAATATATTTTTGAATAGGGGATTCATCGCATCCTCGCAGTTTATGTGTCGGTTGATCGGACAGCTGTGCGAAATTGCACAGCATGTCAGCTATAAACGAGGGAGCGAGCGAAACGGGGTTAAACAAACAGAAAGTTATGAAATATACAATCTATTTAACATGTTATGAAAAAATGCAAAGCATCACCTGACTAATTTTTCGGTGACTGACTGAACTAATTTTCGTCTTTGGCATTCCAATGAGTGCTTTTGCAATATTAACCATCTGGCTGCACGAGCAAATTCTTCACTTGCCATTCATCATCCCCCAACAATATCTTTTGGAGACACTTTTGAACACCACCACGATACGCAACTGCGCATTCGGCATTCTGACCCTGATCAGCATGCTCGCCATCAGCGGCTGCTCGCAAAAACCGAGCAGTGAAGAAATTGCGGCCCAGGTCAAAGCCGCACTGGCTGAGGAAAAAGCCAAGGAACAAGCAGCCGTACCCGCTCCCGCTCCTGCTGTCGAGTCGCCCGCCAAAAAGCCGGCTACTGCCGAGAAGCACGTTGCACGCGCAAAACCCGTTCAGCCGAAGCCCGCGGCGCCCGCGCAGAGAATCGCCTGTGACAATTGCGGCGTGGTCGTTTCCGTCAATGAAATCGAGCTGGAAGGCAAGGGCACCGGGCTGGGCGTAATCGCCGGTGGTGTTGCCGGTGGTCTGGCCGGCAATCAGATGGGGAATGGCTCGGGACGCGATCTGGCTACCCTTGCTGGCATCGTTGGCGGTGCGATTGCCGGTAACAAGGTCGAGGAAAAGATCAAGAAGACCCGCGTCTACGATGTGACCGTAAAGATGGAAAACGGCGAAGAACATGTCCTGCGCTACAAGACAGTTCCCGGGGTCATGGCAGGCGACAAAATCAGGATTGAAGGCGAAAACATCGTAAGACAGTAATCCTCAGCCACATCAAGACAATAAAAAAGAGGGCTTGCGCCCTCTTTTTTATTGCCTGTTGAATCCGGCATACCCACAACGTCACTTGAACAATTGGAAACCGTGATCCACCTCCGTTTGTGCCGATTTCGCAAAATCTGCGGCTAGTTTGAACGCCTGCTCCGCTCCCGCAGAGTCGCCCTGCGCGACGCGGGCATTACCGATCGCCTGCCAGTCAAGGGCCAGCAAACGATGTTCATGCCCGGCAAAACTGATTGACTTGCGGGCAATCGTGATTGCCTGCGCATACTGTCCCTGGGCAAGACGCAATTGCGCAAGTTCCAGCCACAGCCAGGCGTTGCGCGGTTCAATGCGCAGCGCGCGTTCCAGCGATGAGCCTGCTGCTTCGCGATTGCCAGCCTGGTTGTCGATCTGCGCGCGGTCCAGCAAAGCGATAATGGCCTTGTTGCCCGACATGTCCGACTTTGGCACCGGTTCAATGACAACGGCTTCACCGGATGGCTGAGGTATCACCTCTTGCGGTATGCCCCCTTGGGGTTGCGCGCCCTGCGGCGCCACTTCAGGCATGGCAGGCTTTGCCGGTGGCTGGGTGGCCACGCCGGCACATCCGGCAAGCAACAGCAGCAATGACGCAACAAAAAACAATGAAAATCGGTCTGTCAATTGAATATCCTCTGTAACCAGTTTTTCTTTTCCGGTTCCGGTTTGATTTCTGGTTTCACTTCCGGTTTCACAACAGGCTTCGTTTCATCCTTAATCACCGGATTCTCGCTGGCCTTCGGTATGTCTGCTGATGCAAAGGCGCAGGCCGCTCTTTCGGTCGGTGCACTGCCCTTGATGAAGGGCAGCAGCACACCTGTCTTGCAGTCATCGTCATAACGCGCACCACTGACCGGATCGACATTAACCATTTCGATCTCCTCCGGCATGGTGGGTTGCAACGGCTCAGGCTGAATGTTTTTCATCATCTCGCCCCAGATGGTCATGGCACCCGAGGCACCGGTCAAGCCTGAGGGCTTGTTGTCGTCCCGTCCAACCCACACCACCGCCACATGATCGCCGGTATACCCGGCAAACCAACTGTCACGCAAATCATCCGTGGTGCCGGTCTTGCCTGCGACACGCAAATCGGCAGGCAGCCAGTTCGACAGCGGCTGTGCCGTCCCCTCGCGCACCACACCCTGCAAAGCCGCTGTCAGCACATATACCGGCGCCGCTGCGGCGACGGGCTCAACGTTGAGCGGGTAACGTTGCAGCGACTTGCCGTCCGCAGTAATAACCTCGCGAATGGCACGCAACGGCGTACGGAAACCGCCGTCGGCAAAGGTCTGGTAAACCTGCGCCACTTCAACCGGGGACAATTCATAAGCGCCGAGCAGCGAGGAGGCAAAAGGCGGCGGCCGCCGTTCGATGCCGTACTGAGGCAGTTTATCGAGGATATGCTCGACGCCGAGTTCGATGCCCAGACGCGCCGTCGATACATTGTAGGAATGCGCCAGCGCGGTACGCAGCTGCACCTGTCCATGGAACTGGTGATCGTAGTTCTGCGGCTTCCAGTCGGTGGTGCCGGGCTGCTTCCATACCAGCGGACTGTCGTCCAGCGGCGTGATCAGCGTATAGCGATCCGGCTTTTCCAGCGCCGTCAAATAAACGATGGGTTTGGCCAGCGAACCGATCGGGCGTTGTGCATCGATGGCGCGGTTGTACCCGGCATAGCGCGCATCGCGTCCGCCCACCAGTGCCTGTATCTCGCCGCTCTGCGTGCTGCTGACTACCACGGCGCCTTCCAGCGTATTGGCGGCGAATCTGCGCGCCTTTTCGATCTCGCCGAGACGCGACGTCAAAGCCGCTTCTGCCTGGTGCTGGATGCGCGGGTCCAGCGTGGTGAAAATGCGCAGCCCCTCGCTGCGCAAATCATCCTCGCGATAGTCGCGCTCCAACTGGCGGTGCACATACTGCAGGAAAGCGGGATACGGCGATGTCCCGGTGGGTGCACGATTGATCACGCCCAGCGGCTTCTGGCGGGCCGCCGCAAACTGCGCCTGCGAAATGACATTCAGGCCCACCATCTCCTGCAACACAATGTTGCGCCGCTTAAGGGCCAGCTCCGGATTCTTGCGCGGGTCGTAAACACCCGGCCCCTTGACCATGCCGACCAGCAACGCGATCTCTTGCAGTTCCAGACGCTCGAGCGGACGGTCAAAATAGAAATGGCTGGCAAGGCCAAAACCGTGAATGGCACGGCTGGCATCCTGCCCGAGAAATATTTCATTGAGATAGGTTTCGAGAATCTCGTCCTTGCTGTAGTGCATCTCCAGCAGCAGGGACATCAGCACTTCGGTTCCCTTGCGCGTCAGCGTGCGTTCCGATGTCAGGAAGAAGTTCTTAACCAATTGCTGCGTGAGTGTACTACCGCCTTCGATGCGTTGTCCGGTGAACATCTTGAACAGCGCACGTGCGATGCCGCGCGGATCAATACCCCAGTGCGTATAGAATTTTCGATCCTCAACCGCGATCAATGAATCAACCAGAGACTTGGGGAACTGGTTGAGCCGCAGCAACTCGCGGTCTTCGTTGTGCCCCGGATAAATGCCACCGATGAGTGGCGGCTCAATGCGCAACAAGGGCAGATCGATATCAGTACCGCCGCGTTGCTGCAACAACGACACCTTGCCGTCGGAAAATTCAATACGCAAGTGCTGCGAGGCTTGCGGGCCATCCCCGAACACGAAATCCCGGGTCGTAAATTCAAGACCATTCAACGTGTATTTATAGGTCGCCGCAGTATTCGGCTCGGGGTTCTCGTGATATCCGACCGCCTGCAACTCCTCAGTGAGTTGCCCGGGTGTCAGCTTCAGCCCCGGATACACCTCCAGCGCACGCCCGTAAACACGGGCCGGCAGGGCGAACTTGCGTCCTTCGAAAGCTTCACGGATGGTCACGTCAAGGTAGTAGACATACCCGGACAGCCCCAGCAACAGAAGCAACATGACCAGACGCAACGATTTGCCGTGCGACTTGAAGAAATTGAAAATCAGGGGAAATCGATTCCAGGGCAAAGAGGGCAACTTCATTGATTAATTACCTGCAAAAAAGCGGTTGTTGCCCATTCTATATTGGCTGTTGCGGAGCCGTCGAGGTACATATTTGAGAAGAATACCTTACTTTCAGGCCTGTATTCCCAGGATTATTCAAGTCACCTTGGGTATATCGTCTGCCTGAGTGAATAACTGAGCCAGGAAACTTGAAAAATATATTCGATCACGGTCCCGGCATTCGTTCAAGAACAACAAAATAATGTCCGATAAAGAATTCAAACGGAGGCAATCATGTTCAAGATATTCCTCACAACAGACCCACAAACTCGGCGCGGACTTTACGATAACGAAGTGAAATTTATGGGCATTTTCAAATCGATGCGTGAAGCTGATGAAGCACTTGGCGAATTGCTAAATTTCTGCAGCATCCGTTCCATGATTTAAGCTGGCCTGTTCGCAAAGCAAGAAGGCCAGCTTCGGTTTTGTTTCAAATCCTCTCCATTCCCAGCCATTGCAACGCGGATCCCGTTAGTTCCTGATCGGGCCAGACCGCCCCGTCTGTTATCATCGCGCCCATGCTCAACATCCAGAACCTGACTTACCTGCAAGGCGGCATCCCGCTACTCCAGAACGTGAATCTGCAAGCCTTCGCCGACCAGCGCATCGGCCTGGTCGGCAAGAACGGCTGCGGCAAAACCACGCTGTTCCGCCTGATACGCGGCGAGATCAAGCCCGATGGCGGCGAAGTTTCCCTGCAGTCCGGCAAGACCATCGCCTTCGTCGAACAGGAGATCGCCAACTCCGATATGCCCGCACTGGAGTTTGTGCTCGACGGCGATGCCGAACTGCGCCTGCTGGAAAAAACACTGGCGCGCGAAAACCACGACACCGCCTGGTTCGACGCGCAGCACCGCTACGAAGTCATCGACGGCTACGGCGCCAAGGCGCGCGCCGCGCAGCTGCTGAACGGGCTGGGATTTGCAAACGACACGCTGGAGCGCACCGTCGCCAGCTTCTCCGGCGGCTGGCGCATGCGCCTGAACCTGGCACGCGCGTTGATGCACCGCGCCGACCTGCTGCTGCTCGACGAGCCCACCAACCATCTCGACCTCGAAGCCATACTCTGGCTCGAACAATATCTGGCGCGCTATCCCGGCAGCATTCTGCTGGTCTCGCACGACCGCGAATTCCTCAACGCGTGCGTCAACCGCATCGCGCATGTGCACGACCAGACCATAGACACCTACAGCGGTGACTACGATGACTTCGAGCGCGCCCGCGCCGAGCGCATCGCACTGCAGACTCAGGCATTCAACAAACAGCAGGACAAGATCGCGCATCTGGAAGACTTCGTGCGCCGGTTCCGCGCCAAGGCCACCAAAGCCAAGCAGGCGCAAAGCCGCATCAAGGCGCTGGACAGGCTCACGCGCATCGCCCCGGTACACGTCACTGACGGCCATTTTGAACTGGAGATCGAAGCGCCGGAACGCGGGCCCGACCTGTTGCTGCGCGCGGAAAAAATGGGCTTTGCCTATGGCGACAAAATGCTGTTCAAAAATGTCGAATTGGTGCTGCGCGCCGGCGCACGCATCGCCCTGCTCGGCCCCAATGGCGCGGGCAAGTCCACGCTGATCAAACTGCTGGTCGGCGAGTTGCAACCCACAACAGGCAAGCTCGAATTCACGCCCGACATCCGCATCGGCTACTTCGCCCAGCATCAACTGGAAAATCTCGACAGCGCCGCCACACCGCTGCAACACATGGAGCGCCTGGCGCCCAAGGAGACCACACTGTCGCTGCGCAATTTCCTCGGCCGCTTCGGCCTGGCCGGAGACAGCGAAGATCGTCCGGTGGATAGTTTTTCCGGTGGCGAGAAGAGCCGCCTGGCTCTCGCATTACTAGCCTGGCAAAAACCGCACCTGCTGCTGCTCGACGAACCCACCAACCACCTCGACCTCGACATGCGCGACGCGCTCACCATCGCGCTTGAGGAATACACCGGCGCCGTGGTGATCGTGTCGCACGACCGCAGCCTGATCCGTGCCGTGGCCGACGAACTGTGGCTGGTCGCGGACGGCGAAGCCAAACTGTTCGATGGCGATCTGGAAGACTACAAGAGCTGGATCGAAACCCGCCGCCCGCGCGAAGCTGTTGCACAAACGCAGACGGATAAACCGCGAACACAGAATGCGCCCAAGCCCAACCGCAAGGCACTGCAATCGAAACAGAATAAACTCGAAACCGCGCTGGCCTCGGCACAAGCAGAACTCGCCGCGGTCGACCAGCAACTCGCCGATCCCGCCACCTATGCCAACCCCGACCGCGCGAAAGTGAATCAGCTGAACGCCGAACATGCGCGGCTGGCTGCAAAAGCGGCGGAACTGGAAGAAGGCTGGCTGGAACTGGAAATGGCGAAAGAAGAAGCGGGCTGAAGCGGAAGCCGATGCTGTCAGTTCAAGGATTTTTCCACCACCTCAAACATCAACCCATCCACCTTGGGCAAACCGAATCTCGGATCGGAAGCTGGAAACGGTTTGGTTTGCCCGGTACGCCGGTAGCCGCGCCGCTCGTAATAGGCAATCAATTCATGGCGCAATGTAATCACCTGCATCTGCATACGTTGGGCACCCCATTGCTGACGAGCAAAACGCTCTGCCTCGTCCATCAGGCAGCGGCCCAGTCCCTGCCCCTGCATTACCGGCTTGATCACCAGCATGCCCAGGTATGCCGTCGCCGCATCCACCCGTTCCACCAGCACCGAACCGATGATCCCGTCGTTGCGCAAGCACAGCAGAATCGCGGAACCGTCTGCCGCGATCAACTGCGCAATCTCGTCTTCATCGGTGCGCTGCCCGTCCAGAATATCCGCTTCGGTCGTCCACCCGGCGCGGCTGGTCTCGCCACGATACGCGGAATTGACCAGCGCGACGATGGCATCCGCATCGGCCGCAGTGGCACTGCGGAAAGTCAGGTCACCCTTGCTCGAGGATTCATTCATAAAATTTCGCGGTCCTAACAAATTGTGCAGTTGGCCCTTTAATTACTCCCCCTGCCGTGTAAGAATGGCCGAAGGAACCTAAACTATTGTATCGAACTATGGACAATCTGCTTGAGGTCAAAGACCTGCATCATTCCTATGGCACGCGCGAGGTACTGAAGGGTATCAACCTCACCATCCCGCGCGGCAAGGTCGTCGGCATCATGGGCGCCAGCGGCAGCGGCAAATCCACTTTGCTGCGCCACTTCACCGGCCAGTTGCACCCGTCGCAGGGCAGCGTGAAATTCATGGACAAAGTGCTGCATGAACTCAGCCCCAAGGAGTTATACAAGATACGCCTGAAGATGGGAATGATGTTCCAGGTCAGCGGCCTTTTCACCGACTTGTCGGTTTTCGAAAACATGGCCTTTCCGTTGCGGGAAAACACCGACCTGCCGGAAGAAGTCATCCGTGACCTGGTCTTGATGAAGTTGCAGGCCGTCGGCCTGCGCAATGCGCACACGCTGATGCCGAGCCAGCTTTCCGGCGGCATGGAACGCCGCGTGGCAATGGCGCGCGCAACCGCCACCGATCCAGCGCTGATCATCTATGACGAACCATTTGCCGGTCTCGACCCGATCTCGCTCAGCACCATCGCCAACCTGATCCGCAAGCTGAACGACGCCCTCGGCATATCTTCTGTCGTGGTGACCTACGACTTGGCGGAATCACTCAAGATCGTTGATTACATCTATTTCATCCACAACGGCATCGTCGTCGCAGAAGGCGAAACAAGCGAGATGATCAACTCGCAAGACCCCTTTGTGAGGCAGTTCCTCCACGCCCAGCCGGATGGCCCGGTTCCGTTCCACTACCCCAGCAAACCGTATCCGCAAGAGTTGATCAGCCAAAGCTGAAGTGCTGCCGGGACGTGTTGCGCATGATAATGATTTGAACAATTTTCAACCCGCACAACAACTTCCCGTGACACTATTGCTCAATGTGCTTTTCCGCCACCGTCAGCTATAGCGCCACTGCCGTACTGGTAGCCACGGGACTGTATGCCGTCCAGCAGGCGAGGCGGCTACCCACCCCATACTGGATGTGGGCGGTGATACCTGTATTTTTTGGCATTCAGCAGGCGTTCGAAGGACGGGTATGGCAAATGCTCGACGCGGGGGATGCCGTTGCGGCAATTCCGTATGCGCAGGGGTTTCACTTCTTCTCGCATTTTCTGTGGCTGTGGTGGCTGCCGCTCTGCTGCTACCTTGTCGAGCCGGGGAAGATTCGCAAGCGAGTCACTGGCGGCTTCGCTCTTTTCGGTGCCTGCGCAGGAACGATGGTATATTTTGTCATACTCACCCATCCCGAATGGATGTCGGTTGCCATCAGGGAACATTCCATCTGTTACCTTTATTCCGTTCCCTATCGCAGTTCCGTCCATCTGCCTATTCCGACTGCCGCTCTCTATGCCCTGACAGTTCTCGTACCGCTGCTCATCTCCAGCCATAACAGGATCAAGATATTCGGGGTGCTGGTTTTCCTGTCGATGATGTTGGTCTCGAAGGCCTATGATTATGCCTACATTTCTGTCTGGTGTTTCTTTGCAGCGGCGCTCTCGCTATACCTCGTCCACATGATTCGGAATTTTGCGGCAAAATCAAGATCAGCGAAAACCTGAAAGCCCCTCGTTCCTTGTCACTCAAAAACCGGGGAATGAGGTAGTGCCAATCTCCAGAACCAGCCCCTGCTGCTTGTCATTCTTGCATGTCCTGCCAAGCAGTTCCGCCTTGTTTGTCCATGCGAAAAATACAGCCGCCGCAATGATGCGCAGGAAAGGTAATCTATAGTTCAAGGGATGTTGTGTTG
Organism: uncultured Sideroxydans sp.; assembly: GCA_964404355.1. GTDB lineage: Bacteria > Pseudomonadota > Gammaproteobacteria > Burkholderiales > Gallionellaceae > Sideroxyarcus. The sequence goes on along the minus strand of CAYOJU010000040.1, from coordinate 3,323 downwards.
TATTCCAGATGACGATTACCGCAACATTGAGATCCGCATGCTACCAGTTTACTCAGTTGTTGCGCCCTGAGCCGCTCGTCTATACTCGCCGTTGGTATTGGCAGGAGAAGCTTTCCGCGGCTGCTCCGCCGACGACAAGAGATAACCGGGAGAGAATGATGCAGAATCAATTCCGCTGGTGGCACAAAGGCGATCTGGACGGATTTTTCGGCCTGTTCGTGGACAACCTCATTCAGCTCATCCTGATCGTCGTGCTGTGCGGCGCAATTCTGCACATGCCGGGCGAGATGGTGTACGGGCGCATCCTGCCGGGCGTGGCGGTAAGCCTGCTGGTGGGAAATATTTTCTATGCCTTCCAGGCGCGCGCATTGAGCCGCCGCACCGGCCAGGCACAGGTGACGGCACTGCCCTACGGCGTCAACACCGTTTCGCTGTTCGCCTACATCCTGTTCGTGATGAAGCCGGTGCTGGACCAGAGCCACGACGTGGAGCTGGCGTGGAAAGTCGGGCTGGCCGCCTGCCTGGGTTCCGGCCTGATCGAACTGGGCGGCGCATTCGTCGCCGGCCGCGTGAAAAAACTCACGCCGCGCGCGGCGCTACTGGCAACGTTGGCGGGCATTGCCATCACCTTCATCTCCATGGATTTCTGCTTCCGCATCTTTGCCGATCCGCTGGTCGGCTTCATCCCGCTAGCCTTCATCCTGATCCAGTACATCGGCCGTATCGTGCTGCCAGCGGGCATCCCTGCGGGGCTGGTGGCTGTCATCAGCGGCAGCGCGCTGGCCTGGGGCTTGGGCAGGATGGACCCTGCCGCACTGGCGAATGCGATGCAACTGCAGGTACAAATCCCCCACCTTTTCATCACCGACCTGCTGGGTGCAACCTTCTCCACCTACATGATCACCTTCCTGCCGGTGATCATCCCCATGGGTCTGTTCAACCTGCTCGGCTCCATGCAGAACCTGGAAAGTGCTGAAGCGGCGGGCGACGTGTATCCGGTGAAAAGCTCGCTCGTCGTCAACGGCGTCGGCACCATCGTCGCGGCCTGTTTCGGCAGCGTCTTCCCGACCACGATATACATCGGGCATCCGGGCTGGAAAAAGATGGGTGCCGGTGCGGGATACTCCATCGCCAACGGCATCGCGGTCACGCTGCTGTGTCTGCTCGGGTTGGTCGGTTTCGTTTCCGCGTTAATTCCGGTGGAAGCCGGCGCGGCAATCCTGCTGTGGATAGGTGTCACCATCGCCTCGCAGGCATTCCAGGCCACGCCGCGCGAACACGCGCCCGCCGTGGTGATCGGCTTCTTCCCCGCATTGGCTGCGTGGGGACTGCTGATGCTGGAAAGCGGCTTGCGCGCGGCTGGTACCAACGTGGAAGCAGTAAGCATGAAAGCACTGTCCATGCAGTTGCCGATCGCAGGGATGATCTCGCTTGAGCGCGGCTTCATCTTCACCTCCATGATCCTCGCCGCCATGACGGTCTGCCTGATCGAAAGGAAATATCGCGCCGCAGCGGCATGGGCCGCTGTCGCGGCAGCTGTCAGCGCGACCGGATTGATGCATGGTTATGAGATTGCCAACGGCGCCATCGTCAACGCCTACGGCCCGTCGCACACCTGGCCGTTCGTGCTGGGATACAGCGGAATCGCAGTCGTGTTTATCGTGCTTGGGCTGCGGGAAGACACCATGCGAACTTGATCAATACCACACAGATATAATACGAAAGCCTGAACATTCCGGGGAACTATCAAGATGAACTTTGATATCAACACCACCCTGTTGGGAGAAGCGCTCAATGAGCACGCAATCGTGAGCGCAACCGATGCCGCTGGAAACATCATTTACGTCAACCAGAAGTTCTGTGACATCTCCGGTTACACCAGCGAGGAACTGCTGGGCAAGAACCACCGCATTATCAAATCCAGCATGCATCCCGCAACGTTCTACCAGAGTATGTGGAACACATTGCTGGATGGCCAGACCTGGCAAGGTGAAATATGCAACCGGCGCAAGGATGGCGAGCTGTATTGGGTAAGGGCAACCATCAAGCCGATTCTGGATAACAACGGATTGCCCGTCAAATTCGTCTCTATACGCACGGACATTACCGAGATCAAACAGGCAGAAAAACAATTGTCCGGAATGAATGCCGAGCTTGAATTGTACAAACAGCACTCGGAATACGAACTGGAGCTCGCCCGCGAATTAATCGAACACATGATCCGGCAGTCTTCAACACCCATTGGGAATGCCGAGATTTGGCTGCAGGCAGCCACCAACCTGAGTGGCGACATGATCCTCACCCGGAGCTATGGCAATGACTTGAGCTACCTGCTGCTTGCCGATGCGATGGGGCACGGACTACCCGCCGCGCTTCCACTGATACCGATTGTACAGATATTTTCTTCGATGGCCCCCAAAGGATCTTCCATCTCGGCGCTGGTAACGAAAATGAACCAGCGGATATGCGATCTGATTCCGGTCGGCAATTTCGTTGCGTTGACACTTGTATCCATCAATCACGCCAACCGGTCTATCGAAATCTGGAACGGTGGCAACCCCCATGCGTTGCTGCACAACAACAACGGCGAAATCATTCGGAAGTTCGCCTCACGCCATCCCGCACTCGGAATTTCAAGAAATGACGGTTTCGATCCCTCCACCGAGTTGTACATCTGGAACGAAGAATGCCGGCTTACGCTGCACTCGGACGGTCTGGTCGATGCCCGAAACACTCAGGAAGAGCATTTTGGAGAGGAACAAGTTCTCGCTTCGCTACGCTCAAGCGAACCGCATCAATCCCTGAAATCCGCCGTGTTGAGGCATCTGGGAAAAAATGGAGCACATGACGATATTTCAATCGCCACAGTCAGGCTGGAAAGAACCAATTAATAGGGGACTCGAGCTATCAATCCATCCTGATCAAACAAATGATCGCATCGAAATCGGCAACGGATTTCTTGTCCGTATGCTGATCCTTCGGTTTCTTATCGGTTTTTAGAAATTCTTGTAGCTCATGTACATCCGGAACATATCAGGGGCGTTTGGTGCAGACCGTGATGCGCGCGTGGCGCCGCGGCTTGATCCCCTTCGAGGTGAACAAAAACCCTTGGGCAGAGAACTCCACCTCGATACTCTCCAGCGTATCCCAGTAGGCCTTGCCACCATGGGCTTCGATAATTTCGGCCCGCACTATTGACATAAATACTCCCCGCTCAGACTCGCGCGAAACTTGAAACTATTTCGCACCAGATCCATTTAACTGCGCACCACGCAGGCGTTCGATTTCAGCCTGCAGGCTATCGGTCGATTTCTTTGCCGACT
>CAYOJU010000039.1:0-22084 GCA_964404355.1 uncultured Sideroxydans sp. | reverse complement strand
TCGCCGACGATGCGTCCGGCTTCCATGTCGATAAGGAACATCTTGCCCGGTTGCAGACGCCATTTCTTGACAATCTTCTGTTCGGCGAAATCCAGCACACCCATCTCGGACGCCATCAGCACTACGTCGTCGTCGGTGATCAGGTAGCGCGCGGGGCGCAGGCCATTGCGGTCCAGCGTGGCGCCAATCTGGCGGCCATCGGTGAAGGCCACGGCAGCAGGGCCGTCCCATGGTTCCATCAAGGCAGCGTGGTATTCGTAGAATGCTCGGCGCTCTTCATCCATGAGCGGATTGCCTGCCCAGGCTTCGGGGATCAGCAACATCATGGCGTGCGGCAATGAATAGCCGCCGGCAACCAGCAGTTCCAGTGCATTGTCAAAACAGGCGGAGTCGGACTGGCCTTCGGTAATCAGCGGCCACAGTTTGTCGAGATCCTTGCCGAGGAACTTGGACGACATCGCAGCATGGCGCGCGGCCATCCAGTTGATGTTGCCGCGCAGCGTGTTGATCTCGCCGTTGTGCGCGATCATGCGGAACGGGTGCGCCAGATCCCAGGTGGGGAAAGTGTTGGTGGAGAAGCGCTGGTGCACGAGCGCGAACGCACTGACCAGTTCCTTGTCCTGCAGGTCGAGGAAGTAGGTGCCGACCTGGTTGGCCAGCAGCATGCCCTTGTATACCAAAGTGCGCGAGGACATCGACGGAACATAGAAACCCTTGCCCTGCCCCTTGGGCAGCGCATGCACTGCATGCTCGGCGGTCTTGCGAATCACGAACAGCTTGCGCTCGAAAGCGTCCTGATCGGCGGTCTTGCTTCCTCGGGCAATGAATACCTGGCACACCACGGGTTCGGCTGCTTTTACGCATTCACCGAGACCGTCGTTATTCACCGGCACATCGCGCCAGCCCAGCAGTGTCTGGCCTTCGGCCTTGATCTTGTCGGTGATGATCTTTTCGCAGGCAGCGCGTGCTTTTGCGTCGCGCGGCAGGAACAGCATACCGACGCCATAGTCACCTGCGGACGGCAGCGTAAATTTTTCCTTGGCCAGCGCTTTGCGCAGGAAGGCGTCCGGAACCTGAATCAGGATACCGGCACCATCGCCTGCCAGCGGGTCAGCCCCGACTGCACCGCGGTGCGTCAGGTTAACCAGTATCTGCAGTCCTTGGCTGACTCGGTCATGACTTGCCTGACCTTTGATATGTGCTACGAAACCGACGCCACATGCATCATGTTCATGGCGTGGATCATATAGACCCTGCTGTTGCGGCAATGAAGAATTGCTCACCTTGTTTCTCACCTCGATCATCAAACCTACGGCGGATTTAAGCCGCCAACCGAATATTTTTTCAAAAGGGCGGGAATGCTACCTTAATCCGGGGGTGAAGGGCAACTTACTCGTCATAAATCTTCGATAGCGAAGATGCGGCGGTGTTCCCGGATGGCATAGCGATCTGTCATGCCGGCAATATAATCGGCTACCGCGCGGGCACGTTTGGATTCCTCCGTCGGGGCGAATTGCGGTGGCAGCAAGCGCGGGTCGTCCGTGAACGCATGGAACAAGTCACTGATAATGCGCTGTGACTTGGCACTCATGCGCATAACGCGGTAATGCCGGTATAGCTGAGTACGCAAGAAGGATTTAAGTTCGCGGTTGAGTTCGCGCATGCCCTCACTGAACGCCACCAGCGGCGGCGCGACACGGACGTCGTCCACGCTTTGCGGTGCCTGGGTCTGGATATTCAGTTCGGTCTGCTCGATGAGGTCGGTCACCAGGGTACCAATCATGCGGCGCACGGTTTCATGCACCACGCGACGCTCGCTCAAATCCGGATAGGAGGTACGCACTTCGTCCAGATGCTCGGAAAACAGGCGCACCGTAGCCAACTGTTCAAGTGTGACCAAACCAGAGCGCAAGCCGTCATCCACGTCGTGGTTGTTGTAGGCAATCTCGTCGGCAAGATTGGCGAGCTGTGCTTCAAGGGAGGGGCGGTGATTATTCAGGAAGCGTTCGCCCACTTCACCCAATTGTGCAGCATTTTCCTGAGAACAATGCTTGAGGATGCCTTCGCGAGTCTCGAAACACAGGTTCAGACCGTCAAACTCTGCGTAGCGCTCTTCGAGCACGTCCACCACGCGCAGGGATTGCAGGTTGTGCTCAAAGCCGCCGTAGTCCTTCATGCACGCATTCAGTTCTTCCTGTCCGGCATGCCCGAACGGGGTATGCCCGAGATCATGCGCCAGCGATATCGCTTCCACCAGGTCTTCGTTCAGAGCCAGACGGCGTGCGATGGAACGCCCGATTTGTGCGACTTCGATGCTGTGGGTGAGGCGGGTACGGAACAGGTCTCCTTCGTGATTCACAAAGACCTGCGTTTTATACTCAAGACGGCGGAATGCCCCCGAATGGATGATGCGGTCGCGGTCGCGCTGAAACTCGCTGCGTGCGGAAGGGGCGGGTTCGGCAATTTTTCTGCCGCGCGCACTGACGCTGACCGCATAAGGTGCAAGTTGCAACTCAGGCACAGCAAGCCCCCAGCGTCTGTTCCAGCAGCGCTGGAGGCACCTCGCCTGTCATCACGGCGTGTCCCAATGATTTCAGCAACACGAAGCGTATCTTGCCGCCTTCCACTTTCTTGTCCAGCCCCATCAACTGCATGTATTTTTCCACACCCAGTTTGGGCGAAATGACTGGCAGTCCCGCGCATTCGAAAAGCTTGCGCACGCGCACTACATCCTGTGCATTCAACCATCCCAGCCGATGGGACAAGTCGGCTGCCATGACCGTCCCTGCGGCAACGCCCTCACCATGTAGCCAGACGCCGTAGCCCATGCCATTTTCGATCGCATGACCGAAAGTGTGGCCCAGATTAAGCAGCGCGCGTTCGCCGCTCTCTCGCTCGTCGGCGCCGACCACCTCAGCCTTGTTCTGGCAACTGCGAGCAATGGCGTATTGCAGCGATGATGTGTCACGCGCCAGCAATTTGTCGATGTTGGCTTCCAGCCATTCGAGGAACGGCAAGTCGCGGATCAATCCGTATTTGATGACTTCGGCCATGCCGGCGCGCAACTCCTTGTCCGGCAGGGTATCGAGTGTCGTGGTATCCGCCAGCACCACGCGCGGCTGGTAAAACGCGCCAATCATGTTCTTGCCGAGCGGATGATTGATGCCGGTTTTGCCACCGACTGAGGAATCCACCTGAGATAACAAAGTCGTCGGGATCTGGATGAACGGGACACCGCGCAGGTAGGTCGCTGCCGCATAACCGGTTATGTCACCGATGACACCTCCCCCCAACGCGATGAGCGGGGTTCCTCGTTCGCTGCGTGCCGAGAGCAGGGCATCGTAGATCGTATTCAGCGATTCGCCGCTTTTGTATTGTTCCCCGTCAGGCAGGATGATGGATTGCACTTCCACGCCGTTGGCACGCAGACCTTCCGTCAATTGCTGCAGGTAGAGCGGGGCAACCGTAGTGTTGCTGACGATGACCGTGCGTTTTTGCGGAATATGCGGCAGCAGCAATTCGATACGACTAAGCAGGCCGCTTCCAATATGAATGGGATAGCTGCGCTCTGCCAGCCCGACGTTCAAAGTCTGCATTGTATTTTCGCTTTTTGGCATTTGCTTCAACTCTTCCAGTTTATTTTGCAGCCGTTCCAGCAGGATCTGCACACTTTGCTTGCCGGTATGGATGATTACATCCGCCGCTTCCATATAGAGCGGATCGCGCTGGTCGTGCAAGTCCTGCAGTCTGGCGCGCGGGTTCTCGGTTTGCAACAGCGGGCGATTATGATCGTGGCGTGTGCGTTGCCACAAGTCGTGCACACTGCTCTTCAGGTACACCACCAGACCGTTCTGTTTCATCATGGCGCGATTCTGCGGACTGATTATCGCACCGCCGCCGGTGGCCAGAACGATGTTGTCCAGTTTGAGCAATTCCTGAATCACGCCGCTTTCACGCGTACGGAATCCAGCTTCACCCTCGACATCGAAGATGTGCGGAATGGTCACGCCGGTGCGCCGCTGTATCTCTTCATCACTGTCGATAAAAGTCTTGCCCAGTTGTTTGGCAAGCAGCTTCCCCACTGTGGTTTTGCCCGCACCCATCATCCCCACCAGAATAATAGTGCCTGATGCCCGCCTGTTTTGTATTGTGTTACCCATGCTCGTGATTGTATCGGAAACTTGGCTTTCCCCTTTTGCCAAAAAGAAAAAGCCCGGCTATGCCGGGCTTCTTGACTAAGCGCTGTCTGTTATTGGTTATTCCCCAAAGTGTCTTTCAGTATTTTAGGTGTAATAAACACTAACAGTTCTTTCTTTGCTTTCGTTACAGTGTCAGTTTTGAACAGCCAGCCGAGTACTGGTATGTCCCCGAGTAGCGGGATCTGTATTTTGTCGTCCGACAAATCCTGGGTATAGACGCCACCAATCACTACCGTTCCGCCATTTTCAACCAGTACCTGGGTTTCAACTTTTTTGGTGTTAATGCTGGGTACCTGGTAGTAAATTTGACCCACGGTGTCCTGGCTCACTTTCACATTCATGCCGATGTGGTCGTCAGGTGTAATCTGCGGAGTAACGGTAAGACCCAGTACCGCCTTCTTGAACGCAACGTTGGTCGCGCCGCTGCTGCTGGCCTGCAAATATGGAATTTCTACGCCTTGTTCGATGGTCGCTTCAGTCTTATCGCCCGTTACGACACGCGGACTGGCGATGTTTTTGGTTGTCCCATCGGTTTCCGAAGCACTCAGTTCCAAGGTTAGCGTCTTGGTTGCTACAGCATTAAATAAACTCAGTGTCAACCCGCCTGTCGTTGAGCCAGCGGATGGCAAGTTCAGGCTGGTCGATACTGCCCCTCTGTTTCCGCCTGCCACAGCAAATCCACCGCCCGCCACGGTTGACCCGGGGCCCGAATAACTTAAACGACCGCCTAATGTTTGGGCATAAGTATCCCCCGCCTCCACGAAACGTGCCTCAATCATCACTTGGCGAACGGGAACATCCAGTTGCTTGACAAAATTGCGCACCTCTTCCAGCCTGGTCGGAGTATCCTGGACAAACAGCGTATTGGTACGCAAATCTGAAACGGCAGAGCCACGCTTTGATAGCAAACCGGCGTCTTTATCTTTCAGTAATTTAGCTACATCAAGTGCCTTAGCAAAACTGAGCTGGAAACTTTCCGTGCGAACCACCTCCAACTCACCAATTTCCTGGCGAGCCGTCAGTTCGATTTTCTCTTTGCTCGCGATTTCTTCGCGTGGTGCGACCTGAATCACATTTCCGTTCTTGCGCTGATCAAGCCCCCTACTCTGCAGGATGATATCCAGCGCCTGGTCCCAGGGAACGTCCTTCAAGCGCAAGGTCAAATTGCCGGAGACGGTGTCGCTGATCACCATGTTCAAACCGGTAAAGTCCGCTATCACGCTCAATGCCTCGCGTGTCGAGATATTCTGGAAATTCAGCGTGAGCTTCTCGCCCGCATAGCCCAGGTGGTTGCCTTTCACCAGTTTATTGGGGTCTTCTATGGTCGCCTTAACTTCGATGATGAATTTATTGTCAGTCTGATATGCCGAGTACTCCCACAGTCCCTTGGGTTCGATCGTCACGCGCACGTTGTCGCCCTGGGAGAACGCATCAACCAACTGAACCGGCGTGCCAAAATCCGTCACGTCCAGCTTTCGCTGCAGATTGCGTGGCAGGCTGGTATGCTGAAAATCCACCAGTAATAAACGACCCTGCTGTTTGATGTCGATGCCGATATCCGTATCGGAAAGATCAATCTGCACGTGACCTTCGCCATTCTTGCCGCGATGAAAATCCAGATCCCTCAAGCTGTGCTTCTGCTGGACCCCAGCCTTGACCTCTGCAAAATGCGTAGCAGCAGTTTCCGTTCCCGTAGCCTCTTTACGCTGCAAAATAATCAGCAGGTTATTTCCCTCTACTCGCGTTTCATAGCTCAACATCTGGGTAAGGTTGACAACCAGCCGGGTACGGTTACCTGCCTGAACGATATTGGCACTGCGCAAATCGCCTTCGCCAAAGTCCTGGGTTGATTTTCCCATTCCGTTTTCGGTGTTCGGGAAATCAAATGCGATACGGGGAGGGGTGTTGATGGCAAACGTGGTGGGCTGCCCATCCGGTGCGTTTTTCATTGCCACGGTGATGACCACTTTGCCGCCCAGACCGTTGTTCGCGCTGATGGACTGGATGCTGTTCAACGTATCTGTATTCGCATTCGCTGATTCCTCAGCTTGCGCAACAAGCGCACTTAGGGAAAGAACCACCGCAAGCAGCCGGACTGCGCTACGAATCTTGTTGTTGAACTGTTTCATAGTATTCACTCCTAATCATTCCGCCAGTAGCAGGCTGCTCTCACGTTCGGTCCAGTCGCCATTACTGTCTTGTACCATTTCTTTGATTTTTACTTCAGTTTCAGTCACTGAAGTAACTTGTCCGAAATTCATGCCAATGTAATTTCCGGCTTTGATCCGGTAAATTTTTCCCTCGCTGGAGCGTATCACCGCTTGGCCCACATCTTTCTGCGACAGGAAGCCAACCATCTTCAGCGTCTCCAAAGGATAGTCTTCCAGTTCTTCCTTGGGACGATTCAAATTGGGTTGATTCATCCCTGTACGGTTTGCATTTCTCGCATCCTGCTTACGCGGCTTGAAAGGATCGGGCAGATTTGCATCGTTGTCATAGGTGAACGGCTCATATGGCTTCACATCGGGGGGAGGTTCAATCTTGCCGCGCATATCCGCACCGGCGTTCTTCACGAAATCGCGCAGATCCTGAAATTCTTCGCCACCGCAACCCGCCAGCAACAATGTAGCCAGAAATAGGGAATTGGCTATTCTCATTTTTTGGCTCCGGCTGCCGCTTTGGCTGCGCGTTTCTGTGCGGCCAGTTCATCTTCATCCAAGTAGCGGTAGGTTTTTGCAACGGCGTCCATATTCAACCCGCCGGTTGCTCCCGGCGTTGTGCTGGGCGCTATGCTGATATTGTTCAAAGTCACAATACGCGGCAATTGGGAAATGTCACTGGCAAATTTTCCCAAATCATCATAGTTGCCCGTCACCTTGATTGTAATCGGCTGCTCGGTGAACACACCCGTCGCCGCTTCCGGCCCCGGCTTGAACAGATCAAACTGCAAACCGCGCCCCAAGCCAGCCTGGTTGATATCGGTCAATAATGCATCCATCTCGGATTTGCTCGGCAATTGCTTGAGCAAAGCGCCGAAAGACTGTTGGGTATCGATCAATTGCTTCTTGATGATATCCAGGTTGATGGCCTCGCGTTTCTTTGACAGGAAAGTGTCGCGCAATTTTTCCTCTTCTTGCTGGACACCCTGCAAATCCTGCCACTCGCCCTGCCAGTCAAATACTGCGCCCGCTGCAATAACAACGAGAAACATGGAAATAAAGGCCGTAATCTTGACCAGCCACGGCCAACTTCCCGGCGTCTTGGGGTCAACGTTCTTGAGTTCGTCAAAAAAATTCATTTTCCCCTCAACCCTTCTTGTCCGGCTTTGCCGGCGCAGCTGCGGCGGCAGGCGCTGTTTGCTTGGTCAGGTTAAAATTAAGCTGAAACTCGCTCAGACGTTTTCCCCCAACGGTTGTCGCTTGCACTTGAATCAATGTCGGCGAATCCAGCCACGGCGAATCCTCAATCGACCGCATCAGCGTTGAAACCCGGGCGCTGGATTGAGCATATCCAATCAGATTGATCTGGTAGTTGGTCTGCTTGAGACTCTTCAGGTATACGCCGTCAGGCAATATGCGCAGCATCTGATCCAGCAAATGAACCACATCGGAACGCGTACTCTGCAGGTTCTCGACCACTGTCTTGCGTGATAACAAAGCCTGTGTCTGCTCGCGTAGTTTTCTGATTTCCTCGATCTGTTTATCAAGTTCCGAAATCTCCTGTTTCAGGTAGGCGTTGCGGCGTTCCTGATAGGAAATCTGCGTGCTGATGGCAGCATGCACGAATCCGACGATGAATACCCCGAGTACCAGCGAGAAGGCGCTCAGAATAATAAACTGCACCTGGCGTGCTTTTCGTTTTTCCGCGCGATGCGGCAGCAGGTTCACCCGTATCATGATGGATCGAACCTCCTCATGGCCAGACCGCAAGCTATCATCAGCGCGGGAGCATCCATCTGCAATTGGCGCGGCTTGATGCGACTGGACAACTCCATCAGTTCAAACGGGTTCGCCACCAGCGTACTCACCTGCGTGCGTGTCGCCACCGCTTCGTCCAGGCCGGGAAGTGCGGCACATCCGCCGGCCATCACCACATAATTCACTTCGTTGTACTGTGTTGAGGTGAAAAAGAACTGCAACGCACGCGATACTTCCATTGCAATGTTTTCACGGAAAGGGGACAACACATCGCTTTCATAGTTTTCCGGCAGGCCGCCGTTTCGCTTTGCCGACTCCGCTTCTTCGGCCGACAGCCCGAAGACGCTCTGAATCTGTTGTGTGAGTTGCGTGCCACCCGCTTGTTGGTCGCGCATATAAACCGACTGGCCATTGCGCAACACGTTCACATTCATCACAAAAGCACCAATATCCACCAGCGCGATGCATTGATCTGCGGCACCGCCGGGCAATTGGGCCCGGATCATCTCAAAAGCCGCTTCCGCTGCATACGGTTCCACATCCACCACGACTGCTTTCAAACCGGCCGTCTGTGCTGCCGCTACGCGGTCTTCGACATTGGCCTTGCGCGAAGCCGCCAGCAGCACTTCCACTTCATCGGGATTGTTTGGCGCAGTACCGATTACCTGAAAATCCAGGTTGACCTCTTCCAGCGCGAACGGAATGTACTGGTTTGCTTCGCTCTCGACCTGATACTCCAGATCGTCCTCGCGCAAATCCGCGGGCAACAATATCTTCTTGCTGATCACTGCCGCTGCGGGTAATGCCAGGCTGACGTTCCTGATACGTGAACCCAGACGCTTCCAGGCACGTTTGATCGTATCGGAGACTGCATCCAGATTGTTGATGTTGCCGTCGCTCACAGCATCGGGCGGGAGTGCCTCAATGGCGTAACGCTCTACCACATATCCGTTCTTTTTCGGATTGCGGCTGAGCTCTACCATTTTGACGGAGGACGAACTGATATCCACCCCGATCAAGGGTGGTGTGGAGGTACTCAGGAAGTCTAACGAGATATCAAAATTTCCTTTGATCATAGGACAGTTAGCGATTTTCCGTACAAAGTGGTTTAAATCCTAGCAATAACTCTCGCGTGTGTAAAGTTTTTTCTACGGACTCGATTTCCGTCTTCAAGACGATATAATCAAAGAGTACCCAATATTTGACGCTCGTTATGACTTCTCGCTGGTGGTTCTACCCTTCGCTTGGCGTACTCGCCTTGCCTTTGTTGCCAATTTTGCTGTTGGTCCTTGCGGCGATACTCACGTATCCAACGCTGCCCACCCTGGAAACGCTGACCGACTATCGCCCCAAGATGCCGCTGAAGGTTTTCAGCGCCGAGGGCATACTCATAGGTGAATTCGGCGAAGAACGGCGCGAACTGGTCAAGATCGAGGATGTTCCCGAACTCATGAAGAAGGCCATTCTTGCAGCCGAAGATGACCGCTTCTATGAGCATGGCGGCGTGGACTACATCGGCGTGTTGCGCGCAGCCTACTCCAACTTTACTTCGGGCGGAGTCAGACAAGGCGCCAGTACCATCACCATGCAAGTCGCGAGAAACTTCTTCCTCTCCAAGGAAAAAACGCTGTCGCGCAAGTTCAATGAAATGCTGCTCTCGTTCAAGATCGAGCACAACCTGACCAAGGACGAAATCCTTCAGCTTTACATCAATCACATTTACCTCGGACAACGTTCCTACGGCTTCGCTTCCGCGGCACAGGTCTATTACGCCAAGTCACTCAGCCAGCTTTCCCTTGCGGAAATGGCCATGCTGGCGGGCCTGCCCAAGGCACCCGCCACGTTCAACCCGGTGGTAAACCCGGAGCGCGCCAAAGTGCGCCAGATGTATATCCTGCGCCGCATGCACGACCTGGGTTACATCACCACGGAACAGTTTGAGCTGGCGCAGAACGAACCCATCACGACCAGACAATCCAATCGTCATCAGGAATTCGCCGTCAACGCCAACTACGTGGCTGAAATGGCGCGCCAGGAAATGTACGACCGCTTCCAGGACGATGCCTACACTCAGGGTTACAGCGTTTACACCACCATTCGCGTGCAGGATCAGGCAGCCGCGTATGCGGCTGTGCGCAAGGGTGTGATGGAATACGATCATCGCCACGGCTATCGCGGACCCGAAGGCTTTGTGGATCTGAAAAAGAACGACACGGACGAGTTGCTGGATGAAGCACTGGAAGATGTTCCGGACAGCGACGATCTCATCCCGGCCGTGGTGCAATCCATCAACCCCAAGGGCATCACCGTTCACTGCAAAGGCGGCCAGGTTGTGGAAGTTCGCGGCGACGGATTGCGTTTCGCACAGCAGACACTGGGTAACCAACTGGCACTGAACCACCGTATCCGTGTCGGTTCGCTGATTCGCGTTTACAAGAACGACAAGGAATATTGGGAAATCACGCAACTGCCGCAGATCGAATCCGCTTTCGTTTCCGCGAACCCCAAGGATGGCGCGATCTTCGCACTGGTCGGCGGCTTCGATTTCTACAACAACCAGTTCAACCATGTCACCCAGGCGTGGCGCCAGCCCGGTTCCAGTTTCAAGCCGTTCATTTACTCCGCCGCACTGGAAAAAGGCTTCACTCCGGCATCCGTCATCAACGATGCGCCGCTGGTCATCGACCTTTCGCAAACCGGCGAAGAGTTGTGGCAACCCAAGAATTTCGAAGGCGGATTCGATGGCCCGATGCGCATGCGCCAAGGCCTGGTCCGCTCCAAGAACCTCGTTTCCATCCGCATTCTGCAGGCAATCGGCGTGCAATACGCGCAAGACTACGTCACCAAATTCGGCTTTGATAAAGACAAGATCAAACCTTTCCTCACCATGGCATTGGGCGCCGGTTCGGTCACGCCCATGCAGTTGATGGCCGGATATTCCGTGTTCGCCAACGGCGGTTTCCGCGTCATGCCGTATTTCATCCAGCGCATCGAAGACGGGCAGGGCAAGCTGATCGCGCAAGCGGCACCTATCGTTGCCGGCGCGGGTGCCGAACAAGTTATCGACGTGCGTAACGCCTTCATCATGGTCAACATGATGCAGGACGTGGTGAAACATGGCACCGCCATACGCGCGATGGAACTCGGTAGGCAGGACCTCGCCGGCAAGACCGGCACCACCAGCGACTCGATGGACGCATGGTTCGCCGGCTACCACCCAACGCTGGTTGCAGTCACCTGGATCGGTTATGACACCCCGCAAAGCCTGGGTGAAAAGGAAACCGGCGGTGGCGCGGCATTGCCCATCTGGATGGGTTATATGAGCAAGATGCTGCAAGGCGTGCCCGAAGTCGAATACACCATGCCGGAACATGTCGTCTCCGCGCGCATCAATGAGAACGGGCTGCGCGACCCCACCGGTCCGCGCACCGAATACTTTTACGAAGAAAATATCCCGCCCGAGCAGGGAGAAGCCGTACCGGAAGAAAACAAGCCCGCCAGCATGAACGACCAACTTTTCTGAGCAAGCAAATGGGCAAGCCGAACCTGCAACGCCGCGACCTGATGCGCGAACAACTCGCCCATCAGGCCGCCAAATTGATGGCCGAAGACGGCATCACGGACCACGCTTTTGCCAAACGCAAAGCAGCGCGCCAGCTCGGCGCCTCGGATACCCAGCATCTGCCCAGCAACCAGGAAGTGGATGAGGCATTGCACAGCTACCGTGCCCTGTATCAACATGACAGCCATCCCGGCATCCTGTATCAACTGCGCGAAGAAGCACTCGACGCCATGCGCCTGTTCGAATCATTCCATCCCTACCTCACCGGCTCGGTGTTAAGCGGTACGGCAGGCGAACAATCCGACATCAACCTGATGCTGTTCAGCGATGATGAAAAAGCTGTGCTGCTGTTCCTGCTGAAAAACAACATCGAATTCGAGGACAGCGAGTGGATTACCCGCATAGGCGGTCACGAAGAAAGCGTCCCCAGCTACACCATGACCACTGAATCCGGCACAACGATACACATCGTTGTCCTGCCCGAAAACGCACTGCACAGCGGCAGCCGCCATCCGGAAACGCATGCGGATATTACGGCGGTGGAAGCGCTGCTGGCTGATTGAGCTGGTTGAATAGAGTGCTGCAATAGCAGAGGACTTGGTTACGAACCAAGGGGCAAGAGTTTGAATCTCTTCGGGCGCTCCTGTCCGCTATCCAACAGGAGACACTTCACCCACGCCCGTACTATTATGCATATGCGGACAGTCGATTTTGTGAGGTCTCTGATGAATCAAATGGTTATCGAAAATTTGCGCGCCGCACTATTTTTAATAATACGGACCGGTGCGTCCGTCTAATAACTGTTAGACGACATGACCACTACCCCCTCTCATTCTGCTTCCCCTGACGCGCCGAACAATGAATCGACTGTGTCTGAGATTGGCATTGGTGGCCCTATTGGAACTGTCTTGCGGTTCATCCGTCGGTTCAATCTGCCAGTTGTAGCTCTTGGACACCGAAATTTGTACCGCGTATTGGTCCAAGGTGAAGGCTTTGAATTGCCGATTGAGGGCAGCAACGACAGGCTCATTGGGTTCTTCACTACTCGCTTCGTGGCTGCTTGCTCGCGTCTAGAGGCCGAGTCGCTCGCCCAATTGCACGTAGTTCGCGAGTGGCAAGGTCTTAGTCTCATGAGCTATTTCACGGGCACTGACGAACCATGTCTCTCAGTCATTGAATCGGAAGCCATCGAAGGTTGGTTCCGGCCAAACAAGGGCCAAGGGTTTTCTTTCTATGGCGCTGACACAACTTCAGAAGGGCAACGTAGCCATGAAAATGCCGTCTAACCCTACGCTCAAGTTCGCTCCCTCTGGTCGCTGGGACGCGCCTTCGGCGCGCCCCTTAGCTGCACGTTAGACGTTATGAGCATTTTAGAGCCCAATCTAAAAGAATTTGGTACGCCGATTTACCCGCTGTCGCCCGACACACAAACGAATGCTAGACTCAGTGCCATCCTGAACGAAGCAGCTCACGTTTTTGACTGGCATGCTGAGGGGTTGTGGAAGACTGAATACAAAGATGGTTTTGCGCGCCTATTAATGCCCCATCTGAAACAACACCCGAAGCTGATTCGGAGCATCAATAAACTTAATGATCGTGTTTTTTCTATGGTGGTTTATCGTGCTGTCGAGCTTCTTAAAATTGATGAAAACGTCTAACCCTGCGCTCAAGTTCGCTCCCTTTGGTCGCTGGGACGCGCCTTCGGTGCGCCCCTTAGCTATACGTTAGGCATATTCCATGAATTACGAAGATATTGAGTTGCACGACGCGAATTTGAAATCAACTATAGTTGATTACGTTGCCCAAACTGTCGTTCTCGAAATTGATTATTACCCCACTGATCAAGTTCGAAATCGTATTGCTGCATCTTTCAAATTTAGTGGGGTATCTACCTACAATGAAAATTCAAGCATCAATGAACTTAAGAAGCATTCCAAATTTGGCAATGTCACATCCTGGTCCCCCGCGCCTAAATCAGGCACAACCTATATTTACCTGGCGCGTGGTTTTATTTCCATCACTGCAAAGGGGCTTGAGGTAATAAACCATGCCTAACCCTGCGCTCAAGTTCGCTCCCTCTGGTCGCTGGGACGCGCCTTCGGCGCGCCCCTTAGCTGCACGTTGAATGTCCGTTTCCGGGAAGGGTTGGTGTCTCTTAGGGGTTAAAAACGGGCGTTCAAGGAAGCGAAATAGCCATTTTCCACTGTCCAAATTTATCTCTTGAAGGGCGTCATCGGCATTACACCGTATTCAGCTTATCAAGCAGATCCCGTATCTTCATCGGATCATCCGCCCGCATGATCTTTTGCACCAGCGGAGCGATCTCCGTCAGGCTGGTGGTCAGTACGCGCTGCTTGGTGCCGAGCAGTTGGGCCGGATGCATGGAGAATTGGCGCAAGCCCAGGCCAAGCAGCAGGCGAGTGTAGGCCAGTTCGCCGGCCATTTCGCCGCACACCGATACGGGAACGCCAGCCTTGTTCGCTCCGCCAATGACCAGTGCCAGCAGTTGCAGCACAGCGGGATGCAGGGGATCGTACAGGTGAGCCACTTCTTCATCGGTGCGGTCGATTGCCAGCGTGTACTGGATCAAGTCGTTGGTGCCGATGGACAGAAAATCCAGTTTCTTGATAAAGGCACTGAGCGCCAGCGCAGCAGCGGGAATCTCGATCATGCCGCCGATTTTCACGTTGGGATCGTAGGCGATGCCTTCATTGGCGAGGCCCTGCTTGACGCCATCGATGAAATGCAAAGTCTGGTTGATTTCGGTGACGCCGGACAACATCGGCACAAGTATTTTCAAACTTCCATAAGCCGAGGCGCGCAGCAAGGCGCGCAATTGGGTACGGAACAGTTGCGGTTCCGCCAGGCACAGGCGAATGGCGCGCAAGCCGAGTGCCGGATTGCTGGCGACACGCACTGCGCCCTTAAGCGGTTTGTCTGCGCCCAGATCGAATGTACGAATGGTGACGGGCAGGCCGTCCATGCCCTCGATTACTTCGCGATAAGCCTTGAACTGCTCCTCCTCGTCCGGCAGATTGTCGCGGTTAAGGAACAGGAACTCGCTGCGGAACAGGCCGATGCCGGTGGCGCCGTTTTCCTTGACGTCTGGCAAATCATTCGGCATTTCGATGTTGGCATGCAGTTCAATGTGCGTGCCGTCCAGCGTGTCGGCATGCGCAGTTTTCAGACGTTTGAGTTTTTGCCGTTCCAGTTCCCACTGGCTCTTGCGCAGTTTGTACTCATCCAGCAGATGTTTGTCCGGGCCGACGATGACCACACCCTGCTCGCCATCGACGATGAGCATGTCGTGATCCTTGATCAGTTCACGCGCATGGTGCAGACCGACCACGCACGGCGTATTCAGGCTGCGCGCGACAATGGAGGTGTGTGAAGTAGCACCGCCCAGATCGGTGAGAATGCCGGTGAACTGATGCGGCTTGAGTTGAATAAGGTCGGCGGGACTGACATCGTGCGCGACGAGAATCATTTCCACATCGTGCTTGGTCGTGGGCGGTACATGGCCCGATTGACCATTCAGTGTCTTGAGAATGCGCTCAACCACCTGCATCACATCGGTCTTGCGTTCGCGCAGATAAGCATCCTCGAACGCTTCAAACTGCATGACCAGTTCATCCATCTGCGTTTTAAGCGCCCACTCCGCATTGCAATGTTCGCGCAATATCATTTCGCGCGCCGCGCGGCTGATGTGCTCGTCACCAAGGATCATCAGGTGCAGATCGAGAAAAGCATCAAACTCCGCGGCCGCCTGTTGCGGACGTTGCTGCCGCAGGGCGGACAGTTCCTTGCGTGTGGTTTCCAGCGCCCCATCCAGGCGAGCCACTTCCTCGTTCACCAGTGGCTTGGGCAGCACGTAGTGCGCCACCTCCAGCGAGGTGTTCGATACCAAGTGCGCGTGTCCGATGGCGATGCCGCTAGACACTGGAAGACCATGCAGGGTAAAACTCACTCGCCTTCTCCAAAGTAATTGTTTATCAGCGCCACTAGCGCAGCCATCGCTTCCTGTTCCTTTTCGCCATCGGTTTCGATATTGATGGTCGAACCTTTTGCGGCCGCCAGCATCATCACCCCCATGATGCTTTTTGCGTTCACGCGACGGCCATTGCGCGACAGCCACACTTCGCAGGGAAATTGCGAAGCCAGTTGGGTAACTTTGGCGGAAGCGCGGGCGTGCAGCCCGAGCTTGTTAATAATCTGTGCTTCTTGTTGCAGCATCACAGCCTTCCGAATCAATAGTAACAATACATTCCCTGCCGCCGTCCAATGCGCGTTGCACCAGTTCGTGCAGCGGCTTATTGCTATAACTTGCCACGCGCAGCAGCATCGGCAGGTTAACGCCGGCTACACCCTCGATGCGGCCCGGCTGGCACAGTCGCTTGGCGATGTTGCAGGGTGTGGCGCCATACACGTCGGACAGCAGCAACACACCCTTACCTTTATCCAGTTGCGCAATCAAGGCACGCGCTTCTTCTTCCTTGCGCACCGGATCGTCTTTCGCCAGCACCGAAAGCGCCCTCACATGCGCCGGGGCGACACCCAATACGTGTCTTACACAGTCGATCAGGCTATCGCCCAGACCGTTATGCGTGATGAGCAGGATACCAACCAATCAATACACTCCCATTAAACGTACCAGCACCACGGCCACAACCAGAAGCACGATCCAGCCGTAACGCAGCAGCCAGCGCAAAGTCCGCGCGACCGCCGCATCGTGTTCATTCTCTTCGTCCACGATGGCGCGTATCTTTTTCAGCGCCTGCAACCCCGCCGTGCGGCGGATATTCTCCTGCATGGGATCTTCAGCGTTCATGGCTCGACCTTTCTCTGCGTGGATTCGTCGATGAATTTTAGCCGTTTCTGCATCGCAGCGGTGAGATGCACCACACCCTTATCATCGATCAGCAAGGCCTCTTCCAGTTGCATCTGGCGTGCTGCATTCAGCCAGTTGGCTACACCCGAAATGAACAGGGGTTTGGAAGCGGCATCGGACTGCAGTCCGGCATGTTCGCCGTGGGTCAGGATGGTAACCGCTTCCACGCCCTGTACCGGATATCCGGTGCGCGGGTCGATCAGGTGGCAATAACGTTTGCCGTCCAGTTCAAAATAGCGCTGATAGTCGCCCGAGGTACCAATGGCTTCGCGGTCATGCAGTTCCAGCGTGGCGATCGGGCCCGGTTTGCGCGGATGCTGAATGCCTATGATCCAGGGTCGCACACCATGAGCGCCCAGCGCCAGTACGTTGCCGCCAATATTGATGAGCGCGTTGTGGATGCCTTGCTGCTTCAATATGGAGGCTGCTCGATCCAGTGCGTAACCCTTGGCATAACCGCCGAGGTCGATCTTGACGGCACGATTGCGGCTGCGAACCTCAAATCCGCGCGCGTCTTCAATTGTCAGGAAGGGAGCCGTCGTATCAGCAGTCCCCACGATAATCGGAACGCGCGGGGACTTCACAATTTCGGAACTGATCTCCAGATCGCTCAATTGCGGATTCGCCCGCACCAGCGCCGCGATCTTTTTCGGGTCAGGCATGACCGCCTTGAAATCGTCTGCCTGAAAGCCCCAGGCCTGGATCAGCCCGCCAATGGCCGGGTTGAAGAGTCCGCCGGATTGTCTGGAAACCCTGGCGGCATCTTCCAGCATCGCCTCGAGCTCGGCGGAAACGGGGCTGTTTTTGCCTTGCGCAATGGCCGCGTTCAGGTCGCTCAACTCGGAAGGCTTCCAGGCATGCAGTTGGTCATGCAAGCGCTGGAACTCGCGCATCACCAGAACGACAGCCTGCCGTGCTTTGGCCTCATCCTCGCCATAGATGCTCACGTCGACCTGCGTGCCGAACACATAGGCCTGTTCCTGGTAGAGCGGTTCCTTGTTGCCGCAGGCGGCGAGCGATAACGCAAGCGCGAGCAATATGATGCGGGTGAACTGGATCATGCCTGCAATTCCTCCAGTTCCACCGATGCCGCCAGCATCGCCAACCGGCCGATCACACCATAGGCATAGAAACGATTGGGGGTGTCGTCCGGAGCACAGTCGGGATTGGGAAAAGCACAGCAGGATTCAAACGCCAGCGGCTCGAAGTGCATGCCGGGTGCGTTAAGGTTCTGGTCGATACCGCGCTCGGTGTTCACGCGATAGAAGCCGCCCACCACATAGCGGTCTATCATGTAAACCACCGGTTCGGCCACTGCATCGTTCAGGTTCTCGAAAGAATAAACTCCTTCTTGCACCAGCACATCGGAGACCTGCAGGCCTTCCTTGACCACGGCCATCTTGTTGCGCTGCTTGCGGTTGAGATCGCGCACTTCGCTCGCGTCTTTCACCGTCATGATGCCCATGCCGTAGGTCCCCGCATCGGCTTTGACGATCACAAACGGATCCTGCTTCACGCCGTATTGGGCGTATTTCGCGCGGATTTGCGTCAACACAAAATCCACCTGTGCAGAGAGGCATTCCTCGCCGACTTTTTCATGGAAATTGACCTGGTTGCACACGGCGAAATACGGATCAATCAGCCAATGGTCGATACCGAGCAATTCGGCAAATTGCTTGCTCACCTGATGGTAAGCCGCGAAATGCCCGGATTTGCGCCGGTTGTACCAGCCGGCCACCAGCGGCGGCAGCACGGTCTGCTCCACGTTCTTGAGAATGTCCGGTGCGCCCGAAGACAGATCATTGTTGAGCAGCACCACGCAGGGATCAAAATCCGCCACACCGATGCGATTGTCCTTGCGTACCAGCGGTTCCAGGGTAATTGAGCTGCCGTTCGTCAATTCCACCTTGGTCGCTTGCGTAATTTCCGGCAGCAGCGAACCGATGCGCACGTTCAGTCCGGCCAGGCGCAGGATGCGCGCGAGCTGTTCCAGGTTTTGCAGATAGAACTGGTTGCGCGTGTGGTTTTCCGGAATCAGCAACAGGCCGCGCGCTTCCGGGCAAATCTTTTCCACTGCGCTTTGCACGGCATGCACGCACAGCGGAATGAAGTCCGGATTGAGATTGTTGAAACCGCCGGGGAAAAGATTGGTATCCACGGGCGCCAGCTTGAAGCCGCTGTTGCGCAAATCGACCGAGGTATAGAACGGCGGCGTGTGCTCCTGCCATTTCGTGCGGAACCAGTGCTCGATGGTTGGCTGCGCGGTAAGGATGCGCTGCTCGAGATCCAGAAGTGGGCCTTTGAGTGCGGTAGTAAGACGGGGAACCATAATTTGCCTGCGAAAAACGAATGCGGCATTCTAGCCGATTTGACGCGGACTAAACGAAACCGCCCGCAAGCGTGTTCCCTGTGCCATGCAGTGTTTTATCGGAAATCGAAATACCATCGCTGGCAATACGACTTATTTCAGAAAGAATCAGCCCCGAAGTTGTTCGAGCAATTCAAAACCATCCTGCCATGCGCCAAGGCCGCTGTCGGTATTGATGTGTCCGTAATCGCCGATGTTCACAACACGGCTACCCCAGGCCCGCGCCAGACGTTCCGCATGCTCCGCAGACCCCACAGGGTCGTTGGTACTAACCACCACCGTACTGCGGAAAGGTAGCGGATGCGTTGGTGTGCGCGAATATCCAGTAATGCCCTTGGGACAGCTTGGTCTGTTCGGATCGGGCACTGCCACCAGCAATGCCGCTGCCGCCGGTGAATGCGGCCTGGACGCCCAGTGCGCAACTGTCAGGCAGCCAAGGCTATGCGCCACCAGAACGACCCCGGGGCCTGCTTGCTTTACAGCAGCCTCCAGTGTCTCCACCCATTCGTCGCAGATCGGATTTTCCCAATCGCGTTGCTGCACGCGCACGAAATCGGGGTTCGCCTGTTCCCAAAGTGTTTGCCAGTGTTGCGGGCCTGAGTTGCCGATGCCGGGGAGGATGAGAACGGGTGATGTCATGTTGGAAAAAGAATTGTGTAATTGATTGCGAATTGTTCACGGTGTTGCATTTCCAGCAGCATTCCGCGATATCGGGTTTCTTTCGCCAGTTTCAGGTCAAATTCGATCAGTGCAATTTCGGCCAATGGTCATGCCGGATTATCCAACAAGTTGACCACATACGAATCAGCCTTTATCGCTTTGCATATTCGCGATGGAGCCACTTACATCTTGCCGATGATGTTGATGAACACTCCATGACTCTTGTAGCTCAGGTCGGTGAGGTCGTCCGAGAAGTCGGTGAAGTTGTAGCCTGCGCCGAGTTTTACGTTATCTCCGAGATGGCGGTAGATCGCCATCAGTACGCCGCTGCGACGGTCCTGCGCGTCGGGCAAATTGAGTACGCGTCCTTCTATCAGCGCGTCCCAGCGGTGGATGAAGTACCAGTCGGCGCGGACAATGACGAGTTGTGCACGGCTGTCGTAGAAGACCGGGTTGGTGCGATCCATGGCAAGCTGGCCGAGGCGGTAGGCATATTTGCCGCCGACGCTCCACTGTTGTGTAACGTCGAAGGTGGCGTCGGCTGAGACGATGTGGCTTTTCTGGATATATTCCGCAGCGGTGTTGGCAACGGTCATCTGATCCGACGTAGGCAGGTTGTAGAAGTAGGTGTATTTGAATAGCGCGTTGAGGCGGTCGTTGTCGGTAGGACGATAGGCGTAACCGATCACCGCTTCGGTGAAGTTGCCGTTGTAAAAATCGCCGAGGCTGCTCTTGCTGTCGGAATGGTTGAACTTGCCTATCAGGCGCCAATCCGGGTTGAGCTGGTATTTCAGGCTGTTCTTGGTCAGCCAGGTGGTACGTTCGGAGCTGACAGCGCTGCTGCTCTGGATCTTGTCGACGCGGTATTCAAAAGCGCTGGCCACGGTCAGTTCCTCGAAGTGGTAACCGGCCTTGACACCGGCCGCGGTGCGTTTGGTCGTGGCACCGGTGAGGTAGTCGGTGAGTGTGCCGAAATCGATGTTACCGCCGTAGTTCCAGCGGTCATCCGGGGCGACATCGACCCCGGCAGTGTGGGTCAGGCCGGTGGGTACATCGCCATGGGTGTAGCGCTCTTCAACGTAGACGCTGGTGGTATCGGAGTAATGGCTGCGCACACCGCTGGTGAGGTTGCCCTTGTTGGCGCGCAGGCCGTTATCGCTGGTTTCGTTTTCCATCGCGTAGTTGGTGTAGAGGCTGGTGCGATCCGAATAAAGATATTCGCTGCCGAGTTTTCCGCCTGTACCCAGGTCGCCGCCGGAAAGTTCACCGTTGATCTTGAAACGCTCGCTGACACGATAGGCGCCACCCGCACCGACCCGGTTGTTCTTTTCACGGTTGCCGGTACGGTTCACCGTATCCTGCAAGAAAGCGTAGCTGTTCCAGTCGCTCTTTGAATCGTAGCCCGCCTGCACACGCATGTCGGTGCGCGCGCCCTCTTTCTGTGTCAGCGGGACGATGACGGAGTTGTCCTGGCGATTGTCGCCGCGAATGCCGCCGCTCAGGGTCCACTGCTCGGTCAGAAGATAGTCGATGTCGACTTCGTTGGCCGCAGTGCTCAGGCTCTGTTTGCGGTCACTGATGTCAGACTTGGCGCGCAGTTTGAACTTCGCGTCGAGCGGAAGGTTGAGGCTGCCGCCGTACTGGCTGGTGTCATATTGGGTGAGCAGACCCGGCGCAGAGAATCCGGCATCCACTTTCTGACTGTAGAGGGTCACCTTGCCCTGTGCGCCGTCGACCACATCAGCCAGCGCGATGCTGGTGTCGGCGCGCCGCGCACTCGCCTTGCTGTCGTTGGTAATCAACGCGCCGCTCTTGTCGAAGGTATAGCCGCCATCGGCTGAATTGAGCGTGGTGATACCCTGTCCTGCGCTCTGCGAGCTTTCCAGTTTCAGCCAGGTGCTTGCACTCTTGCGCAGCGTAACGTCGACGCCGTTGAGACTGCTCTTGGCACCGGCCTCATTACTATTGTTGTTGGTCAGACCGATCTTCACGTGGTCGCCGATCCAATAGTGGACGCGTCCGCCGGTCGCCAGGGTGTCAATGCTGTTCAGGCCCGGTGTGTATTCGTAACGCACCACCAGGTAGGCTTGATCACCGCTGCTGCCACCGGTCGCCACCAGCATGCTGTTGCTGACTGTGGCGGAGAGCGGTTCACTGAGCAGGATGCGACCTTGCAGGTAGTCGAGGTCGTAGTCGAGCCCGAAGGTAAGGGCTTTGGCGCCGACCACCATGCCGGAGTCCTTGTCGCGAACCTCGACGAAGATATGCTCCGAGCCGGTAAGGATGTCCTGATGGCGCAGGTAGTAGAGCGAACCGCCGGTGCCGCGGAATTCATCGCGGCTGGCGACGGTGCCAGGCTCGGCAACGAATCCGTCGACGTAGAGTCGCTGTTCACCGAAACTGGTGGTATCGGCGGACTGCCCGTGCAGGTTCAGACCATAGAGGCTGCGGTCCACATGCGCCAGCGAGCTGCCGTTGTAGCCGACCTTG
>CAYOJU010000038.1:6779-22549 GCA_964404355.1 uncultured Sideroxydans sp. | reverse complement strand
TTCATGTTTCGCTCCTTAGCTTTTTCTGATGTGTGGCTCGTCCCTTTTGTTTTGTTGCTAATCAGGAAGGGTCAGTCTGGCAAGTTGCCATGCCTGTTGAAAGTGAACACCCATCTGGCGGAATTGACGGTAGTTCTCATAGAGTAGAAAGAGT
This sequence comes from uncultured Sideroxydans sp., assembly GCA_964404355.1. Lineage (GTDB taxonomy): Bacteria > Pseudomonadota > Gammaproteobacteria > Burkholderiales > Gallionellaceae > Sideroxyarcus. The sequence goes on along the minus strand of CAYOJU010000038.1, from coordinate 22,395 downwards.
CTGTCCAGTATGCGCAGCATGGCCACTCCTTTCACTTATTGTGGTTCCACAATGTGTCCCGTTACTAGTGGCGCAATTCTGGTGAAACTCGGTTGTTATTAATATCGGCGATAAGCTGGATAACAGTTCAGGTTATTCAGAAATCTGCCATCGGTGTTTATCCTATGTGGGTACTTGTTCCTGCAGGATCGGGATTGGCCACAAAAGATGACCTTTTGGTCGCCCTATATTCCGCTTTCAGCACTGCTACCCAGCCACTTCCGCGCTTTCTGAAACCCGCGTTCGGGGAGTTGGATCACGTTCTTGTAACCTCCATCCATTGGCAAGTCCGGTGATTTATTTTTTTGAATAGAAACCATACCGTAACTAATGACGTACGCTCAACACGACCTGTCCAGATTTGGTCATATATTGTTCTTTCTCAATATCTTTCAGTGCGCGCCTCCAATAAAACAATGGTTTGTCGCCCTATCCGCAGCATGGTATTAAAATTGCTTATAACCATACGGGCACGATGCCTTAGTCGTGTGATTCATAAAATAATGAAGTGCAATTTCGATCCCCAGTCCAAGTTGCCAGAGTATTAGGAGTAAGGAGAGTTAATCCGTTGCTGTGCGAATAGCGCAGCCTTAAGTAATAAGGTATTACGATGATTAACAAAAATGAATTCTCTTCTCATGGAACACGGGACAGGATTTTACCGGTACACAAATTTGCACCCAGCCATTTTGGCTCGATATACGGCACCACTCCATCAGCGCCTTCTGCCATTGACATGGGGCGCTCAAAATTGGCAACAATCAGCTCCATCGCTCGCCCGATAGCGATTGAAGAAACCGCTTTCCAGCGAGCTCCGGGGATAGATCGCAGAAGCAGTTCCAATAGACCCGCCGATCACGGGTTGCTTCGTTCCTTTTCCGCACATATTTCCTTTATTCAGCGCATGGTGGACGGGTTGCTGATAACCGGCATTTACTGTACCGCGCTCAGCTTGCATGGCGAGGTTTTGAGTGCCGATCATTTGCTGGCGGCAATGTCGGCGGTGCTTATCTTTCTGATCTATGCCGAGATGTACGGCTTATACAAGTCCTGGCGCCTCAGCCCACAGTTTGATGAGGTTCGTTCGCTCCTTTCAGTCTGGGTAATGGTTGCTGGTACGCTCCTGATGGTGGCTTTCGCCACCAAGACGTCCGATATCTATTCCCGCTTTGTCGTAATCGTCTGGTTTGTTGCCGCTCCGCTTGTATTGACAGGAATACGTTTCACCGTACGCACGGTACTAAGCCGTGTGCGACGTCATGGCGCGAATACGCGCTCGGTTGCCATCGTAGGAAACAATTCCATCGGACATCGGCTGATCAAACATTTCGACGCTACACCGTGGGCTGGTTTGGTAGTAAAGGGTTTCTATGATGCGCGCCGAACAGAAACGTCTTCCGTTGAAGTTGACGGTGAAACCTACTCCTTGAACACACTGGATGTGTTGCTGCAGCAAGCACGATCAGGCGAGATTGATTCAGTCTATGTTGCCCTTCCGCTTTCCAGCGAACGGATCATTGAAGAAGTGGTCAACAAGCTGGCGGATTCGACTGCTTCGGTTTATGTGGTTCCGGATTCTTTTGCTTCCGAGTTGATGCAGGCGCGCTGGATCGATTTTGGCGGCATGCCGATGTTGAGCGTTCATGAAACGCCGTTTTATGGCCTGCATGGCTGGCTGAAAAGGGCCGAGGATATTGTGTTGAGCAGTTTGATACTGCTGCTGATCTCTCCCCTGATGTTGGGGATTGCAGTGGCAGTCAAGGCGACCTCACCCGGCAATGTGCTTTTCAAACAGCGGCGTTACGGGTTGAATGGTGCCGTGGTTGAGGTGTGGAAGTTCCGCTCCATGACAGTTTGCGAAGACGGTGAGCATCTGCAACAGGCAAAGAAAGGCGATGCGCGCATCACGCCTTTGGGTGCAATTTTGCGCAGAACTTCGCTGGATGAGTTGCCGCAATTCTTTAATGTTTTACAGGGCTCCATGTCGGTCGTCGGGCCGCGCCCGCATGCAGTAACGCATAACGAACAGTACCGTCAGCTCATCAAGGGCTATATGCTTCGCCACAAGGTCAAACCGGGAATTACCGGATGGGCGCAGATCAATGGTTGGCGCGGCGAGACCGATACCCTGGACAAGATGAAGAAGCGCGTGGAATTTGATATGGCATATATCCAGAACTGGACATTGTGGTTTGATCTGAAGATTGTATTTCACACAATGTTTCGCGGCTTCGTAGGCAAGAACGCGTATTGATAAATAGCCTTCATTAAAACGATCCACAAAAAAGGCGACCGGAGGTCGCCTTTTTTATTCCACCTTAAACCATCCTTGTTCCACCCACTTCCGCGCATTCCGGAATAGGCGCTGGTTATGACTGCCTAACGAATCCCGGACAAATTCAGGCGCCGTCTGGCCATGTTGTATTCGTTGAACTCCACCACGCCTGTGTCAACAGATTTCCTGAAATACTCCCTGGCGGTTATCTTGTCTCCGTCAATCAAGGCCTTCTCTCCGGCGTAATAGTAGAGTTCGCACAAGCGGGATGGGTCACGCGTGTCATTCTTGGCGGCTTGCAGCGCTTGCTCGAAATTTCCGGTTCCCATAAATAGCTGCAGCAGCGGATAGGGCCAGGTCGGCGCCGGACCGGCAGGCAGATAGGGACGCGCTGCCGTACTGCCGTCTTCACCCAGCCTGCGTGCCACAAGGTATAGCCAGAGGGTGTGATAGGACTTTTCCGCTTCCGCAGGATCGTTCAGCAATTTCAGTGTATTTTCGCGTGCTGCCGCGTAATTCCCGTTGAAATAATTCGTGAACACTTTCACATCGTAGGGCGAAGGATCCGAGGGCGATAACTCCAGGGCCTTGTCCAGATATTGTGTTGCCAGCGCATCGTCCATTCTTGCAAAGGCATTCGCGGCGGCGTCTACATAACTCTTCGGATCCGCAGGCGCCAGGCGTATTGACTCCTCGAAGTCGCCTGCGGCCGCATTAACCAGTCCCAAATGATCGTATTGAACACCTCGCTGCCTGAGTGTCTGTGCGCGCAAGAAAGGATTCAGGTGACCGCTATTCAGTTGTGCCGTCAGGGTGATGCTGCGAAAATAAGCCGAGTACTGCGCTTTTGTCCTGATCTTGTCTCTCAGCTTGCCTGCACGCTCGTCCTCATCAGCCTCCTTCAGATCTTTCTTCAACCTCTCCATCTGGTCCAGCCTGATCGAGGGCGCAGAGATGCTGACCACAAAGCGCGATTTCAGTTTCTGCAGCCTCTCCGTATATGAAGGCCAGTCGGATACCGCGATCGCATCCTTAAGCACATTCATCGAAGCGCTGATCTTCGTACTGCGCGGATAATTATCGTATGTGACATTGAAGGCAAAATTTCTGTCCCCATCATCGAACCGAGACGAACTCGAGGTCGTTGAAACATCTTCCGGATATTCGATGTAGATGGTGTGCCGGTGTATTCCGGGCAGTGCGAGCTTTAGTGGCAGTCGGCGCGCCACTTCGTCCGGATGTCGCACGGCTTGCAAAACAGCCCACAGGCCAACTTCACTGAGAAGATAGCGGCTGTCCTGCAGGGTCCAGAATTTTGGTACCTCAAACTGTTGCACGACCGTGATGGCATTCCTTCCCGGTACCTCAACCAGTTTGAGCGCAGCCAAGCTTTTTATCCCCGGATAGTATCGTGCGTAGTCAGAGGAAAACTCTTTCTCCAGTTGGGAGAGCGGCTGAGTGGATACCGCATGGCGCAGATATTCGGCCAGGTCTCCAAAGTAAGTGATCCTGGATTCCAGGGTGGGATCGTTGACGAATTTGGTGATCCTGAACGTCTCTTCAACCGATATGCGCGCTTCTGTTGCATACCCGGGAAGAACGTCGAGAGCCACAGAACCTTTACCCAGCACCAGCCCCTTGTCCAGGCCCCTCGCCTGGCGATCAAGCAATGTGCCAGTCTGCAGCGTTCGCGTTCCATCCAACCAGTAGGTCTGCCCGTTCAGTTTCGCCCGGACAATGACGTGATCAAAAGCCAGCGGGCTAGCCAGCACCGAGTCGACCTGACCCCTGAGCCGCGAGGATACCAATACCGGATCCGCCTCGATATCAAGATCGCGAAGCAGCCCAACCAGCAACGAGGCCTTGTCTTTGCAATCACCGAAGCGTTGTTCGATCACTTTCACCGGTGCGGCGGGGTGATGGCTGTTCGCGCCCATTTCCAAACCGAAATAACGCACTTCATTTTGAACGAAATCCAGAGCCATGCGTAAACGCTCTTCCTGGTTGTGTGCCGACCTGCGTATGGCTTCAGCACGCTGATGCACTGCTGGTGCTGGAGATGAAAGCGCATCCGCAAACAGTTTCGCGCCCCAGTTTGCGACTTCGCCCCAATCCGAAAATTCGCTCAAATGAACCTGATCCGCCAGATATGCACTTGCGGTGGTGTTCGGATCAAAGTTGAACTGCGGTACATTGAGGCGGGTGAAGGTAACTTCATGCAGCCCGCCTTTCTCGCCTTTCGTTATCACGACATCCGGTCCGGCGGTATATTTGATGTGCCTTTCGGGTGACGACAGTACACGCAACCGATATTGCGCAACCGGCCCCGTCTCGGCCATCAACCATGTGGTGTACACCAATTTCCCGTTAAATACCGGGTTGGCACCACGAATCGTATACGCGTACTCCACGCGATCCCCGACCCTCACATCATCCAGCATGGCCGATGCAGTAACTTGCCCGTCGTAGATGCGATATTCAAGTTGCGTCTCACGATGCAACATGGAGATCGCGGCCTTGTTCAACTTGTCGATAAAACGATTGCCGCGCCAAATACCCAGCCGGTGAAAAGCCAGGCTCTGGTAGGCCGGATCAAATTCTGCCAGTACCTGAGCGGCCGGGGCGAGCCCTGCCGGCGCTGACACCACGCGCATCGAATGCCGAAAATATTCCGTACTGTTCTTGTCGGCCCTGACCTGCTCATCGATAAAGGCAAAATACAAGGCTGCATTTTGCGGATGATCTTTTGCTTCTTCGTTGATCGAGCCTACCCATGACGGCAGTGGTTCGATGCGATAACTGAACCCGCCACTTTTGATCAGGGTTCCTTTTTCGCTGTGCTCAGGAGCGCCCGGCTCCCGGGACTGCGCATTCGCACTGCCCGGCATGGGCAAAAAACAGAAAGCCGCCAGTACGGCGGCGATCATCAAGTTGGCTGGGCGGAGATTTTCTTTCATAAGACAAATTCGCTATATTTTATAGAGTGTGATTCTGAAGACGGCGGAATTCAAGACCCGAAGCAAACGCAGAAAGTGTTAACCCCAATCACTTCCGCGAAATCTGGAAGTTGCGCAACCACACGCTGTTCCCCTTGCCATTCTAACCAGAATTTTAGCACGGCACGGAACACGTACTCCGAGGGGCTTCACGAGCTCAATGCAGCAGTGAGCTTTGCGTAGTTGATCGGTTTGTGCAGTACCGGCCAGGGCAGGCCTGCAATGCCTTCGATGAATGTCGATGAAGTCTCACCCGTCACGATAACGCCCTTGATGGGGGTACCCGCCCTGCGCTGCATCTCTTGCAGGAATTGGGCGCCGGTGAGTTTCTTGCCCAGTGAATAATCCGCCACAAAATAGTCGGCAACGATGTCGCCATGTTGTAGAGCCTCTTCGGCATTCGGGAAGTGCTGCACCTCCGCGCCCACTCCCTCCAGCATACAAACCAACCCGTCCGCCACCAGCCAATCGTCCTCCAGAACGACGAAGCGTTTGCCGTCGAACACGCCTTTGTCCGTCACTTCGTCCGCGTTCTCCGGTTCGGAAAAATGTTCGACCATCTGTTGATCCAGATCGAGCGGAAGGGTGAATTCGAATACCGAACCGCGCCCCACTTCCGAATGGCAGTTGATCTTGCCGCCCAGCAAGGCGATGGCACGCTGGCCGATAGAGAGGCCCAGCCCCAAGCCGGCCTCGCGGTTGCGGTGCGGATTGTCGACCTGGTAGAACTCGTCGAATATCTTGTTGATGTTGTCTTCTGCGATACCGCAGCCGGTATCCCATACTTGCAGCAGGACACGATCCCCACGCTGCCGGGCAGCCACCAGTATGCCTCCCCAATAGGTGTATTTGATGGCATTTGTGACCAGGTTCATCACGACCGATTGCAGCAAGCCGATATCGGTGCGGACGATCAACGGACTGCGCAAGGGAAAGAAAACACGGAAGGCCAATCCCCGTTTACGCGCGTTATCGGCGAAGTTCTGTTCCAGCCAGCTGAATAATTCGAGCAGGTTGAATGAAACAATTTGCGGTTTGACCAGTCCCGCATCGAATCTGGAGATATCCAACAAGCGCTCCAGCAGTCCGGAAAACACCGCCATGGACTGGTCGAGCCTGGTGATCAGTTCATACTGGCGCGGGCTAGGCTGCGTATATTTCAGGGCCTCCACAAACAGGTTTGCTGCCGCGACCGGCTGTCGCAAATCATGCCCCGCAGCTGCAAGGAAGCGGGTCTTGGCCAGTTCTTTTTCCTCCAGCTGCCGCACCGAGCTGCGCATGGCTTCTTCCAGGGCGACCCGCTCGGTGATGTCGGAAACGATAGCGAGGGCGGAGCGCCTGCCGTCCCACTCGGTGGTGCTGGTGTTCAGTTCCCACCGCCGTATGGTTCCGTCCCTGCGAATCATCCGGACGATAAACACCGCCTGAACGTCCTCGCCCCGCATGCGTCTGCGGTGAAGATCAACCGCCCAGGCGCGGTCTTCCTCATGAATGAGGTGCATAAAGGGCTTTTCCAGTAGATCGCCAGCCGGATAGCCGAGCAGATTGGTCATCGCCTGATTCACGTATTTGACCAGATCATCTTGCAGCACGGTAATCCCGAGCGGCAGCTTCTCTGCAAAAGTGCGATAACGCTCCTCGGACAACTGCAGCGCAACCTCGAAGCGCAGGCGTTCACTAATATCACTGGCCAGCGACATCACCAATTTCTGCTCGTTGAGCATAATGCTGGAGAGGCGCACTTCGACCGGGAAGACGCTGCCGTCCTTGCGGCGATGAGTGTCGGTGAAGGTTGTTGGCATGCCGGATTCAAGCTGTTCCCATGTGTGGCCGGCAGTGGCAAAATCGAAGTTCTGTACAAAATCCCAGACACCCATCTGGAGCAGTTCATCCCTGCTGTAACCCAAGGACTCACAGGCTTGCCGGTTGACTTCCAGCAGGTTGCCATCCATGTCATGTACCACCAATGCGTTGCCCGCCTGCTCGATCAATGTTTGATAACGTGATTCGGCCTGGTGAGCACGGCGCTGGGCCTCTTTTTGCGCGGTGTTGTCGTAACACAGTCCAATCATGCTCACCGTCTTGCCAAGTTCATTGCGCGTGGAGTTGCCGAGGGAGACGATGTACTTGAGTTGCCCATCCGGCATCGAGATGCGATATTCACTGAAAAGGGGAGTGCCGTTGCGGAACGACTTGGTCACTTCCGCCTCGGCCTTTTCACGATCTGCAGGGTAAATGATGTCGCGCCAAGTGCCGAATGAGGCAGTCGAGGTATTCGGATCAAGGCCAAACAGCAAATATAGCTCGTCGGTCCAGATCATCTGTTCTTTCGAAATTTGCCATTCCCAGATGCCTGCCTGAGCCGCGCGTTGTGCCACTTTCAGTTGATCATTGGCCCGTTTCAGGCTCTCCATCAGTTCGATATTTTCGAACTGGCGACGTATTGACAGCTCCAGGTTCTTGCTCTGGTCGCGCCCGGCTTTCGCAACAAAGAGCAAAAACAGGCCGAGCATGACCGCCAGCAGGGAGTAGTCCCGATCTTGCCGAAGAAGCAGACTGGACATGACTGGCAGAATGAGCAGAACGACATAGCTTTGCTGCGCCAGCAGGAATGACTGGTTGCTGGCCACGGCGCCGGCGGCCATCCCGACTATGACGCACAACAGGATGGCCTGCATCACGGGACTGTCGGGGATGAACATGAAGAATCCGGCGCTTCCCCAGAAGGCACCAACCAGGCCGAACGACCACAGAAACTGCTTTTGCCAGTGCCTGCATTCTTCGCTGCTGCGTATTTTTTTCGGGAAGCGCAGCCAATGTAGCGTCTCCTGCGCATGGATGAGATAGAGCGCAACCAGCCAAGACAGCAGTATGCTGTGATCCAGCCGGGCCCACATCAGCCAGACCAGAAGCGCCTCCAGCACCGTATTCGTAACGATCAGGAAGGGTAACTCCGCGATCAGCGCATTCAACTGCTCTGCGCGAATGCGGAGATTCTCTTGCGAGATATCCAGTCCCAGTCTTCTCTTCAGCTTATCGAACATTCATTGGCTCTCTTCACTGAAAACAACGGCAGACCCGCCAGCCTACACACAACAAAAAGGCGACACATGGTCGCCTTTCGTTTCCTGTCGATACTACCCCACCCACTTCCGCGCATTCTGGAACATGCGCAGCCACGCACCGTTCTCTTTCCACTCGCTTGGGTACCACGAGTTCTGCACCGCCCGGAACACGCGCTCGGGGTGCGGCATCATGATGCTGAAGCGCCCATCCGGCGTGGTGAGTCCGGTGATACCTTGCGGCGAGCCGTTGGGGTTGAGCGGATAGGTGGTCGTCGGTTTGCCGTAGTGGTCGACATAGCGCAGCGTAACCAGCGGTTGGGCGGCATGCAGGCGTTTGGTGCCGCCGAAATCGGCATAGCCTTCGCCGTGCGCCACAACGATGGGCATACGACTGCCGGCCATGCCCTGTAACAGGATGGAAGGCGACTGCTGCACTTCCACCATGACGAAGCGCGCTTCGAATTGTTCCGACTGGTTGCGCGCGAAGTGCGCCCAGTTTTCCGCACCGGGAACGATCTCGTGCAGATTGCTCATCATCTGGCAGCCGTTGCACACGCCCAACGCGAAGGTATCGTTGCGCTGGAAGAAGGCTTCGAATTCGTCGCGCGCCCTGGGATTGAACAGGATGGATTTCGCCCAGCCCTCACCCGCGCCAAGCACGTCGCCATAGGAAAATCCGCCGCAAGCCACAAAGCCTTTGAAATCGGAAAGCGCGACACGTCCGCTGATAATGTCGCTCATGTGCACGTCCACCGCGGCAAAGCCGGCACGGTCGAAGGCGGCGGCCATTTCGACATGGCCGTTCACACCCTGCTCGCGCAGGATGGCCATTTTTGGGCGGGACTTCAGCAATGCGGGTGCAACGTTCTCGTTGAGGTCGTAGGTGAGTTTGGAGTGCAACCCCGCATCCTGTGCATCCAGCGTGCGGTCGTATTCCTGCTGTGCACAGACAGGATTGTCGCGCAGTTTCTGCAATTGGTATGTCGTCTCGGACCAGATGCGACGCAACGTAATCGCGTTCTCACTGAACAGCTGCGTCTTGCCGCGCGAGATGGTGATGGTACCGCTGGTATTGAGGCGCGCCACTTCATGCACACTGGAAAGACCCGCGTCATCGCACTGCACAAAGATGTCGGCCAGATCGGCGCGGCGCACTTGCACCAACGCGCCGAGTTCTTCGTTGAACAGAATACCGAGGTCGTCGCCCTTGCATTCGTCCAGGCGAATATCCAGGCCGATGTGCGAAGCAAAGGTCATCTCGCACAATGCCGCCAGCATGCCGCCGTCGGATCGGTCATGGTAGGCCAACAGCTTGCCGCTCGCATTGAAGTGCTGGATGAGGTTGAAGAAAGCCTTGAGCTTTTTGGCGCTGTCCACATCCGGCGCCACATCGCCCATTTGTTTGTATACCTGCGCCAGCGCCGAACCACCGAGGCGGTTCTTGCCGCAGCCCAAGTCAAACAACAGCACCACGGTGTCGGTATCGGCCACGAGTTGCGGGGTGAGCGTCTTGCGTGCATCGCTGCATGGCGCGAAGGCGGTGACAATAAGCGACAATGGCGCGGTAACGGCCTTGCTCTGCTCGCCCTCTTTCCATGTGGTCTTCATGCTCATGGAATCCTTGCCCACCGGGATGCTGATGCCCAGTTGCGGGCACAGTTCCATACCTACGGCGGCAACGGTGTCGAACAGCGCGGCGTCTTCGCCGTGGTGCCCGGCAGCAGCCATCCAGTTGGCGGAGAGTTTGATATCGCCGATTTTTTCAATGCGGGCCGCGGCAATGTTGGTGATCGCTTCGCCGATCGCCATGCGCCCGGATGCCGGTGCATTGAGCACGGCGATAGGAGTGCGTTCGCCTAGCGCGAAAGCTTCGGCCAAATTGGTGCTGTAGCCCATCAGCGTGACTGCCACATCGGCCACCGGCACTTGCCACGGACCGACCATCTGGTCGCGCGCAGTCAGGCCGCCCACGGTGCGGTCGCCGATTGAAATCAGGAAGGTCTTGTCGGCAACGCTAGGCAGGCGCAGCACGCGGGCTATGGCATCCTTCAGCACGATGTTGCTGGTGTCGAACTTTTGCGGCGTGAACTTTTCGCGCTTTACATTGCGCGTCATCTTGGGCGGCTTGCCCAGCAGCACGGACAGCGGCATATCCACCGCGTTGTTACCGAATTCTTCATCGTGCACGATGAGCTGGTCTTCGTTGATGGCATGACCCAGCACCGAGAACGGGCAACGCTCACGGTCACACAGTTCCTTGAATTCCATGACGCGCTCAAACGGGATCGCCAGCACATAACGCTCCTGCGCTTCGTTGCTCCATATCTGCATGGGCGACATGCCGCGCTCCTCGGACGGCACTGAGCGCAATTCAAACTTCGCGCCCTTGCCTCCGCCATGCACCAGTTCCGGCAAGGCATTGGAGATGCCGCCCGCACCGACGTCGTGGATGGAAAGGATGGGGTTCTTGTCACCCATTTGCCAGCAACGGTCGATCACCTCCTGCGCGCGCCGCTGCATCTCGGGATTGCCGCGCTGCACGGAATCGAAGTCCAGGTTTTCCGCATTAGCGCCGGTATCCATGCTGGAGGCCGCACCGCCGCCCAGGCCGATCAGCATGCCAGGGCCGCCGAGCTGGATCAGTACCGCGCCTTCCGGCAGATCATGCTTGTGTGTGTGTTCGGCCTTGATATTGCCGACACCGCCCGCCAGCATGATGGGCTTGTGGTAGCCGCGAACTTCGCCGTTCACTTGTTCTTCAAAGGTGCGGAAGTAGCCAGTAAGATTGGGGCGACCGAATTCATTGTTAAACGCGGCGCCGCCGAGCGGGCCGTCAATCATGATCTGCAATGGCGTGGCGATGCGTCCCGGCTTGCCGTAGGGATTGGTTTCCCACGGCTGCTCAAATCCCGGAATGTTCAGGTTGGAAACCGAGAACCCGGTCAGGCCCGCCTTGGGCTTGGAACCGGTGCCGGTGGCGCCCTCGTCGCGTATCTCGCCGCCGCTGCCCGTGGCCGCGCCTGCGAACGGCGCAATGGCGGTCGGGTGGTTGTGCGTCTCCACCTTCATCAGGGTGTGGGTAAGCTCGCGGCTGTAGGCATAGGCGCCATCCTTGCGCGGATAGAAGCGATCGATCTCGGTGCCTTCGATGACGGAGGAGTTGTCGGAGTAGGCCACCACCGTACCTTCCGGATGCAGCTTGTGGGTGTTGCGTATCATGCCGAACAGGGAAATGACCTGCTGTTCGTCGTCGATGATCCAGTCGGCGTTGAAAATCTTGTGGCGGCAGTGCTCGGAGTTGGCCTGTGCAAACATCATCAGTTCGACATCGGTGGGATTACGCTTCAGCTTGGTGAAGTTTTCCACCAGGTAGTCGATCTCATCGGCAGATAGCGCCAGGCCCAGTTCTCGGTTGGCGGCTTCCAGTGCAACGTTGCCGCCGGCGAGGATATCCACAGTGGAAAGGGGCTGCGGGGTACCGTGCGTAAATATCCTTTCCATAACGCCGGTGACTTCGGCGATCACCGATTCGGTCATGCGGTCGTGCAACAGCGGCAACACGGATTTCTTTTCGGCATCGCCAAGGTGTTTGCCGTTCCTGTTCTTCAGGTAATACATCACGCCGCGTTCGATGCGTGTCACTTGCGGCAGCGCGCAATGGCGGGCGATGTCGGTGGCCTTGGACGACCAGGGCGAAATGGTTCCCAGGCGCGGCACTACCAGCAGGGTCTGCGCCGAGCTGGCGCTCTCAGGCTCTCCGGCACCCTTGTCCAATCCTAGCAAACGGTCCAGCAGGACGGCTTGTTCAGGTGATAATTCGGAAGAAAGCTCGGTGAAGTAGATGTGGCGGGTATCTTCGAGGGATACGCCGGACTTGGTGGCGGCCAGCGCGGTGCGCAGCTTATCGAGGCGGAAGGCGGAAAGAGCGGATTTACCTATCGAGGTACGGAACATGACTCGGTCACTTTGCGGCGTTGAGAACAGGATGCAATTATAATGCAGCCGACCTCACAAACTCAGGGAAAACATATGCCAGTTGCCCGTCCCGCACCCATCACCCGCAAGCAAGTCGCCGCCTATCTCAAGCCGCGCCCCAAAGACAGCCACAAAGGCCTGTTCGGCACAGTCACGGTCATAGGCGGCAGCGCGGGCATGGTAGGCGCCGCGCTGCTGGCCGGGCGCGCCGCGCTCAAAATGGGGGCCGGTTGCGTGCATGTCGGCATGCTGGCAGACAATGCGCCTGTGGTGGATGTGACGCAGCCGGAACTGATGCTGCACGCGGCCAGCGACGCACTGAAATCGACCAAACCGAGTGTTCTGATAGTTGGATGCGGGCTGGGGAAAAGCCTGCCCGCGCAGAAACTGCTGTATGACGCGCTGCTGCTGGATGTGGCCCTGGTACTGGATGCCGATGCGCTCAATATCATTGCGATGCGCCCCGACCTGCGCGCCATGCTGCATACCCGCAGTGCCCCGACGGTATTCACTCCACATCCCGGCGAGGCCGCGCACTTGCTGGCCTGCAGCACGGAAGAAGTGCAGAAAGACCGCGCAAAAGCGGCACTTGAGCTGGCCCTGCATCTGAACGGCAGCGTGGTACTGAAAGGCGCCGGCAGTCTTTGTGTTACGAGCGATGGCAAGCTGCATATCAACCATACCGGCAATCCCGGCATGAGCTCCGCGGGCATGGGCGATGTATTGAGCGGCATGATCGCCGCGTTTATCGCCCAGGGATTGAGCGCGGACGAAGCGCTATTGCTCGGCGTATATCTGCACGGAGCCGCGGGCGATGAGTTGGCGCATCAACAGGCCACGCTGGGCATGAGCGCAACCGAGGTGACCGAATGGGCGCGCTGGCTGCTGAACCGGTGGATGCCCAAGTGAGAACCATAACCGGATGAAGATAACCGCCCAGCCGGACTATAATTACGCCCTATGACCAGCATCTTCTACCGCTATCTGATGATCGTCGTGGCCTGCGTTTCGCTGCTGATCGGGCTGCAGATACCCAATTTCGTCGACCAGTACCAGAAACGCGTGGATGCGCACCTGCGCGAGGTGAGCGTCAACCTGCAACCGTTCCAGGACATCGCCGCCAAGTATTTCAGCGGCGACATGAACAAGCTCATTGAACTGCACCGTGCCAGCAGCGAGAAAGCCTTTCAGGAAGAAGGGGCGGCCATCGAGAAAATGGTCGCGCGCAAGCTGCGCTTCGAAACTGACCTGGCCGCGCTGAACACCAGCCTGCCGCTGAAGGCGCTGCATGTGCTGTTTCATGGCGACAAAGAGATACTGGATGAGGCGCTGGGTCAATACAGCTATGCCGTGCCGTTGAACCAGGATGCGCTGGTATTTGGCGCATGCGTAGCAATTGCCATATTGCTGCTGGTGGAGTTGCTATTCGCTCTGGCGCGCATCGCCAGCAAAAAGTACACCCGTTCAGCCAATACCTCTACACCAACTCAAGCCTGATGACCTACCCCATCGATATCAGCGAAGAAGCTGGCGTCCGCTTTTTGCATTTTGGTTCGCTGTGGATACAAGGCGCCATGCGCATTGCGCGCCCCTGGCATCTGGAGCTCGACTACACCAAAGAAATGATGGCCAGCCTGCTGATGCGCGACGACTCGCATTTCCCGCGCAAAGTGTTGCTCATCGGCCTAGGGGCGGCGTCGCTGACCAAATTCCTGTACCGCAACTTCCCGCTGGCCAAACTGACCGTGGTGGAGATCGAGCCGCGCGTGGTGGCGGCTGCACGCCAGTTCTTCAAGCTGCCGGACGATCCGAAACGCCTGAACATCGTGATCGCGGATGGCGCGCAGTTCATCGCTGAAAATGACAAGAGTTACGACCTGATCCTGGTGGACGGTTTCGATGAAGATGCGCGCCCCGGCGAACTGGATACGCTGCCGTTTTACCAGATGTGCCGTGCGCGTTTGAACGACAACGGCGTCATGGCAGTAAACCTGCTGGGACGCAGCCGCGGTTATGCGGCCAGCCTGCAACGTTTGCGCGACGCCTTCGACACACGTGCGCTGGCCTTCCCTTCCTGCGAAAGCGGCAACGTGATCGCGCTGGCCGCGACGGGGGCGCACATCCGCACCGCGCTGGACGATCTCAAGGAACAGGCTGAAAACCTGAAAGCAGAAACGGGATTGAACCTGTTGCCTACCCTCACGCGCATCGAACAATCGCAAACTTGTCCGGGAGGCGTGTTTTATCTTTGAAACAAAAAGGGCGGATACTGCGATTCGTCCGCGAATAGGTTTAGAATGCGAGGTGGAGGAGGATTATTCAAATTACAAGTTCGATTGCACTAGCCGATTAACTTTATTTTTGAAAGGTAAGCATCATGGCTACATCCAAATCTACTACTGCAAAGAAACCCGCAGCCAAGAAGACGACCGTCACCAGTAAGACAACCACCAAGACCGCAACAACAAAAAAACCCGCAACAACTGTCAAGAAGCCCGCAGCCAAGGTCAGCAAGCCAGTTGCACCGGTAGCCGCAAAGAAACCGGCCGCACCCGCCAAAACCGCTCCGGCCAAAGCACCGAACGCACCTACACCCGAGCAACGTTACAAGATGGTTCAAGACGCAGCCTATTTCATCGCCGAAAAGAACGGCTTCAAGGCGGGTTCGATGGACTACTGGATTGCGGCTGAAGCCGAGATTACGGCAGTGCTGTCCGGCAAAAAGAAATAGCGCCTATTTTTTCGGGCCGGTCGTTCCGGTCTCGACGACATAGCGCACATAGGGCAGGTCCAAACCCTCTGCTGTGATCACGCCGAGCAACTGATTGGCGTGTTTATCGTCGAGTATGAATTCGACCTGTACCGGCAAGTCCCCGGCCAGTTCGAAGAAGTTGTCCTCATGAAGATGTCCGTGCCGTCCATATCCTGCGACGGCGCGGAACACGGAGCCTCCCGGCACGCCCAGCGACTTGGCTTTTTCCAGCAGCCATTCCTGCAGCAGTTTGCCGTGATGATGATGTTTTTCGGTCAGATAGAATTTCAGATAGATGCCTTGCATATCAACCCCCCGCTTGTATCCATTTGAACGTCTGCATCCCCACCACAGTCATCAGCAGTGAGCCTCCAAGGTGCGCCGCAATGATGGCCGTGCCCCAGGCATATTGCCCGCGTATCAGCAGCGAGACAGTCTCGGCCGAGAAAGTGGAAAAGGTGGTGAGTCCTCCAAGAAACCCGGTGATGATGAACAGGCGCCATTCCGGCGACAG